>NZ_CP015079.1:0-312621 GCF_001653335.1 Nocardioides dokdonensis FR1436
TGGCCCGCGAGCTCGACCCGCGCCTGCTCGAGCAGGGCGACTGGCCGGCCACCGCAGCGATGCTGCAGCAGGCCCACGAGCACGGTCACGACGTCGGCGCCGCCACCCGTGCCATCGTCGCCGAGAAGCCCCTGGGCGACAGCCCCGCACGCGACCTGCGCTACCGGATCGTCTCCCGTCTGGAGATCCCGATCGACACCGAGAGATCCCGGCGCCGACCACGTCGCAGGGAGCCGCGCGCGACCGGCAGGACGTCAACCGCCGCGGCCGCCGCGGCGCGGCACTCCGCGACGCTGACTGGACGGACTGTCCGGCTTCCGTCAGTAGTCTTGGGCGCCCACTCCCCCGGCCGATCAAGGTGTCATGTCTGCCACGAAGCGACCCCGGCGTGCGACGCGCGCTCAGGTGCGGCAGTTCCTTGCCGTCGCCGGCTACGCAGGTACCCCGCCGGACGAGCTGGTCGACGCGTAGGTAGATCTGGTGGGCGCCGCAGGGCGCCCCGGGCTGCCGCGGCACCGGCTGGCGGTGCATCTGACCGCCAGTCTCCGGGCTGGGTCGCCCCCGAATAGACGTCTTCGAGACAGGGTGGCGAGAGCAGCAGCAGGCGCGCGAAGAGGCCGCCGCCACCGCGCGGACCGCAGTCGATCGTGACGCCGAGCGGGCCAAGGCGTACGTCGCCGGCGTGTGGGAACGCACCGGCGCCGGCCCGACGTGGACCGAGCTCGGTGACGCGCTCGGCTGGGCGCCGGCCTTGCGGGAGCGGATCATCCGGACTCTCGCGCGTGAGGGAGTGCTGTCCTACAGCCCCGAGCCGCGGTCGCTGGCCGTGGCCGGTGGTGCCGGCGGCGTCGAGGGCTAGTCGGCCGCCTGGTCGACCAGGTGGCGGCGCATGGCGGCGAGCCGTGCCTGCGGCTCAGGGTGGGTGGCGAACCAGCGTCGCTCGAGCCGCGCCCACGCTCGGCCGAGACCACCATCAGGCAGCAGCCGGGCGACGTTGTCCTCGTAGAACCGCATCAGCTCGGCGGCCGCGTCCAGGTCACGCGTCAGGTCGACGGCGAACAGATCGGCGGCGATCTCCTCCCGCCGGTCGAAGGCGACGCGCAAGCCCAGGAACGCGACGGCGGCAGTCATCGTGGCCAGCATCGCCGGGCCGGCCAGCTGCGGCGCAGCCGCGAGCGCCGTGATCGTGAGGCCGCCGCCGGCGAGCACGAGCACCAGGTAGCCGAGCAGCCACGCGTAGTGCGCCGCGCCGAGGTCCGATCACGTCGGATGACGTGGGCGAGCTCGTGGGCAGCCAGGCTCTGCACCGCGGCACAGCTGAGCCCGGTGAGTGCGGCCCGTGCGAACACCACGGTGGCCGGGTGTCCCGCTCGGAAACGGGTCACCGCCAGTCCGCCGTCGCCCACGACGCGGTCCGCGTCGCCGGTAGGCGCACCGAGGATCGCGACGACGTCGGTGCCAGGCGCTGCGATGTCCGCGAGCTCCGCGACGGCCGCCATCGCCGCGGCGGCCCGCTGCTGCAGCGCCTGGTCGACCGGCTCGGCGCCGCGGCGGGTGCGCCAGCCCTCCGACCAGGCGACCAGGACCTTGGCCAGCGTCGCGACCACCAGGACGGCGCCACCCAGGTAGGCGATCGCCGCGACGATGAGGAGGGCGTAGGCCACGGGGTCGGGCATGGCTCTAGGCCTTGACGGCCGCAGTGGCGGGATCGCTCAGAATCGCTCGGAGACAACGCGCTGGCGCCACCGTGCCCGGTAGGCCGGGTTCCCGGTCTCTCAGCGGCGTTCTGAGGCCGATTCGCGCACCGGGTGCAGGCGTCGGCATCATCTCGACGCGGTGGGAGCGAGTCCCACATCGTGCGCCGGCGTCGTCGACACAGGCGCACGGTCCTCGGCCGCGCGGCCGCGGGCGGCTGTCGCGGGCTCCTCGAGGTCCTCGCTCGGCTCCACCAGCTGGCGGTGCTCCTCGGCGCTGGGGACGCCGTAGCGACGCTCGGCCATCGCCTCGACCTGCGCCACGGCGTTCCACACGTGTTCGCCGGAGCTGTGGGAGTAGCAGGCGTTGAGGTGCTCGCGCGCGTGGCCGAGCTCCTTCTTGCTCGAACGCGGGTGCTCGCCGAGGGCCTTGAGAGCGCGCTGCGCGCGACCGATGGCCTCGGAACGCTCCTTCGTCTGCATCGTTGCCTCTGTCATTCCCTCGGTCCCTTCTCAGTTCGGGTGCGCGGCTGCGCACCGAGCGGGTCGTCCTTGATCTCGCCGGTGTCCAGGTCGACCTCGACGAGACGCGGTCGACCGACCGGCTCGGGCTGCTCATACGCCCGTCGGCTGGCGGGCAGCGCGTCGACGTCGTGGGCGAAGGCGTTCTCGCGCCGCTGGGTGCTGGCCTCGCCCAGGTGCTCGTTGTGTCGCGGCTTGGCCGGCCAGTTCTTGTGCTCGTCGTCGCAGTGGGCCCGCAGCCTGTTCCGCATGCGGTCGGTGAAGCCGGGCAGGCAGTAGCGGTGCCACTCCTCGAGCGCGTCGCTGGTCATCGCCAGTCCGGCGCGGCGGCGCTGGTCGGCCAGCACCGCGATCTCGTGGACCAGGTGCGGGTGCAGTGGCCAGCAGCTGGGGATGAGCCCGGAGACGTCCCAGGTGTACTCGCGGTTGAGCCAAGCCACGACATCCTCGAGCCACTCCCACAGCTGGTGCCGCAGCTCGGGGTCCAGGCACATGGCCGGCTCCCAGGGCCGCGGCAGCAGGGCGTGGTTGCCCAGGACCTTCTTCTGCTCCTCGGTGCCGTTGATGGCGATGTGGAGCTCGCGGTAGGCCAGCCGGACCCGCTCGCCGGGCACGGGGAACGGGAACACCATCGGGCTGGGTGCGGCCCGTCGGGCCTGTTCGGTCGTCACAGCTCACTCCTTGTTGGTTCGGTCTCGTCGTCGACGAAGCCGAGGCGGCGCGCCTCGACGAGGGCGGCGGTGGCCCGGGCCTCGGGGGTGATGACCATGCGGCGGTCGTTGGTGAGCCGCGCGCGCAGCGTCCGCTGGTCGGCCAGGAGCCGCTCGCCGGCCTTGCCCTCCACGCAGCGGTGCAGCTTGGCGATGATCGGCTTGCCGTTCTCGGCGATCACCAGTGCCCGTCGCTCGGGGAGCTGGCGGACCTCCTCGGGACGCATGATGGGGATGTCGTCGCCGGAGAAGTTGCGGCTACCGCCGTTGAACCCCCCGGTGGAGTGGGTGACGCGACCGATGCGGACTGTTCCGAGCAGGTCGGAGATCTCCTGGTTGAACGCGACGTCCTTCGACCCGCCGAACATCACCAGGGTGTTGGTGAGCCCGAGCAGTGCCCGGGCCTCGTGCTCGCCGAAGATGCTGGTCAGCTGGGGACGAGTCTGGGCGGCCCAGATGAACGACAGGCCCAGGGCGCGCTCGTTGGCCATCCGGGTGCGCAGGGTCGGCAGCGGTGCGGTCGATGGCAGCTCGTCGAGCACCGAGACCAGCGGCGGGCACAGCCGGCCGCCCCACGGTGAGCTGTTGGCCAGCAGCAGCCCGGTGTCCAAGACGTGCTCGGCCACCGCGGTCATCAGCGGGCTGGCCGAGGCGTAGGGGTCTTCGCGGCCCAGGAGGTAGATGGTGCCGCGTCGACGGATCACGTCGGCCAGGTCGGTAGCCGGGTGCCCGTGGCTGGGGACGCAGCGGCGGCGGATGTCGGCCTGAAAGAACAACGACACCGCCTGCTGCACCGTGGTGATCGTGTTGCCGGCGGTGCGGTCGTCGCCGTTGAGCGCCCCGTGCAGCAGGCCGTGCCAGAACGGCTCGGCGTGCGGGTGCCGGCGCAGGATCTCCATCGGCTGGCTGGCCGCGGTCGGGTTCGCGACCCACTGCAGGACGTCCTCGAGGGTCTTCCCGGTCAGGGCCGCGGCGTGGAAGTAGCCCTGCAGCACCTTCGCCGACTCCGCGGCGTAGAACCGGGCGGCATCGTCCCCGGTGCCGCCGGTGATCGCACCCTTGACGGTGCCGGCGGTGAAGGCCTTGGCTCGCCGCTCGGCGACCTTGGGGTCCACACAGCCGGCGATCGGGTCCCAGATCAGCTCGTCGACGACGCCCTCGGCCAGCCCGAACGGGTCGAGGACCACGCACGGCCGGTCGTCGCGGGAGCGTTCGGTGAGGCTCAGCACCAGGTCCTCGACCTTCGTCAGGGTGACCAGGGCAGCGCCCGGGGCACTGAGCAGCGCCGGGGTGAGCAGGTCGAGGGTCTTGCCGGAGCCCTGCGGGCCAATGACGCCGGCGGTGCGGTCCCACGGCACCCACAGCTCGCCGCCACGCGGCTCGTGCGCGTCCCCGATGCGCCAGCCCACGTCCCACGGGTTAAACCTCAGCTTCATCGCTCCTCCTCCTTCGTCCGGCGGCCGTTCAGGAGCCACGGGCTGAGCCCGTGGCCGAGCTGCGGCCCGGTCTGTTCGGTGAGGTCGCCGGCGGTGCGCTGAACGGGTGCCCCCGTGGCGGTGGCGTGCTTGCCGTAGAGGTCGGGGCGGACGATGCCGGCGACCTTGCGCAGCCGAGTGACGCCCAGGATCTTCTCGGCCTCTGCGGCGGTGGCCATGCCGCGCATGCGTCCCGGGCCCCACCGCTGGTAGGCCCAGACGCCGACCCAGATGCTGGCGCTCAGCAGCGCGACCTCGGTCATCGCGAGGCTGACCCACACCAGGCCGCGGCCAGCCAGGCCGTCCGGTGTCGGTGTGGGCAGGCCGGCGTCGGCGTGCCCGCCGACCACGCCGGGGAGGCTGGTCCAGAAGGCGGTGCCGATCGGTGAGGGGAACGCGCCGGCGTTGGCGTCGGGCCAGGTCCAGCCGGCGCCGGTAAGTAGGTTCGCGACGGAGCGGCCCAGCTGGATGCCGATCACGACGACGAACAGGGCCGCCAGGGCCACGGCTACAGGGATCTCCCAGGTCCAGGGGTAGGGGTCGCGTCGTCGCTCTCGCTGCATTGGATTCCACCTCCAGGAATCGTGGGTGGTCGAAGTTCTGGCTGGTCACCTATGTGTCGGGAGGGCCCGGCAGCGATCACACAGACCGGCTCGACTTCGAGGCGTTTTCAGCCAGCCAGGTCGAGGGGTCGACGTTGTCGGGTCCGTAGATGGAGCCGTTCTCGAGGTGGACCTCGAAGTGAAGGTGGCACCCGGAGCCGTTTCCCTCCTTGCCGACCTCACCGATCGGCTCGCCGGCAGCGACGGTCTGGCCGCGGCTGACGGTGACGCTCTGCATGTGCGCGTACCAGGTGGTCAGAGAGCCGGCGCCGGTGGTGACCTTGACCAGCTGCTTGCCGGCCCAGCTCTGGCTGGTGTCGATCTCGATGGTGCCGGCGTGGGCGGCGTAGACGGTCGTGTCGCACGGGGCGGAGAAGTCGGTTCCGGTGTGCCAGTTGGTCCAGTAGGGGCCGGTGTCGTGCCAGTTCTTCCGGTCCGTTCCGATGTACTGCGCGGGAACCGGGTAGACCACCTCGTCGCAGGACGCGCCCTCGAGGCCGACCGGGGAGACCTGGGCGTTGGGGAGCACGTTGATGTGCGGGTGGTCCAGGTGGTTCGCGGTAGCCGAGCCTCGGTCCTCCATCGGCCGCCAGCCCTCGTCGGCTCGCGCGACCGACCAGATGCGCTGGTACCAGATGATGTAGTCGATCCCGAGCTCGCGGGCGTGGGCCTGGGCGTACGCCACGAGCGCGTCCCCCTGGGCCTTGCCGGCGGGAGTCAGCGGGACCATGAAGTCGGCCGCCAGGCCGGCCGGGTGGCCGTGGGGGTCGGTGGCGCTCTCGCGGTAGCCGCCGACGGTCTTGATGTCGAACATCGGGCCGAGGATGTTGACCAGCTGCGTCAGCTGCGGCTTGACCGGGCCGAGGTTGTAGTTGGTCTCGGTCGCCACCGCGCAGCCCGCGCTGCTGCCGGCGGTGGTGGCGGTCACCAGCGGGTGGTCAGCGATCTTGTTGGCCTGGGTGCTGTTGTCGACCTCGGCGCTGGCCCAGGTGAGGTTGGCGCCGTAGATGTGGTCGATCGGCGCGTCCTGCTTGGGCTTCTTGCAGGGCTCCGCTGATCCGCCGAAGGCGTTGCTCAGTTCAGGGGTCAGCGCGCAGTGTGAGGAGTTCTGGCCGTCCTTGCCGTCGTTGAAGTCGCCCAGGATCACCGCCGGGGTGCCGGTGCCGGCGAGCTCGGTCATGGTGGCCAGCTGGCGGCGCAGCGCCTCCTGGCGGTGCCCGGAGGCGTTCCCTTGCGTGTTGGCGGGGTTGTGGATGCTCCAGACCCAGATGACCTGCCCGGCGTTGACGCTGTCGGCCGCACCCGTCAGCTGGACGACCGGCATCCCGACGTCCTTGCCGTTGAAGTACGGGATCTGGACGAGGCGTGAGTCGGTCATCTGCCAGCTGCCGCGATCCCAGATCACCTTGTTCTGGGTGTTGCCGGTGGCCGGGTACATGCCCCACTTGGCCGAGTAGCGCTCAGCCAGGGCCTTGGCCTGGGGGCCATGGACCTCCTGGAGGCCGGCGATGGAGACGCCGGCGTTCTCGATCGCGCTGAGTGCCCCGGGCAGACGCTTGTCCCAGGTGGCGTACCCGGCCTTCTCGTTGCCGCCGCCCGCCTGGTTGTCGGTGTGGCCGGCGCCCAAGATGTTCAAGGTCCCGACGGTGATCGGGTTGACGGTGTCCTCGCAGTTGCTCGCGTTCGAGACCTCGCCGTCGACGCCTGGCAGGTCGGGTAGGTCGCCGCCGAGCAGCTCGGTGATGTCGCCGGCGACGCCCTCCCACTGGGCGTAGGCGTCGGGGAAGCCGGAGCGCTGCACAGCCTGGGCCGCCTGCGTGAGCGGCATGTCCTGCCAGCCGGGGATGTCGAGCAGGCCGGGGTTGCCGGTGTGCTGGGCCTTGCCGAAGAAGGCACGCGCGGCGAGGACGGGGTTGGTGACCTCAGCACGGCTCCCCCAGCCGGTCGAGGGACGCTGCTGGAACAGGCCGCCGGAGTCGCGGTCGCCGCCGGTGAGGTTGACCAGCTTGGACTCCTGGATCGCGGTGGCGATCGCGATCTGCAGCCCGTAGCGGGGAACCTGGAGGTCGCGGGCAACCTGGGCGATGGTGATCGCATTGCGGGCCTGCTCGGTGGTCAGGGTCGGGTAGCTGGAGGCGAACCGCAGCTGCATCAGCTGGGCGAGCACGTCGCCGGACGGGGGCTCGGCCGACGTCCTTGTGGTGTGGGCGGCGTTCACCACACCTTCGCTGGTGGCCGCGGTCGTGGGGGCGCTCTCGGGGCCGGCGCCGTTCATGGCGATGCGGGCGGCGATCCAGTGGTGGTCGGAGACCATGGTCCCGTCCCAGCCGCCCTCGAGCCGCACGCCCTGGTACTGGGGGAAGAAGATGAAGTCGACCGAGTGGTTGTGCCAGCCGTAGCCGGCGGCCTTCATCTTGGCGGCCGCCGTCCACGGGAGGTCGGTGTAGGAGGCGTGGGTGTTCATGTCGCCGCCGATGAGCACCGGGCCGTGGGTGGCCAGGGAGTTCCGCAGCTGCAGCAGGATGTCCATGCCGGCGCCGTACTGCTGGGGCCGGGTCAGCGGCGGGTTGCTGTGCTGGCGGGGGTACTTGTGCGGGTTGGTCATGTGGTGGGTCGAGATCACCGACACCACGGCGCCGTCGGCGCGCTCGAGGATCACCCAGGTGGCGAACCGATCCCAGGTGACCGGGCGGCCCTTGTAGTAGGTGTTGTCGTCGACGGCGAGGGTGACCCGGCCACCGTTGGCCTTGGACCAGGTGTCGCGCTTCCACAGCACGACGTTGCCCATCGAGTTGTTGTCGCCGGTGTGGTCGGCGACCCGGAACGCGTCGTAGCCGGGGGCGGCCGCCTCGATCTGCGCCAGGCTCCAGCCGCTGGCCTCGTTGAGGCTCACGAAGTCGGGGTTCGTCGACAGCACCCGGGGCATGGAGGCCCGGAAGCCGTCGAGACCGGAGCGGCGCGGGATGTTGGCCTGCGCCATGGTGACCTTGCCCTTGACCGGACCGCCCACGGGACCGTCGATGACACCGAGGTCGCCGAGCTCAGTGGGTGCGGTCTCGCTGGTCTGGGTGCGGCACTCGGCTGCCGCGGTCGTGGTCATGACCACCATCAGGGTGACGACGAACGGCAGGGCCATGAAGACGATCAGGACCGGCAGTCCGGCGAGGAGTAGCTTCTTCACGACAGGTCAGTCCCGAGCGCCTCAGCCGGCGGCCTCGATGGCCTCGTTGGTGTAGTAGAGCTTCTTCTCCAGCGGGTGGAGCACCGTCTGGACCTTGTAGGTGGCGTCTCCGACGCACCACAGCGCGCGGCCCTTGTCCTGCATCGCCCACCCGGAGACGAGGTCCTGGGCGATCGGGCCGAAGCCGAGCATCGAGTCGAGCTCGCGCGCGACGCGCGGCTTCTGCCCGCCGAGGATCTTGATGTCGGCCAGTTCGAGGAGGTCCTTGGCGATCATCGCGGCCTGGGAGTCGGCATCGCCGACCGAGAGCAGGTCGGAGGGCTTGTGGAGGTTGGCGAACTGGATGTCGCCGCCCTTGCCGGCCATGCCGCGCGAGAGCCGCAGGTCGGCGTCGAAGCTCATTACCGCGGAGACGCCGAGGCGCATCTGCTTCCAGACCTCGTCGCGCACGACGATGCGCAGGTCGCCGGGCTCGGCGATCTCGCGCAGCCCGCGGCCCCAGGAGTTCATGCACAGCAGCGCGATGCCCACGGCCTCGTCCCCGAGGCCGTCGAGCCGGGAGAGGCTGAACGACTGGATCGGGGCGCGCCAGTCGACCTCGATGTTGGTGAAGTCGTCGAAGAGGCCGGCCAGGGTGCCGGTGACCAGCTCACCGAGCGCGTTGCGCAGCAGCCGGGTCTGGTCGAGGAACTGGCGGGTGTTCCCGTACTCGCACGCCCGGACGAGTTCCTCGGTGGGGTTGCGCAGCAGGTCCCACAGCCGCGGGATGGTGGTCTCGGTGAGGATCGAGTTGCCGGCGGCGTAGCCGGTGAGGATCGCCAAGGCGTTGCGGACGACGTCGCTCTCGTCGGGCCCGAACGGCACTCGGCGCTGGTCGTCGAGCTTCATGCTGCCGACCAGGCCGCGGATCAGGACCAGCCAGCGCTTGAAGATGATCGTCGTGCGCCGTTGGGCTTCCTCGGCCGAGAGCTTCTCCCAGTCGTGGCCGAGCGGGCCCATGGCCAGGGGGTTGATTCGTGCCCAGAAGCCGGGGGCGATGACGAACGGCTCGACACCGAGCGCGCGGCACAGCGACTCGTACTCGTCCTTGGGGTCACCCAAGACCAGGGTGCGGTAGCCGAAGGGCATCATCCGGGTGCAGAACGCCTTGGTGGTGCCGGACTTGCCGGTGCCGGGCTTGGCGAACTGGAAGATGTTCGGGTTGGTCGCCGACACGTCGTCGCGCAGCACCCAGCCGAACGGGTCGCAGTAGAACGAGCCGCCGGAGAGCTGGTCGACGCCCATCTGCGCCCCGGTCGGCGGCAGGGCCGGCGCGGACACGAACGGCCAGAACACCGGTGCTTGGTCACTGGTCATCCGCCAGGCCTGCGCCGGGGCCGTGACGGGCGCCCAGCCGCGGCCGCGACGAGCTGCACCGCGGCGCGGGGCGTACTTGAAGATCCGGGGCTCCTTGGCCTCCGGGGCGAGCGGGGGGATCGTGGGCAGGTCGTGGCCGAAGTCGGACAACAAGGCCGCCATGTCCCTGCCTCGATCGGCGCCGCCGCGGTTCCGGCGGGTCGTGGTGGGCATCAGGCGTCTCCGCTCCGGGTCAGGCTCATCCCGACGGGGATGGTCGAGGCGGCGAAACCGACGTCCTGGGCCAGGTCGAGCCGCAGGGGCGCAAACCCGGCGCGTCGGATCGAGGCGTCCAGGCGACGGCCGAACTCGGTGATCCGCAGCGTCTTGGGAACCGTGACCGTGCACACCGCGTAAGGCCGGACCAGCGCGTTGCCGTGGGCCAGCTTGGCGTCCAGGCCGCGGGCCTTGTGGGCCTCGTCGCGCTGCTTGGCACGGGTCTTGCGGCCGAGCTTCTCGTTCATCCCCTCAGCCAGGTCTGCGGCCCACTCGGCGTTGCCGGACTGCCGGTCGGCCTTGGACTGGGACACGATCGGGAAGGAGACGACGAACGAGCGCCGCTCACCGGACTCGCTCGGGGTGAGGATCGGCGCCAGGGCGCCCATCGCCACGCCGCGGGTCGGGAGCTTGATGGTGGAACTGATCGAGTTCCACGCGTCGTGGCTGTAGTGCCGCACCGTCGCATCCGCGCCCGAGGGCCCGGCCAGCGCCCACGGGACGTCGGCGTTCACGCTCGGGTCCTTCTCCCGCATGGCGAGGGCCTCGACGATGCCGGCGCGATCGCCTGGGGCGAACCCGGTCCGGGACGCCAGGGCGAGCTCCGGCGAGGTGAGCCAGCGGACCGACGTCATCCCCATCGGGCCCCGCAGCTGGGCCTCGATCTCGGCCATGAGCAGGTAGAGCTCGCGGCAGCGGCCCTCGAAGCCGCCCCCGGACTCCTTGGCCGACCGGGCGATCCGGGTCTCCGGGACGACGATTGTCACGAACTGCTCGGTGCGCACCGACGCCTGCGTGAGGCCCACCGCGAGGTCGCTGTTGACGACCTCGGACAGCTGGGGGGCGTTGTCGCGGCGGTGCTTGTTGACCCACAGATCGCGCTCGGCGCCGTCCTCGGGGACGGTGCGGACCATGAACAGGATCTCGTCGACCTTCTCGGTGCGGCCGGCGACGTCGAGCAGCCCGGCCAGCGCCTCGCCGTAACGGCTGCGCTCCTCGGTGTCCTTCATGCCGATGCCGGGGTGGACGATCGAGGCGGTGACTGCCCAGGTCTTCGTCGCGTCATCGTGGATCACTCCGACCCGCTGCAGCTGGGAGCCGTGCGGCGGGCCGTCGTGGATCTTGATGCCCTGCAGCACCCCGGGGAGATCGGGGGTGTCGAGGTCCTCGGCGCGGCCCTCGGTGGCCTTGGCACGGAACGAGGTCCAGCCGAGCAGCCCGCCGACGGCGTACATCGTCGAGGCGAACACCCAGCCCGTGGCCGAGCGGCCCCGGACCGGGACGACGGTGATGGCCAGCAGGAACAGCCAGACCAGGGCGAACAGGAACGCAGAGAACCACGCTCCGCGGCTGATCGCCCAGAACGCCGGCAGGCTGGCCAGCGCCAGGAACATCAGCTGGCCTCCGGAGAGGCCGAAGAACCAGCCGATGCGGTCGCGCTGGTAGTCGGCGTAGATGGTCATCGTCGGTTTCCTTCCGGGTCACTGCATGTCGATTGGGGCTGGGGGCAGGTCGTGCGGCGCATCGGCTACACCGCCACCGGGGGGATCGCGCCGCCTGCTGCACCGGCTCCGCCGGCACCTCCGGCCGCTCCCCCGCCGCCACCCGCGGCCGGGGTCTTGGGCGCTGCTCCGGCACCACCGCCGCCCTGTCCGCCAGAGCCGCCGCCCTGCCCGCCCGAGCCGCCACCCGAGCCACCGCCGGGTCCGCCGCCGGTGGGCAGCGTCGGCGGGGTGGGCGGGGCAGGCGGGGCAGGCGGGGTCGGCAACGGCGAGTCGTCGTCCCCGCTGTTCTGCGAGCCCGGGTGCGTGCCGCTGCTCTGGTCGCCCGACTGGCCGCCGGACTGGCCGGACTGGCGGCCACCCATGTTGCTGAAGTCGGGTCCGTAGGTGCTCTGCCCGACGCCGGCCTGGTTGGTTTCGTCCGACATCAGGGACGTGGCCTTCGCTCCGGCGCTGCTGACCATCCCGAGCCCGGCAGCGAACGCCTGTCCGACCGGGCCGAAGCTGCCGAGGACGCCCTGGGTGGACTTGCTGAACCGGTCGCCCGTCGAGGCCTCGGCGCTCTGCTCACCCGACGAGCGACCGTTGCCGTCGGTGGTCGAGGCGGCCGACGAGCCGCCGCCGGCACCGCCGCCGCTCAGCAGCCCCTGGAGGCCGCCCTGGATGGCCATGCCCTGCCGGAACGACGCGCCGCTGGGGGTGCCGGGGTCGACGAAGGCCAGAAGCTTGAACAGCGCCAGCGGCGCGACGACGCTGATCAGGATCGTCATGACCGCCGGCAGGGCCGTGCCGAACGCCTTGGCGGTGCCGTCTGCGAGGTGGGCAGCGACGCCGTTGGCGAACTGCACGCCGATGCCCAGCACCATCACCATCAGCACCGGGGTGAACGCCGCGGCGTGGAACCAGCGCAGCGACTTCCAGAACCAGGAGCGGGTGAAGTCGGAGACCAACCCGGCCGCGGCGAGCGGGCCGGTGGCGACCAGGACCAGCAGCGAGGCCGCCCTCGCGAGGTAGACCAGGACGTGTCCGATCGCGGCCAGCCACAGGAAGATGCCGAGGAAAGCCAGCGCGGTGGCCACGCCGGCCTCGGTGATGTCGTCGACGCCGAGGCCGCCCAGGGGATCCCAGTCGGGCCAGGTCTGCACCTTGAGCAGCGACTTCATCAGCGCTTTCGTGATGGCGCCGCAGGCCGCGACGATCATGACGCAGTAGCCGAACCAGCAGGCGCAGACCAGGACGAACTGGCCGGCGCCGATGAACGCCCGCGCGAGGCCCTTGCCCTCGCGTTTGAAGGCCGCCGCGCCGAGCTGGATCATCGCCAAGATGACCACCAGGGCGAGCGCGAGCCAGAGGGTGAAGGCGTAGACGTCCTTACCGGGTCCGTCGTCGCTGAGGTCGGGGGTCAAGAACAGCTCGCTGAACGTGAGCACGATGCGCAGCACGAACAGGCCGGAGCTCCACACCGCGAGCATGGCTGCGGTCCAGGCATCGGCCGCCGCCTTGGCGATGACGTCCCCGATGTTCTCGAACGGGTTGGGGATGTCACCGAGGCCGGGGATGCCGGCGCCGAAGAGGTCCCCCACGTTCGGGAGTCCGGGGATGCCGGGCACCCCCGGGACGCCAGGGAGTCCGATCCCCGGGAGCCCGGCGTCGCAGATCGCGTCGAGCAGCCCACACCCGCTGACTCCCGGCACCACTCCCCCGACTCCCTTGGCGCAGTCGGTGAGGCTGGGGTTTTCCAGGCACTCCTGGACGCCCTCGACCTGGTTCTCGATCTCGTCCTTGACGCCACCGGCCGCGTCCTTGCCGCAGTCGACCGGGTCCTCCGCGCACTCGAGGGCGTCTCCGCCGATGTCGCACAGTTCGTCGGGACCAAGGCAGCCCATCTTGAGGGTGCGGGCCGGCAGCTGGCTGGTGGTCTCGACCGTGGCGACCTGCGCTGTGCTGGCCGCCGTGCTGGTCGCCGGCTCGGCCGCGGCGGCGGTTGGCGGCTGGATGGTCGTGGCGGCTCCGAGAAGCGTGGTGAGGACCAGGACCGCCAGGGCGTCGATGCCCAGCCTGGTGACCCGGTGGAAGAGGTCGGCGGTGCTCACTGGGGTGCTCCGTTGATCGGGATCCAGCCGGCCTGCTTGTACTCCGGAGTGCCCGGCGCGACCGCCTTGGGCTGTCCGGTGGAGACCAGGTGCTCGATGTCTGCGGTGCTGCCCTGGACCAGGCACCAGTCGCCCACGCCGTCGACCTCGAGCCACCGCATCAGCTGGGTGCCGGCGTAGAGGCCGTCGCTGACCTTGCCGTTGGCGGTGGTGAGGGTGACGTAGCTGAGCAGGTTCACCGCGTAGTAGCCGGTGTCGAGCTCCTCGAGGGTGTACGCGATCGGCGTCACCGCGTACGACGCGGGCGGGGGGACGTCCCCCTCCTTCGGGACGCCGGCTTGCTGGCGGCGCAGCGCGACAGCGTCGCGGGCGCGCTGCTCGAAGACGGCCGTGTCCTCGGGGTTGGCGTACAGGCCGGCGACGGCGGCGGCCTGGTCGTAGTCGAACCCGACCTGCGCCTTGGCGACCTCGACTTGCAGCGCGACCGCGCCCAGGTCGGTCTGGGGGAACCGGGTCGGGTAGCCGTCGACCTGGTCGGCGCCGGTCGGGATCACGACGCCGTCTGCGGGTGCGCTCTCCGGGGCGACCTGGTCGACCGAGACGTTCTGCCCCTGCTGCCCGGTCTGGCTCGAGGAGTCCCCGGATGTCTTGTCGGTTCCGCTGCTGTCATCGGTCCGGCCGCGCGCTCCGAGCCAGACGGCGGTCGCCACGAGGACGGCGATCGCCACCAGGACCCCCACGCGCAGCAGGGTCGTGCGGGACTCCCCCATCGAGTCGTTGATCCGGTTGCTCATCTCAGTGCTCCCCTTCCGTGTCGCCGGGGTGGGCGGGTTCGGTGGTGTGGTCGGTGGACCAGGTGCGCCAGCCGGCCTCGTGTGCCAGCTGGGTGCCGGGCCAGGTCGCGGGTGCGGGTGCCGGCGGGGCGCCGGGGGCGACCATCCAGCGGCCCCCGACCCACTGCATGCGCTCGCAGTGCGCGAAGGCGATCTGTCCTTCGGACTTGTAGGTGGCGCTGACCTTCATCAGCACGCAGACCGTCGCCCAGTCGGGGCCGTCGGTGCCCTTGACCAGCGCGGCGGCCGGCTCCAGGGTCACCGAGGCGCTGGGGTCCTTGACTTCGCCCATCCCGGTGCTGGAGAGGAACGCGCGGACGCTGGCGGTGATCCACCAGTCCTCCGCACGGACCCCACCGGGCAGGGCCCAGGCGTTGTAGACCTCCTCGGCGGTGCTCAGGCTCATCGACTGCAGCACCGCGAGGTCGATCTGGGCGAGCTGTCCGATCGCGCCCTCCGGGCTGTGCGGGAACCCGGTCATCACGAACGCGGGTCCGTTGACTCCGGTCCCGGTCGGGATTTTGATCTCCGGTGCCTTAGCGCTGGTGGTCTCGCCCGGGAAGGCGGCGCTCACGGGCACGGTCAGCATCGGCTCGGCCGCGATCTCATCGCGATGCGCGGCACCGCGGGCCACCGTCGAGCGCTCGGTCTCGCCGGTGGCCACGCCGGTGTTCGCGCTGGCCTCGTCACCGATGCCGGCGATCGCCAGGTAGACCGCGTAGGCGAGGCCGCCGAGCAGGAGCACAGCCACGGCGACGGCGGCGGCCAGGATGCCGAGCAGCCGGCGCCGGCTCCACTCGCTGGTGCCTTCTGCCTTCTTCGTGGCTGCGCGCCGCATCAGATGCAGCCCTTGCCGAGGATCCCGTTGAGCATCCCGGGCAGCACCAGGTAGGCGATCGCGCAGGCGAACACGACCACCACCGAGATCACGCCGACCTTGGAGGCGTGCGGCAGGGAGAACACTCGGCCGGCGATGATCGCGCCGATGGCGATGATGATGCCGAGACCGAACAGGACGATGACGCCCCACAGCACGTAGCTGGTGATCTCGTTGGTGGGGCCGACAGCACCCGGGGGCGCCTTCGGGCAGACGGCCGTCACGGTGGTTGCGGTTGCGGTCATGACGTCCATGGGTGGACTTCCTTTCTGGGTTGCTGACCCCGGGCGGGTCAGGCGCTTTCGCTGGTGTCGGTGGGCAGATGTGCGGGCTCGAGCAGCTGACGTGCTGCCGAGATCAGGGGGGCCGGGACGGGTCGGGAGTCCAGGCCGTTGACCGCGAGCTCGCGGTCCTCGGGGATCTCCACGCACCGGTCCGCGTCCAGGGCACGGCGGACGGCTGGGCCGCCGGCGTGCTCGAGGCCGCGCGGCCACTTCTTGCGGCGGGGCCCGCGGACGGCGAGGACGATCTGCTCTGGCTGCCAGTAGCCGGCCAGCAGGTCCATGGCGACCCCGGCGCGACGCATCCCGGGGACGGTGGCGGTGGTGACCAGGACGATCTGATCGGCGGCGCGGACGGCTTCGGCCAGCCAGCAGTCGGTGGCCAGCAGCTGGCCGGCCTCCCAGCCGACGTCGAGAATGGTCAGCTGGGTCTCGTTCTGTGCCTCGGTGGGCAGCGGGACCTCGTCGACGCCAGCGAGGACCTCGCTGGCGCGCTCGAGCAGGACGTGGTCGCGCTTGCCCTGACGCCAGTCGGTCGGGTGCAGGCCGAGCTCGGCGGTGCTCGCCGCGGCGAGTCCGGAGGCGGTGACCGAGCAGCACTCGATGACTCGGACCGGGGCGGCTGCCGCCAGGCCGGTGGCCAGGGCGACGGTGCTCGCGCCGACCGAGCCTGCGGACCCGATCACGGCGATGGTGTGCTCGCCGTCGGCCGGTGACCAGTTGTCCTCCGCGGCGGTGCCGCGGCCGCGGGGGCCCTTGCCGGCGCCGGGACCGGTGCGGAACTCGCCGGCGTTCAGTGCGTGCCAGGCGCGCTTGAGCTCGTCGATACCGACCGGGCGGCTCGGGGTCTGGGTGCTCACTGGGCCTCCCCGAGGGTGCCGCGGCGGAACTCGAGCGCGGCGCGGACCTCGGCCGGGGTCAGGGTCGCCAGCTGCGCCTTCGCGGCCTGGACTTCGTGCAGCTGGGCGACGCAGCCGGTCAGCTGCTCGATCGCCTCGATCTCGCGGCCGGCGATCGCGAACAGCTCGGCGATCTGCTCCGGCTTACGGGTCTCGCCGTCGTGGGTGTTTGTCATGGGCTTCACCACCTCCAGTCGCCTATGTGTCGCGGGGTGGCGCGAGCGATCACTTCCGGGCTTATTCGTCATGGCCGAACTTCCTCGGGGCGGCCGCGGCGAGGGCGCGCATGGAGCGAGAGCCGTGGCGACGGACGGTCGCCTCAGAGACCCCGATGCGGGGCGCGACCCGGCTGGACACCTCGTTGCTGAGCAGGCCGCCATACCCGCGCGCCAGCCTGCGGGTCTCGACTCGGTCGGCCTCCTCGACCAGGCACAGCAGCAGGTACCGGTCCGCGGGGCTGATCACCTTGTGGTCGCAGGCCCACGCGAGCAGCTCCAGGAGCTCCTCAGTGGCCGACGGCTCCTCCTGCTCGGGTCCGGCGTCGGCGAGGATCTCGGGGCGGTGGAACAGCGCGCCGGCGACCCGCTCGGTCGGCATCTCGGCCGAGTAGCCGGCACCGCCGTCGACGCTCGTCAGGTCGCCAGCCGAGAAGGACTCGACGAGGGTGGTGTTGGCCCAGGTGCGGTCGGCGCGGGAGACGTAGAAGAAGTCGCCGACCTCGCGGAGGACACCGACGCGGGTGTTGATCAAGATGTTGGCCGCGACCTTGCGGGTCCGGCGCCACTTGAAGCTGCGGACCTCGATCCACAGCTGGGAGGCCACGAGCTCGTCGACCCGCTCGACTGCTGACCAGGTGCCGGCCATCACCGGCTGGCTGTCGCGGAAGACCTCGCGTGGCGGGAGGGTGCTCAGCCAGCCCGCGAGCCGGCAGGCGCCGGGCAGCAGGCACTTGGCCAGAGCGGCCGCAGCGGCGATGTCGCCGCCGCCGTCGGGGGCCGCCAGCATGGCCAGCGCGAGGAGGACCGGGTCGGAGGTTTCGTGGTCCACCGTCGGAAGCCAGGAGCGGAGATCGTCGAAGTTGTCGACCACACCGAGGCGCGGATCGGCGGCCACCCAGGCCGGCCACTTCTGGCGGGCCTGGTCGAGCAGTTCGCTGTTGTCGTCGAGGCCGAGCTGGTCGCCCACACTCATCGCGCTCGCTCCTTTCGTCCGTGGCTGAGCACGGCAGAAAGATCGCGAGCAGGCGTCCCCGCATCCGTCCCCCCAAACCCCTGATTTCGAGGGGGGACGCCTGCTCGACGGGGATACGGTCGTTGCGTTTGCGCAGGTCAGAGAGGGGGGGACGCCCCCGCCCCCCGAAAAACAAAAAAGTTCCCGGCCGACCCTTGCGCGGCCTTCCTTCTCATGCGCGGTCGAGCGGCCCCGGACGGCAGTCGACGCGACGCCGGTCCGGCGCCGGCGCAGCCTCTCCCCGGCCTGGACGCCGTGAGTTTCTGGATCTCCTGCGCTGCTCGATCGGCCGTGCTCTACTAGGCGCCGAAGCCCCAGGTGACCCGAGACGCCTGGGGCTTTCCCCTTCGCAAAGGTGGCCCGCGCAGGCCGGATACTCGCCGCCGGCCAGGCTCGATCCGAGGCCCTTAGAACGAGAACAGGTCCCCGTCCTGCTCCGAGGACGGGGACCTGTCTCCTGTGGTCGCTGAGTGACTACCGACCACTCACTACGTCAGCACCTGGGCCTCACCGATGCGGATCGGCAGCGCGTCGGTGGTCAGGTCGAACTCGATGGTTCCGGACTGACCTCCGCCGGCCCACTCGACGACCCAGTGGCTCGTGGCGGTGACCTGGTAGGCCCCATCGGGCTGGTCCGTTGACATCTTCTCGTAGCGGTGCCCACACGTCGGCGAGTCCTGCTTGCCGTAGTGGTCGGCGTACGGGGTGCCCTTGCCTGTGCAGGTCACCGTGGTCCCGTCACCCATGTCCCAGACGATGCTGGAGACGCTGGCGGTGGCACTGACCGACACCGACCCCTCGCTGGCCGATGCAGTGATCGGGCCGAACGTGTCGTCCGTCGGGCTGTCGACCCACATCCACACCGGGAGCCCGACAAGGCCAACCCGGTTCGGACCCGATTCGGGGACGATGCCGATCTGGATGGGATCCAGGTCCATCGAGGCGATCGCGCGCTGAGCGAGCACCACAGGGTCGATGGTGACTACTTCGCCGGTCTGCACCCACGTGTACTCCCAGGACGATCCGGGCGGCGGGAAGTAGCAGACGTGCCAGGCGCCATCTTCCTTCGTCTGGCCCGCGGGCGGCTGAAGATCTTCGCCCAGCTCACCAGCCGAAGGTCCGATCCAGCACTCGTGAAGGCTGCTCCACACCGACCCTCCGGGGCCGGTGCACGGAATCTCTCTCCCGTTGTAGTTGCAGGTGGAGGAGCCGCCGGTGTCGCCCCCGTCACCGCCGTTGCCGCCGTTGCCGCCACCATCCTCCTCGTCCTCACAGACGACCTCGCCCGTCTCCTCGTCGACGTCGCAGCCATCAGCGTTGGCCGCGGGTGCCATTGCGACCACGACCACGAACGACGCGCCGAGCATCGCCAGCAGAGCGATGATGCGCCTTAGCATGACTCCTCCCACAGGAGGTCAGATTCGGTCACCTTCCACGTGCCCTTGTCCTTGACGAGGGTGTACTTGACGGGCGCTGGGTTGCGGAGAGGGTTGCCTTCAGGAGTGGTGTAGTCGGGCGTCCGCACCTTGCCCTTCACCTTCACGGTTACTCCTGAACGGTCCTCGCAGTCCGTGATCTCGATCGAGCTGCCGCGGTTTCGCGGCTCCCCGAGCGTGTGGACGTAGCTGCCGGTCTTCGTGACGTCGGCAATCTTCATGTCGACGACCGCTTCCTGCAGCTCAAGAAACTCCTCACCCGTCGCGACCGGGTTGAGGGCCTTGAAGTCGATCGTCCGCTTCCGGTGGGCCAGGTCCCTCACCTCGAGGTACTTCGTCAGCTGGGCCGCCGCCTTCTCCTCCGGTGTCTTCGGAGTCGGCGTGCTGGTGGGTGTCGGCGAGGGGGACTGGCTCGGGGTCTCCTGGACCGTGGGCTCGGTGTCGTCGCCGCCGCAGCCCGTCAGGGTCAGTGCGAGGGCGAGGGCCCCTCCCCCGAGTGCGGAGTGGTGCTTCCTCATGTGGTGTCTCCTCCTGTGGTGGGCGACGCCATGACTGACCGCTGGCTGACGTCGTTGGCAATGTGCTCGAGGTGTTCTTCGGCTGCGTCGACGAGCTCGGCCAGCGAGCCGTTGTCGGCGGGGTCGATCCCGAACTTCTTGTCGGCGTTGTAGAGCGTGCGGATGGTGTCGCGCACGAACACGGGCCGCGCGACGCGGCGGGCGTCGAGATCGGGGCGGTCGCCGCCGGCCGCGACGTATCGGCCGGTGAGTTCCTGGTCGAACGTTGTCATGTGCTGGTGCTCCCTTCCCGAGTCAGCTCGCGAGCCAGCCGTGTGTACGGATGATGGTCTTCGTGCGCTCCGACAATTCCATGGGTGCGTCGCCGTCGTCGGACCGGTTGCAGATCTCTTCGCGCAGGATCCGGTCGGCCTCGAGCTGGTCGCCCTCGGCCTTCATGACGTGGGCAAGGCACAGTCGGGTGCTCTCGCCGTCGGGGTCTGCGCGGTTGGCGACGTAGGCGGCGGAGCGGGCCTTGATCAGGTCGCCGGCCGCGAGAGCCTCGGTGACGACGATGAGGGCGACGTCGGCGATCCACCCGCCCGCCATGAGGTCGACGCGGTCAGGCTCGTTGGCGAGCCATGCCCACCCTTCCTCGCGCAGCTGGCTGAACGGCTGGGCCTCCCCGACGAGCTCGAGCGCAGTGCAGAGGTCGGCGACACCCTCGGCGCCGCCTCGACTCTGCCCGCGCTTGCGGAGGCGGATGAACAGGTCCAGGTCGACGAGCAGGCCGTCGTCGACCTGGTAGACGTTGACCCCGGTGAGCTTGGCGGCCGGCGCCTTGTCCGCGTAGGGCAGGTGGTCCTCGCCGGTGCGGGGGTTAGGACCGAGCCAGTCGCGGACGACGTTGGTGTAGTCGCGCACCTTGCCGTCGGAGATGGAGAAGGCCTCGCGGATCTGCTCGCGGGTGGCGCCGTGCTTGCGGTGCAGGGCGAGGAACGCCAGGAGCTCGGTGAAGTAGGGCTTGCGCTTGGCGAGTGCCTTGCCGTGGGTGCGTGCGGTGACCGGGCCGAGCATGGTGAGCCGCGGGCGGTCGCAGTTGGGCGAGAACCAGTCGGCGATGTCCTGGTCGAGAGTGGGGTCCTTCTCCTCGACCTCGGCGCGGACGTGGGCTGGCACCTTCGGCGCCAGGGCCTCGAGGTCCTCCTGCACGATCGCGCTCTCGCGGATGTACTCCTCGTCCTCGCCCTCGAGCAGAGAGGACAGCGGCTCGTCGACGGCTCCCTCGGGGGTGTTGCGGGGCAGGGTGTACTCGCGACGCAGAGCTCCGGAGGAGTCGGTGTAGGCCTCCCAGCCGTCGGTGGCGGTCTCGTCCACGGGCGTGTCGACGTACTCCGGGGTCTCGCTCTGGGCGTAGACCAGAGCGCAGCCGCGGGCTTCGTCGCTGGTCAGGCCAACGGCGATGAGGTTGAGGCCGACGTGCTCGAGGACGACGCGACCAGTGTTGGTCATGTGCAGCACCGCGCCCGGCGTGTTCGGGCGTTCGCCGGCAACGACGATGGAGGTCGCGGACTGGCCGACGTGATCGTTGACCAGCTGCAGCAGCTGCTCGAGGTCGTCGGGGTCTCCGGCTGCGGCGTCGAGGAGCAGCATCCTGGCGGGCCAGGTGTCGTCGTCGACGCTGCCGGTGCGGGCCGTGGACACGTCAGTGTCGTGTCGCTTCGCCCGGTCGACCGTGGTCACCGCGGCGGCGAGGATCTCCGCGGTCGCGGGCGTCCCGGCCGCACCGGTCGGGTAGTAGGTGATCCGCTCGTCCATGGCGACGGTCTCCTCGGCCACGCCGATGCAGTCGACCTGGACGCGGCGCGACCACGGGTTGACGGCCAGCTGAGCAGCGAGGTGGCGGGCGAAGTCGCGGCCGTAGGTGGGGTCGCCGCTGATGGTCAGCGTGGAGAGCTCCTCGCAGTTCAGCAGCCAGGTCTCGCCGGCGTCGCTCATGCCGATTGTGGCCAGCAGCGGGTAGGGCGGCTCGACGTTGCCGGTGTCGGGGCCGAGGTCCTCCACCGCGGTGTCCGTGCTGACGTGCCAGTGGGTCTGGTCGGGGCTACCCACCCAGGGACCCGGGACGGCGGCCGGGGCGCTCAGGTGCAGCGTCAGCTTGCCCTTCGCGAGCTCGACGGCCGCCAGCGGCGGCATCGTGGTGCCCTGGGCGCCCACGGCGGCCGCGAGGCGCCTCAGGGCCTCGTCGGCGAACTCCACGGTGGCGGCCGCGGCGGCACCGGTCGCGTTCAGCGTCATCTCCACCGGCGCCAGCTCGGGCGGCGGGGCGGCGATCGCTCGACCCGGCGGCCGGTTCCGGTAGGCAGAGCGCCGACGGGAGCGCAGCGCCATCAGCAGTGCCCCGGACAGCAGCACGCCCCCGCCGGTGAGACCGGCGAGGACCCAGGGCGCCTCGAGGATCGAGTCGTCGGCTTCGTCGACCTGGTCGACGTCGGCGGCCGGCGCCGTCGGCTCCTCGGCCTGCGGGACCTCGGGCGCGGCAGTCTCCGGGGCCTCGGTCTCGGGGACCGGCGGCGTCTCCTCGGCCGGCGGGTCGACCGGCTGCTGCTCGGTCTTGGGTTCGGCGGGGGTCTCGGGCTTGTCCTCGCGAGGCTGCGGCTGCTGCTGCCGGTCGCCGTGATCGGCAGGTGCCTGGGCTTCGGGGATGTTGAGCTGCCAGCCGACGTCGATCATGTCGGGGTCGGCGAGGTGGGCCCCGCCGGGCTGGGTGATGCCGGTGGAGGCCTTGTAGATCTCCGGCCACCGGTCGGCGTCGCCGAGCTCGTCCTGGGCGATGTCGCTGAGCGTGTCGTTGGGCTGCACGGTGTAGGCGTGCGCCGGCGCTCCGCCGGCCGGGGCGGGCAGCTTGAGCACCCAGCCAGGCTCGAGGAAGCTGGGCCGGGAGCCGAGGAGGTCGCGGTTAAGCTCGGCGATCTCCCTATAGCGCGCGCCGTCACCGAAGTGGTCCTCAGCGATCGACCACAGGCTCTCCCCCGGCTTGACCGAGTGATCGACCGTCGCGCGCTCCTGCTTCGCCTCGACCTTCACCCCGTGCTGGGCAGGCGTCTGGTCCACGGTCCCAGCCTGGACATGGCCCACCGCCGCCGGCGCAGACGCGGCGGCGGGGCCGGCGTTGGCAGCCTGCGCGGCGATCGGCGCTGCGATGAACAGCAGGGCAGCGAGTCCGACCAGTCCGTGGGCCGCGGCCTGCGGGCGACCCAGACCCGGCAGCTTGGGCGCCTCGACCCTGCGGAGCCGGGCGATGGTCTCCACCACCAGGGCGAGGGTCATGAAGGCCCACGCGACCCAGCCGACCACCTTGAACAGGCCCAGGACCAGGGTGCCGTCGTCGGGTGCGAGGAGTGCGTCCTTGACACTCTCCCAGCTCGGCGCCTGGTCGGGGATCGGGTTGGCTCCGATCGCCAGGAAGAGGGCCGGCAGACCGAGGATGAGGCCGAGGACGGCGACCGTGGCGAGGAGCCCGGTCAGCCGCTGGCGCAGGGTGGGCGTAGTCATCGTTCGATGCCTCCTTGAGCGCGGATGAGCCGTGCAGACGCCTCCCCGGTGACCCTCATCGAGTCCAGCCCGATGATCCCGAGGAACTTGCTGTCGTAGGTGTCGGTGGTGCGCACGATCAGGGTGTCGCCGTTGACGACGGTGACGCTGCCCTCCACGCCGGCGGCGTTGAGGTAGCCCTGCGCGGCGGACTTGGCGGCGTTGATGTCGACGCGGAGCTCCTCGCCGCGGATGGCGGTCGAGCCCTGGACCTCCTGGGCGCCGGTGCGGGCGGCCTGGGCCGCAGCACTGCGGGCCTGCTGCTGGGCGTGCACCTTGCCGCCGACGTCGACGGTCATCCCGACCAGGATGATCATCACCAGTGACGCGGTGGCGAACCAGACGCTGATGGCGCCGCGCTCGTCGCGTTGTCGTCGGACCGGGTGCCTCATCATCGGCGCTCCCGGTAGGCGTCGACGGGGCTGCTCGCGGTTGCGGTGATCGTGCGGGTGCCGGGTACGCCGGGGATGCTCAGGTCCGACAGGTTGACCGTGCAGGTCACCGTGACGTCCACCTGGGCGGTGTTCCCGATCGGTGCGTTGAACGCCGCAGCGTTGACCGTGATGTTCGTGCTGGTGCAGCGCACGTCCTGGTCGTGCAGGCTGCTTGCGGCCGAGGACCTGCCTGCGGCGATCGCCTCGCTCTGGGTTCGCTCGATCGAGGCTGCCCGTGCTGCCTCGTACGCGGCTGCTTCCACGGACTGCTTGGCGATCTCGACGCGGCCGCCGAGGACAATCATCGCCACAAACAGCCCGAAGGCCGGGACGCCGATCGCGGCCTCGATGGCCACCGACCCGCGCTCGTCCCGGCTGCGGTTGAAGGCGCGTGCCCAGATGCCCTGCCCCATCATTCGGTGAGTCTCTCGACCGGGACGCTGGCGCTCTGGCGGACGGTCACGTGCCAGCCGGGGATCACGCTCATGGACTTGCCGGTGACGGTGATCGTGGCCGTTGTCGTGGTCCGTGCCCCGGAGACGCTGGTCGACGTCATCACGTCGGATCCGCCGGCGTCCCGGAGGAAGCCGTTCGCGGCCGCCACTCCGGACTCACGGCTGCCGTTCTCGCTGCCCGCCTCGCGTGCGCCCTCCTGCGCGGCCGCGAGCGCTACTTCGCGGGCGTGGTAGTACAGCGCGCCCTGGACACCGAGGAACATCACCAGGAAGAGCGCCGGCATCAGGAAGACCATCTGGATGGCCACTGAGCCGCGCTCGTCCCGGCGTCGGCGGCGAGAGCTGGAGAACATGGACGGACCTACTTGATCTTTCCGGCCTCACTGGTCACGAACGCCCTGATCGCGGCGACGACGATGCCGACGATGAGGATGACCGCGCCGGCCCAGATGACCTGCTCGATCGTGACCGAGCCGCGCTCGTCGCGTCGGTGCTCGACGATGCGGTCCTCCATGCTGGCGATCACGGCGAGGGCCGTCACCTGGAGGGTGATGAAGAGCTTCAACATCGGGTTGTTCCTTTCTGGGTGGTGGAGTTCGGGTGTCCGGGGATTGACGTCGGTGTTAGGTCGCGAATCGGAGCATCGACGGAGTGACGAGGATCGCCATGAAGACGATGCCGAGCAGGCTGGCGGGGATGTACATGCGCTCGGAGACGGCGTTGGCCTTCCCGAGTTCGGCGCTGAGCATCGCCGAGCGGAGTGCGGCGGCGCGGGCGCGGAGGTTGTTGTAGATCTGGGCGCCGTCCTGGCCGGACTGCTGCATGATGTCGGCGAGGTCGTCGAGCTCGGGGACGCCGAGGTCATCGGCGAGCGCGTGCAGGGAGTCCCAGGGGGCGCGGGTCATGTAGCGGGCGCGGCGCAGCTCGCTCTCGATCCGCTTGAACACCCAGGTGTCGCCGACCTCGGCCGCGGAGCGCAGCGCCTGCTGACCGCTGGAGCCGTCGCGGACTCCGGTGGCGACCATGTCGATGTAGGCGCCCAGGGCCCGGCTGAACTCGATGCGGGCCTTTTTGGCGTCGTCAGTGGCGTTGTAGTTGGGCATGAACCAGAACAGTGCGGCGAGCCCGAGCGACCCGAAGGTGGGGATCGCGAACGGGAGCGGAAGCCCGATCAGTGCGAAGAACGCCGCGAACAGCGGCGGCATCGCCAGGCCGAGCAGCGCCCAGACGACCTTCTCGCCGTAGAACCTGGTCTCGCTGATCTGGAGGATGGCCAGGTCCTTGCGGGGCGTGTGTGCCCACGCTCCCCCGGGCAGGTTCTTGATCGCCCACACGCCGATCCGGTCGACGAGCGATCCGGATTCGGTGCTCTCCTGGACGTCGAGCGGGCCGGCGCTGCGGCGGGGCACGACGTGGCCGGGCGAGAGCCGGTCCAGGGCGTCGGTGAGGTCGGGGTCGGACGGGGCCATGCGCCATACGAGCAGGGCAACGGCGAGCCCGAGGAGGGTGCCGCTGGCGAGCGCGAGCTGGAGGCCGGTCATGCGAGTGCTCCTTCCCTCTCCCCGTGCGCCGCTCGGTGCGCGTTGCGGGCCTGGAGGTCGAGGAAGCGCGGGAGCGGCTTGGCGACCGCCATCCGGCGCATCCACAGCAGCGTGGCCACGTAGGCAGTCAGCAAGACGGCGAGGATGACTTGGCCGAGCGGGCTGCCGTACGGCTCGATGTAGTCGCCGGTGAGGGCGAGCATGCCCAGGACGCCGAGGGTGATCACGGTGACCGTGCGGGCGGTGGTGCGCGGCTTGGCCTGGTCGGCGGCGATCTGGCGGCGGGCGCGCACGTCGGCGGCGACGGTCTCCGCGAGCGCGTCCAGCGCCTTGGCCAGGCCGGCCTGCCCGCGCCCGCTGGCGGCGAGGATCAGCTGGCTGGCCACCACGTCGCCGGTGGAGTCGTTGAGGTCCTCGGCGAAGGCGCGCAGCACGTCCTCGGTGGTGGCGGTATTGTTCCAGAGCCGGGAGACCATCAGGCCGACCTCGCGCTCGATGGGCGCCGGCACCGACTGCAGCGACTTGATGAGACCCGAGCGCAGCGACTGTCCGGCGGTGAGCTTGCCGGACAGTGACCGGGTCCACTCCTCGAGCGCCTCGAGCTTCTCGATGCTCGCGGCCGCTGGCGGGGGCGTAAGCAGCAGTGGGATGCCGACGATCGCGGCCGGGACGAGCACGATCGCGATCACCCAGCCGGTCAGCAACGCGACCAGGAGGCCGGCGACGGCGCCGCCGATGACCAGCATCCGGGTGCGCGGGTTGAGCCGGGCGAACCAGCCACCCGCCCGGCCGAACGGGGTGAGGGTCCGGGCGGGCCGCGGCGGCTTGGGGGGTGCGGGGATCAGGGCGTAGACCATGCCGATCAGGCCGATGACGATGAGCGCACCGAAGACGGCGGGCAGGAAGGCGGTCATGATGTCGCCACCCCCGGGTTTGCCTGGGACTCGGCCTTGTACGCCTCGAGGTCGAACCCGTGGCGGGCGAGCTCCTGGGCGAGGAAGTTGTCGAGCTTCCCGGTGGCGACGGCCTGGCCGAGCTGGTTCGGGGCGAAGATCGGGGTGGTCGCATACCCGCGGGCCGCGTCGATGCTGGGCTGGACGACCAGGACCTCCTCGACCCAGCGGTGCTTGCGGAAGGTGCCGTCGCCGTTGGGGACGACCTCGGAGCGCAGGTACATCACGATGTCGATGGCGGCGGCGAGCTTGCTGATCGCGAGCTCGCGGGTGACCTGCGGGCCCTTCTCCATGGCGCAGGAGACGAGCTTCTCGATGGTGTGCTCAGCGCTGCGGGCGTGGGTGGTGCTGATCGAGCCCGGGCCGGACTCCATGGCCTTGAGCATGTTCCAGACCTCCGGACCGCGGACCTCGCCGACGATCTGGCGGGCGAGGTTGAACCGGAAGGAGTGGTGGATGGCCTCCTCGAGGCTGAACTCACCGGCCTGGCGACCGTCGATGCCGACCTCGCCGGATCCGGGCCGGTGCTCCCAGGCGTGGACGATCTTGTGCCGGTCGACCAGCTCGTGCAGGTGCAGCTCGAACTCGGTCTCGAAGGTGCCGATCATCTCCCAGGGCGGGATGCACGAGCACAGGGCGCGGACCCAGGTGGTCTTGCCCGAGCCCTGGACGCCGGAGACGACGATGCTCTTGCCGGCGCGGACGCAGGCGGCGAGGAAGTCGGCCAGGACCGCGCCGCACGCCTTGCGGTCGTAGACCATCTCGTCCATCGACACCTCGCGCATCCCGTGCCGGCGGATCACCACCGAGGTGTAGGCCATCACCCAGGAGCCGGCCGCGAGCCGGGCGCCGCCGGGCAGGCGCAGGTCCAGGTGCGGACGCGCTTCGGTGAAGGGCCGGTTCTGCCGGGAGCCGAGGTCGGCGAGGAACTCGCGCAGCTCGTCCTCGGAGTCGGCGATCGGGGCGGCCTCGACCAGGGTGCCGTCGACGAGCTCCAGCCACACGGCGCACTCCGGGCCGCGGGCGATGACGATGATGTTCTCCACGTCCTCGCGCTCGACCAGCGGCTGCAGCCGGCCGAGACCGAACAGCGCGGCCTTGAGGGCGGCCTTGAGGGCGGCCTCCTGCTGGCGGCTCCACGGTGGCCGGCCGGTTGAGACGAGGGTCTCGGCCTCGGACTTGATGAACTCCTCGATGACGTCGAGGCCCATCTGTTCGCGGTCCTCGTCGGTGACCCGGCCGCCTTCCTTGTCGAGCCGGGCGGTCAGCCGGGAGGAGATCTCGGCCCGGTACTGGGCGATGAGCTCCCAGTCCAGCTCGACCTCCCCCACGTCGGCGCCGTCGTAGTAGTTGGTGGCGGCGATCGCGTGAGGCTGGTCGTCGGAGCTGGCGACGAGTGGGCGCAGCGTGAAGTCCGAGCGGGTACGGCCCGGCTGCTGGTCCTCGCTGGTCCAGGAACCGGCGAAGATCGGCAGCGACGTCGGGTCGTGGTCCTCGCTGGTCGGCGCCGGCGGCGGGGGCGGCTGGTTCCCGTTGGTGCCGCGGCCGCGGGCGAACGGGGAGCGCGGGCTGCGGTCTGCGTGTCGCGCCGCGAGCCATTCGTCGGCGCGGAGCGGCTCGCGGTCCTGGGCTTCGGGCTGGTGTCCGTTGTTGCTCATGCTCGGCCTCCGATCGGGTGGGCGAGGGCGGCCTGGTTGGAGGTGAGGACGGAGTGGATCAGGGAGACTGCGGTGCGGTAGCTGCGCACCAGGTCGGAGGACTCGAACTTGCGCGGCTTGCGGGCGCCATGGGAGTAGACCTCCGCGGCCTCGGGATCCCAGCCCACCGATGCTGTGACGGAGATCTGGAGCGCCTTGGCGATGTGGCGCGGCGTGTAGGGACGCACCCGCGGGACGCCCGTGGGCGTCGCCGGCCACCGGCGGTCCTCGTCGACGAGAAGGAGGCCCAGTCGCGAGAGGCCACCGACGGCGGCGAACTGGTCGCGCAGCATCTTGGCCCACGAGCGTGCTCCAGCCAGCGCGGGCAGCGAGCTGCGGGTGACCAGCAGGGTCAGGTCGGAGGCAGCGACGAGCGGCTGCGGCCACCCCGCGAGACCGAGCCGGCCGGCGTCGACGATGACGTCTTGGCCGTTGCGGTCCAGCGCGCGCAGCTGCTCGGCGAGCGGCTCCCACAGCGGCAGCAGGCTCGGGGCCTGCTCGTGGGCGCGAATGCCAGGCAGGAACCAGGGCGCGCGCTCGGCCGGGGGCTCGGGGTCCAGCAGCAGCGCCTCGCGAGGGAGGGCGGCGGCCAGTGTCCCCTCGCGCAGCGCGAGGGCGAGGTTGATCAGCCCGCCGGTGGGTTCCTGGGTGCCGCGGAAGTAGCCGGCGAAGACCGCGGAGGAACCGGTCGGGTCGGCGTCGACCAGGAGCACAGGACGGTGCCAGTTGAGGGTGAGTCCCAGCGCGGTGGTGGAGACGCCGGGCGCACCGCTGGCCGAGGCGAGGACGATCAGCGCCATCGCTCAGCGCTCCCGAGTGTCCAGGACCAGTGCGACCCGCCCGGTTGCGGCGCGGGCGGCCAGGTCGGCGGCGTCGCCTTCGGGGACAGAGACGTCGACCACGGTCTCGCCGGTCTCCTGTACGCGGCTAACAGCAACGACGACTGCCTCGACCGTGACCGGATCCTCGTTGGTGACCTCGCCCTGGTCGCCGGGCGTGGTGACGATCCGGACGGCGTCACCGGCATAGAGCGGCTCGGACGGCATCTGCGCGGGGGTGAGGCTGATGCCCACCAAGGATTCCCCCTCCCCCGGCACCAGGCTGTCGGTGGTGGCCTCCTCGGTGAGCAGGGTGCCGGCCCACAGGTCGACGGCGGCGCGGCTGCCCTCGAGCTCGGCCTTCTGGCTCCCGGCGACCGGGCTCAGTGCCGGGTCGACGCTGACCCGCACCACTGAGAGGTCACCGGCCTCGATGGTCTCGCCGCGCTTGATGTCCTGGCTGACCACGAGGACCTCTTGCGTGTCGTTGATGGAGGTGAAGGCGAACGCGGTGCCTAGCGCGCCCGCGGCGACAAGGGCCACACAGAGTGCGAACACCCATGGTCTGCGGCGCTGCTTGGGTCGTGGTCGTGGACTGTTGTTGAGTGTGGGCATGGGACGGCTGGTGGGGGTTGCCTCGCCTGACAGGCCTTGAGCGGTGTTCTGTGACATGGATCCCGAGTCCTCTCGTGTCTCGATCACCTACGTGTCAAGACGGGCCCGGAGCGATCAGCGCGAGCCCAACTCGATAGTGACACACTAGTGCATTCCTATCGAGAGTCTCGTTATCCACAGGTGACCGCTTCCGAGATGCCATCGCCCAGTCCTGACCGGAGGGTCGCGCGGCTCAATCCCCCCGATGGGACCGAGCATCAACGCCTCCAAACGATCCGGAGTCCATGGGACCACAAAATCGTCCGGGTCTCCCGGAACAAATTCTCACCTGTGGATAAGGGTCAAACCCGCCTGCGCCTACGAACTCGGTCGGGCCGAGGCTGTTCCGCTGCGCCGGCGTTGCCGTTGCGCCTCATGGAATGCTGCGACAACCAGTTCGACGGACTCCCCGAGTGCGCGGGTTAGCGCTTCGAGCGACTGTGGTGCAGGGAGTCGGGTCCAGCGCCCTTGCTCCCAGGCGTAATAGGTCGGCACAGCCACGTTCACGGACGTGGCGAGTTCGGGAACGGTGAGCCCTGCCTGCAGGCGCAGCGCTCGGAGATCGGGGACATCACCTTCGAGGTGAATTAGCCGCAGCGCCGGGATGTCGAGGGCATTGGCGAGTCTGACCAGGAAGTCGGGGCGCGGAGATGACGTGCCCAACTCCCAGCGAGAGATGCGCTCACCCCCGGCCGCTCCCACCAGACGCGCCAACTCATGCTGAGTCAACCCCGCTTCCTCGCGAGCAGCCCTCAACGCGTTGGGATCGATTCCGGAGGCCATCGCCGACGAACACTAGCGGTGCCGATCCTCTGCGGGACAGGTCAGTCTGGGCTGCCCCGGACCGACGACCTGGGACCGCGGAGCCCGTCCGTCTCACTCAGCGATGGCGCCGCTCGCGACGCGGACACTCCTCGCCGCATGGCCAATGACCTTGGGCCCGACATCGCGCCCAGCCTCGGTGTCATACAGGGCCGTGAGTTCTCCCGCGCTATGGCCGTCGGATTCCCCTCGTGTCGCAGATCGGGCTGATCGCTTACCAACCTCCTTCGCACCTAGGTGACCAGAAAGCGAGGTGGACCATGAGCACTTCCCGAGCCGAGAACCCGGTCCCCGGTGTCGTCACCTTCACCGCCCGCGGAGACGCCGCCCTCGATCGTCTGACCGACGCCCTGGTGGCCGAGTGCGACGGCTCCCCAGGGGGCATCGCCGACATCCTCGAGCGGGTCCTGGATGCCGACGTCGAGGACCTAGTCGAATGCCTCAGCGAGACGACCGAGCCGCACGCCGATCGACCTGGCCGCGGCGTCGACGAGGTCGATTCCGCAGGCGAGAGCCTCGACGATGCCGCCCGCCGTCGACTCGGAGCGCGCACGCCAGGCGCTGCCAGCACGCCTGGAACACGCAGCTTTAACGTGGGGCGGTGATCCCGATCGACGGCATACACTTCGTTACACAAGCCCGCTGTGTAACAGAATGTATAGGAGACCTCTGATGCTGCCCAACCCCTACGCCCCGGGCGAACTGCCGCGGGTCCTGGCCGGGAGGGAACAACAGCAAGACAGGATCAGAGGCTACCTGAGCCGGATCGGCACCTACGGCGAGATGGGCGGCCCGCTCTTGGTGTTCCTGGGCCCGCGCGGGGTTGGGAAGACGTCCCTGCTGCGCGAGGCGCAGCGTGACGCCGAGGAGCACGGGTTCATCACCGCATGGGTGGCATGCCGGCGCAACGCGCCGTTCCTTCCCGACCTGGTCAGTCGCGTCGGAAAGGCCGTCGAATCCGCGGACATCCTCCCCCGAGCCGAGAAGGGCACCTGGAAGCTTCGCCTGGAGAACATCGGCCTGGAGTTCGGGCTGCCGAGCGTGGTGAAGGTGAGCGCGATGGCGGCCGCCGACCGCTCCGAGGCTGAGGCACCTCCACGAGGGGCCCAGATCTCGGCGATGGAGGACCTCCTGCACGAGACCAGCTCCCAGATCCGTGCACGCGGTGGCGCTGGACTCGTGGTCTTCGTCGACGAGCTGCACGCGGCCACCCGCGATGACCTCGCGGTCCTGCTCAACGCGATGCAGAACTTGGCTGGACGGCGCGAGGACAACCCCCTCGCCATCATCGGCGCCGGCCTGCCCTCGACACCGGGAGTCCTGGTCAACGCTGCCACCTTCGGGGAGCGCAGCACCTTCCTCACGCTTCCCCGACTCGAGCCGGCCGCAGCGGCCGCCGCCGTGGCCGAGCCGGCCGCAGAGCTAGGCGTGACCTGGACGCCCGCCTCGCTGCAGACGGTAGCGGCCGAGGCCCAAGGATTCCCGTACCTGCTGCAGGTCCTCGCGCACGCGACGTGGGAGGTGGCCAAGCCCTCAGGAACCGGTGACGTGCTCGACGTCGACCAGGTGCGGTCCGGCCTGCCGCTGGCCGATGATCAGCTGAGCTCCATGTACGCCGCCCGGTGGGCGGCCGCGACCGAACTGGAGAAGCAGATCATGTCCGTGATGGCGCAGGCCGGCACTCCAACGGTGACGCGGGCAGAGATCGCCGCGGCGCTCGGCCGGCCCACGCAGGCTCTGGGTGTTCCGCGTGAGCGCCTGATCGACAAGGGCATCATCGAGCCCGCCAGTCGCGGCGAGGTCCGGTTCACGATGCCTGGCTTCGACCGCTACATCCGCGAGACCCTGGCCACCGGAGCACCCTCGCCCGCCGACCCGGCACCCGGCAGTCTCGGTGCCGGCCGCCGCCCGCGTGAACTCCCGCCCGCCTCCGAGGGCGGCCCCGACGCGCCGCGGCGTTAGAGCTCACGGCAAGCCTGCCGACGTAGGACCGCCTCGAGCTCGTCGACGTCGCCGAGTGGCATCGGGGACGCGACGTGGGCGGAGGTCGTCGAGCAGCTCGTCGACGTCGCCGTCCTCCAGCTGCGGTGCGCTGTAGGCGTTCCACTTCCCCACCGCGTCGGCGAGTCGGCGGTAGGCCTCGACGTCGGCCGCAGCGTTGACCAAGCGGCCACCGCCAGTGCCACTCGCCTTGCGATCAAGGCGGCCTGGTCGTCCATGGCCGCTCAGTCTCCCGCTGGAGACCCCGGAGGGAACCCCTGCGGTTATCCACAGCCCGCCGCCGGCGGCCGAGCGTACGCCGGCGAGATCCGCGAGACTCAGGCCAGCGAGACCGCTCGGCAGGAAGGACAACCTTGGTGGACGACAACGACCAGCTCGAGGCGAGCGGGCACGCGACGGCGGCACGCCGACACGTCTACGGCTTCAACCGCGCCACGATGTGGGCGCGCGACCAGATCCCGGCCGAGACCTCCGACGAGCTCGCGGAGTTCGCCGACCTCGCGGCCGCGCTGCCCCAGGCGTTCTCGCAGCTGTCGAGCACGCTCGAGCAGGCATTGGCCGACCAGGTGCTCAGCATGGACGCGATGACCGACGAATCCGACCCCGCCATGGCGATCGGCGTCGCGCGTCTCCACCTGGAGGAGGCCCGCGGACTCGCGGTCGACCTCCACAAGCACCTGAACGCCGCCCGCAACGCCACGGCGCACATCATCAGCGAGGGCGTCGACGACGGGCAGGAGTCGATGCCCTGGGACCAACCCTGACCTGGTGGTCCCCGGCCCTCGGTGACCCGCGGCGCCTGAGGCCCGCGAGATTTCTTCGCGCTCGGTGATCGCCCGAGCGGGTCGACCTTCCTTTGGTGACTGAGACATAACCCCGGTCAACCAAGGAGCTGCCCGTGAGCACGCCCACCGATTCTCCCTCCGCCGCGGCCGACCGTGACCCGGTTCAGGAGGCCGGCGACCACCTCGAGCGGGCACTGGCGGCTCTCGACCGCCTTCGCGAGGTCCTGCCCCCGTCGAGCATTACGCCCCCGTCCGACACGGGAGGCGGCGAGCCGGCATGACCACCGACACCGCTCTGCAAGCCGCAGACGCAGTCTTCATGGCCGAGCAGGCCGTGGGACGCGCCCGCCGGGTCGTCGACGAGCTCCACACCACGATCAACTCCGCGCTCCGGGTTCTCGATGACGCCGAGCTCGACTCTGCGAAGGCCCGCCTCAGCGACCGCGGTGACTACTACCTCGAGGCCGCCGGCGAGCACTTGAGCCGCCTGCAGCGGCGCTGCAGCGACAACGCCGAGCTGGTCGACGAACTCACAAGACACCTGGAGCGTGCATCGCAGGCGATCGCCGATGCCCACGATCTCCTCCAAGACGCCGACACCTCCGATCCTGAGCTCGCCAGCGAGGTCGCGCAGTTGAAGCCACGCCTCGCCGTCGTGGGCGAGATGATTGACCTTGCCAAGCCGATGGCCCGGTTGACCGCTCAGCACGTCGACAGCGCGCAGCTGGCGGCCCAGCACGTGACTCCGCCGTCGCTGCTGGAACCGGTCACCCTCGAGCGGAGCATCGCGACGGCCGGCAAGGAGCTCGGCCGCGCCGATGAGGACGTGCGCCTGCTCGAGAACGTCGTCAACCACGCCGCGGCCAACGCCCGGCAGTCGGCCGGCATCGCCAGCGAGATCACCGACAACGCCCGCCGGCGTATGGCCGAGCAGGGCCGTGGCCAGGTTCCTCGCCAGGCGGCCCCGGCCGGCGGGTCGCTGGCGCGGTAGGCGGGAGGACGGGCATGGACTTCGATCAGGGCGGCCGCCAGCTGGCTGGCCTCGTCCTCGATGCCGCCGGCCGCAGGCAGCACGACCAGGTCGCCGACCTGATCGCGCCGCTGGACGCCGACCAGCTGCGGTCGCTGGTGACGGTCCTGGCCGTCCAGGTCGACCAGACCATGCCGTCGGCGCCGGCAACCGGCCCGGCTGCGGTGTGCGAGCTGGCCATCAACGCGGCTGCACCGATGTTCGGCACCACGCCGGAGGCGATCCTGAGCGCCGAGCGCAGCCGTCCGGTCAGCGACGCCCGCGCCGTGGCCATGACCGCCGCCCGCGAGGTCGGCCTGTCCCTGCCGGCGATCGCCGAGCACTTCAACAAGGACCACGGTTCGGTGATCCATGCCGTGCGCCGCACCGCCGAGCGACCCCGGCTGGCCGACGCCGCGGCCCGGGTCAGTGAGCACGTCAACGACCGCTACACCGCCCGGCTCTCCAGCCCCGAGGCCACGGTGGTCAGCCTCCACCAGGATCCGCCGGCGTCGACCTTCGAGCCTGATGGCCCGGTCGAGCATGCAGTCGTGGCGGCCGCGGAGGCCTTCGGCACCACGCCGGAGGTCCTCCTGGGTACGGACCGCAGCCGGGCGGCAGCGGACGCCCGTGCGGTGGCGATGACGGCGGCCCGCATCCACGGGCACAGCCTGCCGACGATCGCGCGTCACTTCGACCGCGACCACACGACCGTGCTCCACGCGACCCGGCGCATCGAGAAGACCCCACCGCTGCGCGACCTCGCCGCGAAGATCGCCGGCGAGCTCCCCGAGGAGCCGGCCGACGCCGGCACGAGCGTGGCAGACGGCGTCGAGCAGATCCCCGAGCCCGGCTACCGCTCCCCCGGCGCCCGGGCGCAGGAGCGCGCGGTTCCCGTCGCCGGCGAGCGTCCGCAGTTGAGGGTCGCCCGGTGAAGGCCCTCATCGGCCTCGCCGGCGTGGCGATCGCCGTGCTCACCGCCGGCGGCATCAAGGCAGCCCTCCCCCGCGCTCCCACGGGCCCCGACCCATCGGAGGGCAAGGCCACCCAGGTCCGGGTGACGGCCGTGGTCGACGGTGACACGCTCCGCGTCGAGGACCTCGGCGGCCGCGAGCTCGGCCGAGTCCGCCTGCTCGGCATCGACGCCCCCGAAGTCGCCCACCCGCCGGCGCCGGAGGAGTGCTACGCCGACCAGGCAACAGACCTGCTCGTGGAGCTCGCGCCGGTCGGCAGCACCGTCCAGCTGGTCACCGACAGCGACCAGCCCGACCGCGACCGGTACGACCGGCTGCTGCGATACGTCGACCACGCCGGCGTCGACGTGGCCCACGAGCTCCTGGCCCGCGGCGCCGTACGCCGCTACGAGGCTGCTCAGGACCTTGCCCGCGAGGAGTCGTACTCCGCGGCCGCCGCCGATGCCCAGGACGCCGATAGCGGTCTGAGGGGCACCTGCTGAGGGACGGCCGGGATGGACGACGAGCAGCTGATGACGGCCGCGAAGACGCTGGCCCGGTGGTGCTACAGCCGCGGCGTCGACGAGCGAGTTCTCGGCTGCAGGGCGCTGCTGCTCAAAGCGGCGGTCGACCAGGCGTTCGGCCGGCCGGCGCCGGCACACCTCGAGCACGCGCTGTGGGAACAGGTCGCCACGCTGCTGCGCCAGCGGCGCGACTGGGACCGCGACCACCAGGTGACTCCCCCGCCGCCCGCGGCGTGTCTGCCCTGCGCCGTGGCGGTTGACGAGTGCCCCGCCCACGCCGGACGGCGCTGTCGTGCCTGCGGTGGCCACCTGCACCGCATCGTCGTAGACGAGGGCTTCGATACCCATCCGTGCTGCGACCGCCCGGGCGGGACCGGTTCCCACGGCGTCCTCGAGCACGCGGCACAGATGCTGGGCGCCACGCTGCTGGCCCAGCCGGCCTGAGCACCGGCAGTGCCCCGCGACTTTCCAATCCAGTCGGGCCGCGGTGATCGCCCGGGCCCTTGGTCCGCACATAGGTGACCAGGAGGACCGGCGGAGCCGGTGCCGGTCCACGGAATCCATGGGAGTTCACATGAGTGACGCCGCTCGCGAGGAAGCCGCGCTCGAGGAGGAGGCGCGACAGCGCGCCGAGGAGATCAGGGCCAGCGGGGAAGCAGCTGCCCAGGCCGCGGACGCCGACACCGGCCCCTCCCCCGACGCCGAGATCGCACTGGTCCACCAGTCCGGTCGCCAGCACGACCACACCGACACCGCCGCCTACCAGCGGCCTCAGCTCGGCCGCCGCGGCGGCCCGCGCCGATAGGAGGCCCCGATGGCTACCGCACTCGCGCCGACAACCGGATCCTCGACCGTCCGCTGGGTCGACTGCTCACACAAGCTGGGGTCGCTGCCCTGCATGAACCACAAGCCGCACGAGGGCGACGGCCGCGGCTGCGTGCACCACTCCACGTCCGGCTTCCAGGACGACGAGTAGCCCGCCACCGGCCGCCGCACCGCCAGAGAACAGCCTCAGCCGTGCACCAGGTGAAGCCGCGGCCGCTGAGGCTGCTCGACGGCCGTCTCCAGGCGCTGCATCCGCTCGAGGGTCATCGGGTGCCCGTAGCGACGCAGCAGACCTGCCAGCACGGGACCGAGGCCGAGCGAGAGCACGAACTGGTCCGCCTCGGCCTCCGCGTATAGCTCGATCCGCCGGCCGGCCGCCGGCACCAGATAGGTCAGCGCGATGACTGTGCCCCCGAGCAAACCGGCCCAGGCCCGGTCCTCGACGACCGACTGCACCACGCAGATCACCCCCACGACGCCGCGCAGCGTCCAGGCCAACCGCGTGAACGGAAGCCAGGCGAAGGCCCGGCCGACGCCGCGGAACGTCGCCACCAGCATCCGCCACGGCGTCATCGCCGCGAGCACGGCCAGCTCCAGCCGCGGCCGGATCGCCTGGCGCCGACCGACCGCATGAGCCAGCGCGGCGGCCGCCTCCGCGCCGGTCACACCGCCGCGGTACGTCGCCTCGACCAGCCCAGGGCTGACCACAACGGTGCGCCGGCCGATCGCCACCGCCACCGGGGTGCTCGGTCGCTGGATCCGGCGCACGAACAGCGCACCGACGTCGACACCGCGGCAGCCCAGCTCGGCCAGCACCGGCGCCATCACCCGGAGCTCCGCCTCCGTCGCCGGCCGCGACCTGGTCAACGCTGCGACCGCAGGCTCCTGCAGTTGGCCCAGCGCCAGCGCGACCAGCACGCCGCCCGCAGCCATGAACGCCACGAGGCCCAGCGCCGGCGGGAGCAGGGCGCACACCACCACGGTGAGGACGAAGCTCACCAGCAGTGCCGGCGCCAGCGTCACGGCTCTCAACACGGTCATCGGGAACCTCATCTCGACCCTCCTCCATCTAGCAGCACTAGTGCGGGTCTCTTGACTTTGCTCGCGGTGATCGTCCGGCAACCACCGAACGACATAGGCGAACGAGACCAGTTTGTGCCCAGGTGCCGACAGCACCCCGAGTTATCCACAGCCCGCCGCTCGGCGCTGCGGGCCGCGGCCGGGACGTGGGTTCATGGGCCAGACCGACCTCCGGCTGAAAGGAACACCCGTGGACACCCTCAACGCTGACGGCACCTGGGACCGCCTCGGCTCGATCGCCCAGCTGCTGCACCAGGCCGCTGCCCAGGTGTGGAGCGACGCCGACGAGGCCGCCCCCGACTCCCCGCTCCACGACCTCGGGCTGGGTGTCTACCTCGCGCACTCCCAGGCCAGCGCCCTGCTGCCCGACGACTACGAGCTGCCCGACATCGACCCGCTCCCTGACCTCGAGGAGCGGACGCCGCTGCAGCTGCTCAACGAGGCCGAGGAGCTGACCCGCCCGCTACCGCTGCACCAGGCCGACCTGGTCCACGGCTGGCAGCTGGTCCTCGACCTGTGCGACCTCATCCGGGAAGCCCGCGGCCTTGGCTACTGACCTGCGCCTGGCGTACGCCGACATCGACGAGGAGCTCTTCGACGTCGACCAGATCCCGGTGACCTCGCGCGACGTACGCAGCGTCGGCGAGATGCTCTTCGCCGTCGACTACCTGGCTCGCCAGCTGCTCATGGACGTCGCCGGCGATGATGCCGGCACGCTCCTGCGGAGCTGGCCGACGATGGTCGCGGCCGCGGAGGACCTGTGGGCCTCGCTACCGGGTCGCCTGCCTGGCGTCGACGAGCGCGATCGGCCCATCACCAGCCTGGCGGCGCAGGCCTCGACCATCGAGTCCAGCCTGTCCGGCCGGAAGGCCTGGCCAGGTCCGGGACCGACCAACCCCCGCGTCGACCAGATGACCCAGACCCTGCTCAACGCTGCGGCTCTGGTACGCCGGTACGGCGCCGAGGTCCCTCACGAGCGGACCGAGGCCCACCGCGACCTCGAGGCAGCCCGGACCAGGATCATGCACGGTCTCTACCTGACCGCCCACGCCGTCAACGTCGCCCTGCACGCCAACGGCCGCGACCGCGTCAACGAGGCCCGTGGGTCGGGCCGCCGAGTCCAGCTGGCCCAGCACCACTCCCCCTACGCGATCGCACCCACCGGGGTCTGGGTCGATCGGATGTCGGCGTGCGAGAACACCGCACGCAGCTACCTGACCGACCGGTTCGCCCAAGCCCTCGCCGGCGAGGCGATCCGGCCGGTCGACGACCCCGGCCGCCTTGCGCAGGCCCTGGCCAGCTGGGACATCGAGTCCCACCGCGCGCTGGCAGGCGACCTCGAACCGTCCAACATCCTGCTCATCACCCGTACCCAGGGACTCATCGCCGGCGCCAGCATGGTGCTGGTCGACGCGGCCGCCGCCGCCGGCATCCTCGAGCCCTCGGACCGCCTGGTCCCCGCGATCGCCGAAGCAGGGCGCTCCTGGAGCAACCTGGCCAGCCGCTGGGGCGACCTCGCCCCCCCGGGCGCCCGCCTCGAGGAGCCCTTGGCACGCGCGGCCGCGGAGGTCCGCGCCGCGTACCGCCAGATCACCCACGACGCCACCACCCTCGCGACACCAGAGGTCATCGCCACCCGGCGAGGACTCCCCCAGGTCACCGTGGCGACACTGCGTGCGATCGGGGCAGGCTCCGAGCTCGCGCACGTCATCGCCGAGAAGGCCGACACCCCCAACCTCACCGGCCCAGCTCGAGCCCTATCCCGCCGAGCGCACAACGACGTCGCGGCCGGCCTGGCCACCCCGCCGACCGAGGGCGACGTCGTCTGGGTCTCCCCCGCCGACATCCTCGCCCGACGCGCCGTCACGGTGCCGCAGCCCGTACGGGAAGCCTTGCGTTCGGCGAGTACGGCAACCGCGTCCGCGGCATCCACCGCGGCATCCTCTGCCATGCTCGCGCACTCCAACGGCAGTAGCCATCGCCACGCTTGGCTCTCGGCAGCGGACAACGCGCAACATGGCGGCCACTGCACCCCAGCATCTTCGCCGGACCACGGCATGCCATGCAGAAAGTCTGCGGGCATTGATCGCTCAGCACCTGTCGGACCACTTAGGTGACCATCAGACACCAGGTGGGCTGCGACCACCGAGATCCACCACCGCAGGTCGGAGGAGACACGAGATGGAAACGGTGAAGGAGACCCTCAGCGTCGGCGGCCGCCGACCGCTAGCTGCTCAGGAGAGCGAACGCATCCTTGAGGATGTCGTCACAGACATGAGCGAACACGCCACGCCGCCTTCCGACGAGCCCCTCCCGACAGAACGCCGCCGGCTCGCACTCACCCCTGCCACGATGAACATTGCGCAAGCGGCTGCCTACATCGGGATCGCGAAGTCGACGCTCTATACCTGGCGCACGCGACGCCCGGGGTTCGGACCACGCGCGGTGAAGGCGGGCGGTGCACTGCGGTACCGCCGTTCGGATCTTGATGCTTGGATCGAGGCCCACGCCGAGACACTGGATCTCGAAGCGGAAATGGACATCGACGACAACGGCCGGGGCTCGAGGGGTGACCACCTAGCAACATCCAGCACGCTAGGTTCCATGTCGCGACGGTCCCGTCCACGGCGTCGGTAGCGCTCAGACCTCAAGAAGGAACGCCCATGGCTCGCCCCCCGCTGCCCATCGGAACATTCGGGACCATCACGACGAAGGAGGTGCGTCCCGGCGTGTATCGCGCGCGAACGCGCTTCCGCGACTTCGACGGCGTCACGCGCGAAATCAAGGGGACCGGTCGAAGCGCCGCCGCCGCAGTACGAGAACTCAAAGTCAAGATCGCCGACCGAAGCGCCCCATCCGGTGACCTCATCGGCCCCGACATGCGAATCAGCCAAGTGGCCGACATCTGGCTCTCGCTGTATCGCGCCGAACAGCGCTCCGAGGCAACTACCGCGAACGAGTACCAACGCATCATCGAAAACGTCATCAATCCAGCCATCGGCAACATTCGCCTGCGCGAGGCAACAGCTGGGCGCCTGGAACGGCTCATCAGGTCGCAGGACTCCCACAGCCGCCGAAAGAAGACCAAGACGGTCCTCAAGATGATGTTCGACGCCGCGGTTATCGACGATGCGCTCCCGGCCAACCCGGTCTCCTCCACATCTCGGCTTCGAGGGCAGAAGAAGGACGTCCAAGCGCTCTCGGTGGAGGATCTCAATGCCGTCCGCTCTGCTGTAGACGCCTGGATGACCAAAAAGCGACCCGGTCCAAAGCCGAACCAGGACATGCCCGACATCGTTGACCTGCTGCTCGCCACGGGCTGCCGGATCGGAGAAGTGCTCGCGATCCGATGGACAGACATCGACTTGAGTGCGACCCCGCCGACGGTGTCAATCAGTGGCACGATCAAGACGGAGACGGGAAAGGGCACGTACCGGAAGCCCAAGCCGAAGTCGGACGCTTCAAAACGCACCATCGCGCTGCCGCCGTTTGCTGTCGATGTTCTGATGAGGCGGCGTATCGAGCAACGACCAAATCACTACAACGCGGTCTTCGCCACCCGTAACGGCACCTGGCACCAGGTCGGCAACATCGAGCGGCGGTGGCGCACGATCCGAGCAGACACAGGCTTCGACTGGGTGACGCCACACACGTTCCGCAAGACCGTCGCGACCTTGATCGACCGCCTGGTCGACTCGGACACCGCAGCCCGCGTCCTGGGCCACTCCTCAGATGCGATCACCAAAGAGTTCTACATCGAGAAGGACAGGACCACACCTGACGTGACGCACATCCTTCAGTCCTTCGCCGGCAAGGCCACGACGACCCCATCAGACGACTGACGTCCTCGGGGTGTTTCGAGCCACCAGCCCTGCATCTGCTTGGCCCCAACGCCGGCCCCAACTCGGTATCAGAGTGGGTCACCCGCGCGAAGGTTTCTGGGACATAAACGCGACATAAGGCAATGTGACTCAAGAAGCCAAGTGGCCCCCGATCTGCGTTTCCGCAGGTCAGGGGCCACTTTCTTGTAGCGGGGGCAGGATTTGAACCTGCGACCTCTGGGTTATGAGCCCAGCGAGCTACCGAGCTGCTCCACCCCGCGTCGGTGAATCAGACACTACACACAGCGCCGGGCCCATCCAAATCAGATGGGCCCGGCGCGGGTGTGATGTGCGGCGCGTCACTCAGCCGCCGCTGGAGTCCTCGGTCGGGCTGTCGCTCGGCGCGTCGGTGGAGCCGTCGCCGGCCCCCTCCCCCGCGCTGCTCCCGGAGCCGGCGCTCGAGAGCTCGAGCGCCTGACCGATGAGGTCCTGGGCCTCCTTGACGCTGTCCTGGTAGGCGCCCAGGTCGCCGTCGGCGAAGGCCTTGTCGGCAGCCTCGAACGCGGCCTCGGCCTGCGCGAGCAGGTCGTCGATCTGCTCGCTGACAGGACCACTCGGGGCCTCGGGGTCCGTCTGACCGCCCTGGTCCCCCTTGTCACCCTTGCCGCCACCGGTGCCGCTGGTGTCGGGAGTGATGCCGGAGGAGCGGATCAGGTCCTCCAGCGAGTCGCGCAGCGTGGTGCCGAGCCCGATGTTGTCGCCGTACTTGGTCAGCACGTAGCGCAGGATCGGGAAGCTGGCGTCCGACAGCTCACGCAGCGCGTAGACCGGCTGCACGTACATCAGCCCGTCGTTGACCGGCAGCGTCAGCAGGTTGCCCCGCAGCACACGGGCACCCGAGCGGTTGAACTGGGCCAGCGCGTCGGCGACGTCCTGGTCGGAGGAGAACTGGTTGGCCACCAGGGCCGGGCCCGGGGTCTGCTCGTTGGGCAGCTGGAGCACGCTCATGTCGCCGTACTCGTCGCTGGCCGCGTCGGAGTTCACCGACACGAACGAGGCCAGGTTGTTCTTCTTGTAGGGCACGTAGACCGAGGTCAGCGCGAACTTCTCGTCGTTGCCCGCCACCAGCGGGTTGTCCACGAACACCCGGTACGGCGGCTGGAACGTGCCGCTGACGTCGGGGTCCTCGGGCACCTCCCAGCGGTCGTTGCTCTGGTACCAGTCACCGGGGTCGGTGACGTGGTAGCGGGCGAACTGGTAGCGCTGCACCTTGAAGAGGTCCTCGGGGTAGCGCAGGTGGTCCAGCAGCTCGTCCGAGATCTCCTCGCGGGGCTCCACGGTGCCCGGGAAGGCCCCCTGCCACGCCTTGAGGATCGGGTCCTCGGTGTCCCACTCGTAGAGGGTCACCTGGCCGGTGTAGGCGTCGACCGTCGCCTTGACCGCGTTGCGCATGTAGTTGATCTCGTCGGTCGGCAGCGTCTGGAGACCGGTGGTCTCCGTGGCGAGCGCGTCGTCGGTCATCTCGTCGAAGGACTCCCGCTCCGAACCGGGGTAGCGGTCGGTGACGGTGTAGCCGTCGACGATCCACAGGATCCGGCCGTCGACGACCGCCGGGTAGGGGTCGGAGTCGACGGTCAGCCACGGCGCGGCCTTCTCGACGCGCTGGCTGGGGTTGCGGTCGTAGAGCACCTTGGACCCGGAGTTCACCCGGTCGGAGAGCAGGAAGTTCGGCTCCCCGAACTTGATGGCGAACATCAGCTTGTTGAAGACGCTGCCCACCGGCGCGTCGCCGTCGCCCGTGAAGGTCGTGAGCGTCGAGTCGTCCTCGGAGCCGACGGTCGGCAGGTTGAGCTCGATGTCCTCGTCGCCCTCCTCGGCCTTGCCGACCACGGAGTACGTCGGGCTCTGCTCGCCGTAGTAGACCTGCTGCTCGAACCCGCCGGTGGCGTCCTGCAGGTCCTGCTCGCTGGACTGGGTGCCCTGCGCCCACTCGATGCCGACGTCCTCTCCGGAGTCGGCCTCGGTGTCGATCTGCTCGGAGTCGGTGCGGTCGCGCTGGTTGGCGTAGGCGGCGATGATGCCGTTGCCGTGGGTGTAGACCGTGGCGAGGTTCGACCAGTTCTGGTCGGGCACGCCCGCGGGGTTCAGCTCGCGCACCCCCAGGACCAGGGCTCGCTCGGTGCCGTCGATGTCGTAGCGGTCCACGTCGAGGACGTCGGCCACGGAGTAGTAGGACCGCACCTGCTGGGTCTGCTCGAAGGCCGGGCGGACCACCTGCGGGTCGACCAGCGGGATCGACTTGGTCTCGCCGTCCAGCTGGGCCAGCGACGAGCCGAGCGTCGCATCGGGTGTGTACTGCTCGACTTCCACGTCGGTGAGGTCGTACGCCGCCCTGGTCGCCTCGATGTTGCGCGCTATGTAGTCACGCTCGCGGTTCGGCTCCGAGGGGTTGACCTGGAACTGCTGGACGATGCCCGGCCAGATGACGCCGAGCAGGATCGCCGAGAGCGCCAGCAGGGCGATGCCCACCGAGGGCAGCATCCAGGTGCGGCGCCACACGTTGAGGAAGAACAGCACCGCACAGATGATCGAGATGCCCAGCAGGATGTTCTTCGCCGGCAGCACCGCGTTGTCGTCGGTGTAGGTGATGCCGGTGATCAACCCTCCTGCCTGGCTGACCAGGTCGAAGCGGTCCAGCCAGTAGTCGGCACCCTTGGCCAGCACGAACAGGCCGAGCAGGAGCGAGAGCTGCGCCTGCGCGGCCCCGCTCATCCGGTCGCCGGGCGTCTGCAGCGAGATGCCGCCGTACAGGTAGTGGGTCAGCGCCGCGGCGAGCAGCGAGACGACGAAGACCGCCATCGCGAAGTCGACCATGAAGTGCAGCCAGGGCAGGTCGAACACGAAGAAGCCGATGTCGCGGCCGAACTGGGCGTCCTCGGTGCCGAAGTCGCTGCCGTTGCGCCACAGCAGGTAGGTGCGCCAGGCGCCGGCGCCCGAGGTGCCGGAGAAGACTGCCAGCACGGCGGCGATGCCGAGCACCACCCAGCGCCGGATCGGGCTGATCGCGTCGCGGTAGCGCCCCATCCCGTTGGCGTCGGGCATGCCCACGAACATCGGCCGCAGCCGGTAGGCCACCATCACGTTCACCGCCACGACGACGGCCATCACCAGGCCGAACACCGCGAACAGCGCCACCCGGGTCCACAGCATCGTCGAGAAGACGCTGCCGAAGCCACCGGAGCGGTACCACATGCGGTCGGTGTAGAAGCCGGAGAAGGTGGTCAGCCCGAAGAACAGCGCGATCAGCACTCCAGCGGTGATCACGAGGGCGCGTGAGCGCCCGTTCGTCGCGGGGGCCTGGGGGGCGGGTGCCGGCGGCTCGGGGCCGAGGGTCTCGCTCACGGGTGGTGCCTCTCGTCGGTACTGCCGGGGCTGCTGGGGTTGCTGGGGCTCATCGGTGCTCGGCTACTGCTCGTCGGTCAGGGTGGCGGCCAGCAGCTCCAGGAGCGCGGGCACCAGGTCGGCACCGCCCACCACCTTCGTGTCGTCGTCGTGGCTGCGGAAGCGCATGGCGCAGTACGTCGACCCCTCACGGGTCACGCCGGCCACCATCCGCAGCTCCTGGCGCGCCGGGTGCTCCCGGGCGTACGCCGCCGCCTCGTCGGGGTCCTCGGGGATCTCGGGGTCCGCCTCGGGGGGCAGCACGAGGCGCTCGACCACCGCGGCGCAGCCGGTGACCTGGCCGGGCCAGGCGATGGTCTCCAGCACCCGCTCGAGCTGCTGCCCGGGGTCGAGCTGGTCCTGCTCGATGGGGGTCAGCGAGCCCTGCTCCGACGACGCGTCGAGTCCCATCGCCGAGGCCAGCGCCGGCTCGTGCACGACGAGCTGGGCGGTGTCGACGAGGGCGTAGAGCCGGGCGGGCTGGTCCCAGCCGCCCTGGCTGGCGTGCTGCTCGATCTCGAGCACCGCCGCGGCGAGCGCGGGGTCGACGTCGAGGTCGGCGAGCTGGTTCTCCGGCACAGCGGGTTCGTTCAGGTCCTCGTCCACGGGCTCGTTCATGACTCCTCACAGCTGGGCAGGTCGGTCTCGGGGTCGGCGGCCCAGGCCTGGACCGCCTCCAGGGCGCTCTCGAACGTGTCGGCGCGCACGAGGCGGGGGCTGCCGTCGTCGACGCCGAGGGCCTCGTCGCAGTCGTCGGGGGGCACCAGGAACAGCTCGGCGCCGTCGCGCTCGGCCCCGGCGATCTTCTGCTGGATGCCGCCGATCGGCCCGACCGCACCCTCGAGGTCCAGCGTGCCGGTGCCGGCGACCGTGCCGCCACCGGTCAGCGACCCCTCGGTCAGCGTGTCGTAGATGCCGAGCGCGAACATCAGTCCGGCGCTGGGCCCCCCGATGTTGGGGTCGATGTTGACCGAGACCTGGAACGGGTAGCGGAAACCCTGTCCGGGTGTGAACCCGACGCGCTGCACGCCGTCGTCGGGGTCCTTCTCCGGCGTCAGCTCGACGTCCTGCTTCCTGCCGTCCCGCTCGACCGTCAGCGTCACCGACCCGCCGGCGGGGGTGTCCCTGATCGCCTCGACCAGCATGTCGCCGGAGTCGACCTTCGCCCCGTCGACGCGCAGCACGACGTCGCGCACCTCGAGCTCGCCGTCGGCCGGGCTGTCCGGCACCACGTAGGCCACCTGCAGCGCCGGCTCGACGTCGTAGTCGAGCTCGCGCAGCGCATTGGCGATCGCGACGTCCTGCGAGGTCACCATCGAGACGGCGCCCTGGCGCTCGTCCTCCTCGGCCGTGACGTCGTCGGGGTGCACGTAGTCGTAGGGCAGCACGGCCTCGTCGCCGTCGAACCAGGCCCACATCAGCTCGGGCAGCGACAGCCTGCGACCCACCGGGCTGACGCTGACCGTGGTCAGGCGCAGCTCGCCGGTGTCGCGGTAGGTCTTGATCCCGCGGACCTGGATCGTCTCGGAGCCGTCGGGCTGGTCGAGCACGTCCACGGTCGGGCCGGGCTGGTAGGTCGCGTAGGGCAGCGAGGTGAACCACGCGGCCACGAAGAGCCCGAGGACCAACGGTACCGCCAGCAGGGCGGCGATCAGGCGCTGGCTCATGGCCTCACCTTCTCATCACCCGCCAACTCGGCGAGCAGGTGACCGGACGCTCCTGCGCCGCGTGCGCGGCTCAGGAGGCCTTGCGGGCCCGCGACGGGCGTACGGCGATGCCGGTGCTGCGGTCCCGCTCCGGGCGTGGGGCGGCGTAGCGCAGCGGGGTCTCGCGGGCCATGCCGCGCGCCAGCCGGCGCACCATCACCTCGCGATCGACCGCGCGGGGGTCGCGGCCCACCCAGCCGACCCAGCACATCGCCGCGACGGTCACCAGGACCGGCGGCACGAGCCAGAGCAGGATCTCCACGTCGCCACGGTAGGCAGCGGGCGGCCCGCCGAGCGGCTGCCACGCCGGGCCGGCACCCACCGATCAGGGCGTGCCGACCCACTCGTCGTCGCCGTCGGTGAAGCGCTGGTGCTTCCAGATGGGGACCTCGGCCTTGAGGGTGTCGATCAGGTCCCGGGAGGCGTCGAAGGCCTGGCCACGGTGACCGGCGACGGTGGCGACGACGACCGCGATGTCGCCGATGGCCAGCGACCCGGTGCGGTGCACCGCGGCGACGCCGTGGACGTCGTGGTCGGCGGCGACCCGCTCGCACACCTCGCGCAGCCGGGCCAGCGCGGTGGGGTGGGCGGAGTAGTCGAGACCGACCACGCCCTTGCCACCGTCGTGGTCACGCACCCGGCCCACGAAGAGGGTCAGTCCGCCGGCGGCGTCGTCGTCGAGCGAGGCGAGCACCTCCTCGACGTCCAGCGGGGTCTCGCGCAGGTCGACGAGACGGACGACGGGGGGTCCTGGACGGGCCGGAGGCGGTGCGCTGCTGCTCACGGGGGCAGCCTACGTCCGTCCGGCCGGCCCTGGTCGCCTTGCCGCCGCGGCGTAACCTGGCGCCATGAGCGACAACCCCGGAGACGGCGACGACGAGCAGCAGAACCCCTTCAAGGGCACGCCGTTCGAGCACCTCTTCGGTGCCGGCGGACTGGGCGGTCCCGGGGGTCCGGGCGGCCCCGGCGGCCAGATGCCCGACCTCAGCCAGCTCTTCGGCGGCCAGATGCCGGACCTGGGCCAGATCCTCGGCCAGATCCAGTCCCTGATGCAGCCCTACGACGGGCCGGTGAACTGGACCCTGGCGGTCGACACGGCGCGCAAGACCGTCGCCCAGCAGCCCGACCCGAGCCCGACGCAGCGGCAGAAGGACGCCGTCTCCGACGCGCTGGGCCTGGCCGACCACTGGCTCGACACCGCCACCGACCTGCCCTCGGCGATCACCAGCACCGCCGCGTGGAGCCGAGCCGAGTGGGTCGAGGGCACCGCCGACGTCTGGCGCGGCCTGGTCGAGCCGGTCGCCGCCCAGTCGGTGCAGTCGATCTCGGCCGCGCTGCCCGACGATGCGCAGGCCATGTCCGGCCCGCTGGTCGGCATGCTCGGCACGTTCATCGGTTCGATGATGGGCAGCCAGACCGGTTCCGGCATCGGCACCCTGGCCTCGGAGGTCCTCAGCGTCTCCGACGTCGGTCTGCCCCTCGCGCCCGCCGGCCGCGCCGCCCTGCTGCCGGCCAACATCGAGGCGTTCACCGAGGGCCTCGACGTGGGCTACGACGACGTGCTGCTCTACCTGGCGCTGCGCGAGGCCGCCCACCAGCGCCTCTACGGCAGCGTGCCGTGGCTGCGAGAGCACGTGCTCGGCGCGGTGCGCGACTACGGCCGCGGCGTCGACATCAACGTGGAAGCCATGCAGGCGCGCATCGAGGAGCAGATGCGGGGGCTGGACCCCTCGAACCCCGAGGCGATGGCCCAGCTGCTCCAGGGCGGGCTCTTCGACCTGCCCAAGTCGCCGATGCAGGAGGCCGCGCTGCAACGCCTCGAGGTCGTGCTCGCCCTCGTCGAGGGGTGGGTCGACGAGGTCGTCGGGCAGGCCACCGAGGCCCGGATGCCCAACGCCGCCCGGCTCCAGGAGGCCGTACGCCGCCGCCGCGCGGCCGGCGGCCCCGCGGAGGAGACCTTCGCGGCGCTGGTCGGCCTCGAGCTGCGCCCGCGCCGCCTGCGCGACGCCTCCACCCTGTGGGGCTCGCTGCGCAGCCGCCAGGGGGCCGAGGCCCGCGACGGGGTGTGGATGCACCCCGACCTGCTGCCCACCTCCGCGGACCTCGACGACCCGCTGGGCTTCCGCGACGACGCCACCGCGCCGGAGGCGCTCAGCGACGAGGACTTCGACGCCGAGCTGTCCAAGCTGCTCGGCGGTGGGCCCGACGACACCGACACCGACACCGACACCGACACCGAGTGAGCCTGCACGCCGACGCACTGGGGGTGCTCGAGGCCTGGGCCGCCCCCGACGCCGCGCAGGACGCCCTGCGCGAGCGGTACGTCACCCACCTGCGCACCCACCCGGACGGCGTGCGCCGGGAGGGTCGGCCCGACCACCTGACCGCCAGCACCCTCGTGCTCAGCGAGGACGGGCAGCAGGTGCTGCTCACCTTGCACGCCAAGGCGCGACGCTGGTTCCAGCTCGGTGGGCACTGCGAGGACGGTGACCCGACCCTGGCCGCAGCCGCGCTGCGCGAGGCGAGCGAGGAGTCCGCGCTGCGCGGGCTGCGGCTCGACCCGCGACCGGTGCAGCTCAGCGCGCACCCGGTGCCGTTCTGCGGCGGGACGCCCGAACGGCCCGTGCAGCACCTCGACGTCCGCTTCCTGGCGGTGGCCGTCGCCGGCGAGCAGCACGCCGTGAGCGAGGAGTCGCTCGACGTGCGCTGGTGGCCGGCCGACGCGCTGCCCGACCCCGAGCCGGACCTGGTCGCGCTCGTATCGCTGGCCCGCGCCCGGTGGGGCGGGACTCAGTCGATCTCGTCGCTTCCCTCGGCCGGACCGCCTCGGGCGGCGTCCGACCAGCCCTGCAGGTAACCCTTGGCCCGCTCGGCCTGCGGGTAGTTGTCCACCCAGGCCCAGAACCGGTCGTTGTGCTGGGTCTCGACCAGGTGGGCCAGCTCGTGGACGAGGACGTAGTCGACCACCCACTGCGGCATCTGCTGCAGCCGCACCGAGAGCCGGATGGTGCGGTCCCCCGGTGTGCAGGATCCCCATCGCGAGGACTGGTTCTCCACCCACCGCACCGACTCGGGCACCGCGAGGCCACCGAGGAAGCGGTCGGAGAGGCTGCGGGCCCGGCGCACGAGGTCCTCGTCGCTGCGCCGGCGGCGCTGCTCGGAGCGCTCGATGCGCGCGACCATCGTGCGCACCCACTCGGCCTCCTCGGCGCGGCTCAGCGAGGCCGGGACCAGCACCACGATCCGCTCGCCGTCTCGGTACGCCGACACCGTGCGGCGCCGGCGCGTCGAGCGTCGTACCTCGACCTCAGGAGGGCAGGCGGACCCCGTCCGCGGGCGCGGGTCGTCGTCGGGCCGGGAGTCCGGCAGGACCGCCATGCCCGGCAGGCTAACCCTTGACCCAGGCCAGCAGGTGCTCCTTGGACCAGGTGTTGACGATCCGTTCCGCCCCGATCCCGGCCGCTGCCGCCCGCTCGGCGCCGTAGGCGAGGAAGTCGAGCTGCCCCGGGGCGTGCGCGTCGGAGTCGATGGCGAACACGCAGCCGAGGTCCCGCGCCAGCTCCAGCAGGCGGGTCGGCGGGTCACGGCGCTCGGGTCGGGAGTTGATCTCCACGGCCGTGCCCGACTCGGCGCACGCCTCGAAGACGGCCCGGGCGTCGAAGGCCGACTCGGCGCGGGTGCCGCGACCGCCGGTGACCAGCCGGCCGGTGCAGTGCCCGAGGACGTCGACGCGCGGGTTGCGCACCGCGGCGAGCATCCGCCGGGTCATCGCGTCGGCGTCCATCTGGAGCTTCGAGTGCACGCTGGCGACCCGGACGTCGAGCCGGTCGAGCATGTCGTCGCTCTGGTCGAGGCTCCCGTCGTCGAGGATGTCGACCTCGATGCCCTTGAGCAGCGTGAACCCCGCCCCGGAGAGCCCGGCCAGGTGGTCGTTGACGGCGTCGACGACGTCGAGCTGGCGCGCCAGCCGCTCGGCCGAGAGCCCGCGAGCGATCTTCAGCCGCGGCGAGTGGTCGGTCAGCACCTGGTACTCCCGCCCCAGCTCGATCGCGCTGAAGGCCATCTCCTCGATCGGCGAACCGCCGTCGGACCAGTCCGAGTGCGAGTGCAGGTCGCCGCGCAGCAGGGCGTGCAGCTCCTCACCGCCCTCGACGAGCGGGCCGCCGTGCTCGGCCTCGGCGCGCGCGAGCCGCTCCGGCAGCTCGCCCCGCACCGCCTGCTCGACCACCTTCGCGGTGCTGGCACCCACGCCCTCGATCCGGCGCAGCGTGCCGTCGGCGACCGCCGCGGCCACCGCGTCCTCGCCCAGCGGCAGGATCGCCGCCGCGGCGGCCCGGAACGCCTTGACCTTGTAGGTGTCCTGGCGGCCCCGCTCGAGCAGGAACGCGATGCGGCGCAGCGCGGCCACCGGGCCACCGTCGTAGGACTCGTGCTCGGCCACGCTGCTCCTCGGAACGGGTCGTCCTCCTCCACAGGCGGTGGAGGAGCGTCGGTGCTGGTCAGAGCAGCGTACGACGTCAGGTCGGGCGCAGTTGTCCACAGGCCTGTCCCCCGCTCCCCCGCGTGTCCTCCACCGATATCCACGGTTTCGACCGCGTTGTCCACAGGCCTGTCCACAGGCGCGGCGGCGCCGGTGCCGTAGGGTCGTCCCGGTCCACTGGCACCCGCCGCGGACACCGGCGGGCAGCACCACCCCCGCTGTGAGGACCCGAGAGAGACAAGCAAGGAGGCCGTCATGGCGGAGACCTGGAGCGGCGAGTTCTACTGCGTGAAGTGCAAGGAGAAGCGCGAGGCGGAGGGCGAGGTCAAGGTGAACGACAAGGGCACCCGCATGGCCAAGGCCGTGTGCCCCGTCTGCGGCACCAACCTCAACCGCATCCTCGGCAAGGCCTGAGCCACACCCGGCACTCCTGGTGGCGGCCCCGGACCTCGGTCCGGGGCCGTCGCCGTCTGTGGAGACCGGGTGCATCCGGGGCCCGGACTGGGTAGGAGGACGTCATGAGCGCCCCGCCACCGCCGCCCCTCGCCCCCGCCCTGCCCGGGCGGCCACGTCTCCTGCCCGGGGCCGGGGTCTACCGCCGCGACGACCGGCACCTCCAGGTCGGTCTGGGGGCGCCGCGCCGGGTGGTCCTCGAGGACCACCCCGAGGTGCGCGCGCTCCTGCGGGCGCTGGAGTCGCCCGACCCCCGCGCCGACGTCCCGCAGCGGGACCTCGCCCGGGGCGCGCGGGCCCTGACGGCGCTGGCCGCCGCGGGGCTGCTCGTCGACGCGGGCGACCTCGAGAGCTGCCTGACCGCCGCGCGGGCCGGCGGCGGGCTGGACGACGCCGGCGTGGCGGCGGCCTTCTGCGAGGCCCCCGTCGACGCCGTACGCCGCCTCCGCGTGCGCGGCGAGGCGAGGGTCCAGGTGCTGGCCGCACCCGGGCTGCACGCCGAGGTGGTGTCCCTGCTGCGGGACTGCGGGATCGGCCTGTGCGCCACCGGCCCGGGCCGGGGCCGGGCGCACGAGGACCCGACCCTGGTGCTGGTCGTCGGCCCCGAGCCCGACCGCGAGCTCGTCGACGAGCTGGTGCGCGAGCAGGTGCCGCACCTGCTGGTCACCGCGCAGCTGGAGTCCTACCTGCTCGGCCCGTTCGTGGTGCCCGGACGCACCGCCTGCCTGCGCTGCCTCGACGCGCACGCCGGGGACCGCGATCCCCGGCGAGCGGTGGTGCTGGCCCAGCACGCGCACCGGGCCGGCCCGGCTCCGGGCGCGCTCGCACCGGAGCCGAGCGACCCCGCGCTGCGGCACCTGGCGGTCGCCTGGGCGGTCCGCGACGTGGTGCGTCACCTCGACGGTGAACGGCCCTCGACCTGGTCGGCGACGATCGGGCTCGGCCCGGACCTCGCCCCGACCGCCGAGCCGCGGCTGCGCCACCCCCACTGCGGGTGCGCGTGGGACGTGCTGGCGACCGGCTGAGGCCTCACCACCACTCGGAGTCGAGCTTGCCCTCCATCGCGCGCAGGTGCTCTCGCGAGCACTCGTCGCAGAACGTGCGGGTGCGGCCGCGCTCCACCGCGGTGGACCAGGTCAGGCTCGCCGCGGCGTCGTCCTCCGCACGTCCGCAGAAGTCACAGGTGCGCATCCACCCACCCTAGGCATGCCGACAACCGGGCGCGAGGTCTCTCGCGCCCGGTTGCCGGGTGGGTGTTGATCTTCAGGGCTGGCCTGCAGGGGCTGATCTACAGGGCTCGGGCCAGGGCCAGGCGCGCCTGCTGCGCGGCGGACTCGGCCTTGCGGCTCAGGCGCTGCGCCCGGGCGAGCTGGTAGCCGCGACGACGTGACTGCGCCTCTCCCAGGCGCGCGGCCATTTGTACGCGTGCCAGGTTCTCGTGCATCAAGTTCATGATCGTGCTCCGGTTCGTGGTCGTGGTCATGGTGTCTCTGTCTTCCGTGACGAGGTGGTGGCGCTCAGAGCGCCCGGGCGAACGCGATGCTGGCCTGCTCGGCTGCCCGCTCGGCCCGCCGGGTGTACCGGCGTGCGCGGGCCAGCTCATGGCCTCGTCGTCGTTGCCCTGCCTCGTCGAGCCGGGCGCTGATGCGCGCCGCGGCGAGGGTGTCTGGCTGGTAGCTCATGGGGTGCTCTCTCACTGGTCTGGGTGGTGGAGGTGGTGCGGGACGGTGGTGCGGGTGCTCAGGCGGCCTGCTCGTTCTTGCGGGGCCGGCCCCGGGGGCGCTTGCGCGGGATGACGACGCCTTGCAGGAAGAGCTCGCCGCCCCACACGCCCCAGGGCTCGCGGCGTTCGAGGGCGCCGGCCAGGCACAGCTGTCGGACCGGGCAGTCCAGGCAGAGCGCCTTGGCGAGCTCGACGTCGCGAGGGGACTCGGCGAACCAGAGCTCGGGGCCGGCGGCCCGGCACGGCATCTGGTCCTCCGCGGCCCGCTCGGCCTGGTCGTGCAGCTGGCCCAGGCTGGGTTCGGCGGTGCGGTCGAGAACGCTGGTGGTCATGGATGTCACCTCCTTGTCGACCTGGTAGCGGGTGGGAACTGATCGCCGTGGGTCACGGCGGGAGTGGGGGGACCGCTGGGCAAACACAAAGGCCGCGGATCCCGGTTTCGGGTTCCGCGGCCTGGAGGCTCATCGACGACTGCTCTCAGCAGGTCGGTGGTCTCCAGACAGGGTTCCCCGGGACGGTGGCATCGATGCGTGCCGGCGCCTCGACGCCACGGCCACCCAGGTCGGCACCGAAGACGGTGTGGCGAGCGGAGGTGGGCACAGCGGTGCCGTAGGCGCGCGAGGGCGCGGCAGTCGTCGCGGCGGTCATGGCCGTCGTCGCGATCTGGATGCTGAACATGTGCTCCACCTCCTCGAAGTCTCGTGCGCGGGCCTCGTCAGGGCCCGGTGCGCTGTGTGCTGCTAGGTAAACTAGTCGCCCCTCGTTGTCATGGGCAAACCATTTAATAGGTATTTCTGAACTTTTCTCCGGAGCGCTCAGCCGATGACGGCGAGCACGTCCTCGCCGTAGCGCTCGAGCTTCTGGCGGCCGATGCCGCTGATGCGCAGCAGCGCCTCCTGGCTCTGCGGCTTCGCCTCGGCGATCAGCTCGAGGGTGAGGTCGGGGAAGACCACGAACGCAGGCACGCTGTCCTGTGCGGCACGCTCCTTGCGCCACTCACGCAGGCGCTCGAACAGCGCCTCGTCGTAGGAGGCCGGGCAGTCCGCGCAGCGCGCCCGCTTCTTGTCGGCCGGCGTGTGCAGCGGGGTCCCGCACTCGCGGCACGTCATCGCACGGCCGGAGCGCGTCGAGCCGGCGGGCTTGGGCCGCGCCTCCTCGGGCAGCAGCGGGTCGAGGAAGCGCGAGGGCTTGCGCGAGCCTCGTCCGCCCGGGTTGCGCGCCAGCGACCACGAGCACGACAGCTCGAGGCGGGCACGCGTCATCCCGACGTAGAGGAGACGGCGCTCCTCCTCCACCGCCGCCGGGGTGTCGGCGTAGGTGATCGGCAGCGTGCCGTCCTGCAAGCCGCACAGGAACACGTGGTCCCACTCGAGACCCTTCGCGGCGTGGAAGGTGGCCAGGGTGACGCCCTCGGCCACCGGGGCGTGCTGCTCGGCGACCCGACGGTCGAGGTCGTCGACGAAGGCACCGGCCGGGTCGTCCTGGTCCTTGCCCTCCCCCGCGGCGAACTCCTCGGCCTGGTCGACCAGCGCCTGCCAGGACTCCCAGCGGTCGCGGGTCTGACCGCGCCCGGTCGGCGGCACGGAGGTCCACCCCATGCCCGCCAACGTCGAGCGCACCAGCTCCACGAGCTCCTCGCCCTGGCCGCTGCGCGCCGCGCCGCGGATGCGGGTCACGGCCTCGCGCACCTCCGGGCGGTCGAAGAAGCGCGCCGCACCGCGCACGATGTAGGGGATCTTGCGCGCCGACAGCGCCTCCTCGAAGGTCTCGGACTGCGCGTTGATGCGGAACAGGATCGCGACCTCACCCATCGAGCTGCCGGCCTCGCGCAGCTCGAGGATGCGGGCGGCCACGGCCTCGGCCTCGGACACCTCGTCGGGCGCCGAGCGGAAGTCGACCGCGCGGCCCGAGGGGCGCTGGGAACGCAGCGACACGCTGGTGGTCGTCGAACCGGCGAGCAGGCTGTTGGCGGCCGCGACCACCTCGGGTGTGGAGCGGTAGTTGCGCACCAGCTCCACCGACGTGGTCCCGGCGTGCTTGGTCGGGAAGTCACGCAGGTAGTCGGCGTTGGCGCCGGCGAAGGAGTAGATCGTCTGGGCCGGGTCCCCGACGACGCAGAGCTCGTCGCGCCCGCCGAGCCACAGGTCGAGCAGCGCCGACTGCAGCGGCGAGACGTCCTGGAACTCGTCGACCACGAAGTACTTGTACTGCCGGCGCACCTGCGCGGCCACCCGCTCGTCGTCGGCGAGCATGCCGGCGGTCAGCAGCAGGATGTCCTCCATGTCCATCCGACCCTCGCCGCGCTTGACCTCCTCGTAGCTGCCGAAGATCCGCGCGACAGTCTCGGCGTCGTGGCCGGTGACGCTGCGGCCGCGGCGCGTGGCCTCCTTCGCGTAGTCGTCGGGGTGGACGTTGCTGACCTTGGCCCACTCGACCTCGGAGGCCAGGTCGCGCAACAGGGCCTGGTCGGCGCGGACCCGCTGCCGACGGGCGGCGCCGACGAGCAGCGGGATCTTCGACTCGATCAGCCGGGGCAGCTCGGTGCCGTGCACGTGCGGCCAGAAGTAGCGCAGCTGGCGCAGGGCCGCGGCGTGGAAGGTGCGGGCCTGGACCGCGCCGGTGCCCATCGTGCGCAGCCGTTGGCGCATCTCGCCCGCGGCGCGGGTCGTGAAGGTGACGGCGAGCACCTCGGTAGGCGAGTAGACGCCGGTGGCCACGCCGTAGGCGATGCGGTGGGTGATCGCGCGGGTCTTGCCGGTCCCGGCTCCGGCCAGCACCCGCACGGGGCCCCGCAGGGCTTCTGCCACCTGGCGCTGCTCGGGGTCGAGCGCGGAGAGCAGGGCATCGGCATCGGGCATGGGGTGGGAACAACTCCGGGGTGGGGGTGGTTGGCTTCAGGGACCGCACCCACCCTAGATGCCGGAGGCGACAGCCCGACATGAGCACCGAAGCCCCTGTGGAGACCACCCCGAACAGCCCGTCCGGCGGGTTCACCATGTACAGCACTCCGTGGTGCGGCTACTGCCACCGCCTGAAGTCGCAGCTGGACCGCGAGGGCATCCCGTTCACGATCGTCGACATCGAGCAGGACCCGGCCGCCGTCGAGATCGTCGAGAAGGCCAACAACGGCAACCAGACCGTCCCGACGCTGGTGTTCGCCGACGGCGCCGCGCTGACCAACCCCTCGCTGGTGCAGGTCAAGGAGAAGCTGGCCGCGCTGGCCTGACCGGGCTCACTACTGGGCTCACCACTGGCCGGGGAGCGGCCCGCCGTACCAGTGCTCGACCAGCGACCGGCTGATGGAGACCCCGCCGGGCAGCACCAGGGTCCCGGCCTCGGCCTGCTCGCGCATCTCGGCGCGGGTGAACCAGCGCGCGTCCTCGAGCTCGTCGTGGTCGACCTGGATCTCGGTGCTGGTGGCCAGCGCGGAGAAGCCGACCATCAGGCTCCCCGGCAGCGGCCACGGCTGGTTGCCGAAGTAGGTGACGTCGCCGACGTGCACCCCGGTCTCCTCGAGCACCTCACGGCGCACGGCGTCCTCCAGGCTCTCCCCCGGCTCGCAGAACCCGGCCAGGGTCGAGAAGCGCCCCTCGAGCCAGATGCTCTGCCGACCCAGGAGACAGCGCTCGTCGTCGCTGCCGGGCTCCCCGGCGGTGACGACCATGATCACGGCCGGGTCGGTGCGGGGGAACTGCGACGTGCCGCACTGGATGCACACCAGCTCGTGCCCGGACTTGCGCGGTTCGAGCGCCCCGGCGCAGCGCGGGCAGAAGCGGGTCACGAAGAGCCACTCGGCCAGCCCCAGGGCGTGGAAGACCAGCGGCGCGTAGGCCAGTGCGTCGTCGGCCAGCGAGGGCAGCAGTCCACGCAGCGGCATCCAGCCGTCCCCGGAGCGCGACACGTCGGCGCCGGTCACGACGGCGAACCACGCGTGCCCGTGCCACTCCCCGAGCAGCACCCGCAGCCCCTCGGGCGCCTCGGCGGGCGGAACCCAGTCGACCCGACCGTCGCGGGGACGGATCCGCGTGCCTGAGACCACGAGGACCCGACTGTCCGGATCGGCCCAGCGTTCGTCGAGCCAGGCGTCGTCGGTGCGGTGCCACGCGGAACGGTCGTGGGGGTCGGCGGACATCTGCTCGTGCGGGAAGCTCACGCCGCCGACCGTAGCGCGCGGAACAGCAGGGGGCGCGGTCGGTGTTCCTCCGACGTGGAGGTCTGGGACAGCATCGTGATCGGCGCCGGGCAGGCGGGCCTGTCCGCCTCGTTCCACCTCGCGCGGCGCGGTGTCGACCACCTCGTGCTCGACGCCGACGCGGCGCCCGGTGGCGCGTGGCAGCACCGGTGGGACTCGCTGAGCATGCACGACGTCCACGGCGTGCACGAGCTGCCCGACGAGGACCGCCAGCAGCCGGGGCCGACGCTCCCCCGCCGCGAGGCGGCCAACCGGGCCGTGCCGGCGTACTTCGCGGCGTACGAGCGGCGCCACGACCTGCCCGTGCTGCGTCCGGTCCGGGTCGACCGGGTCACCGACGGGCCCGGCGCGCTGCTGAGCGTGCACGCTCAGGAGCGCACCTGGCTGACGCGCACGCTGGTCAACGCCACCGGCACCTGGTCGCAGCCCTACGTGCCGGCCTACCCGGGTGCCCACGACTTCGCCGGTCCGCAGGTGCACACCCGCGACTACCCCGGCGCCGAGGCCTTCCGTGGTCTGCGCACCGTGGTGGTCGGCGGGGGCGCCTCGGCCGTGCAGCTGCTCGGCGAGATCGCCCTGGTCACCGACACGCTGTGGGTCACCCGGCGGCCACCGCTATGGCGCACCGACGACTTCACCCCCGAGGTCGGCCGAGCGGCCGTCGCCCTCGTCCACGACCGCGTGCGCCGGGGCCTGCCGCCCGCCAGCGTGGTCGGCGTGACCGGCCTGGCGCTGCGCGAGCAGGAGCGCGCGGCGCAGGAGCTCGGCGCCTACCGCCGCCTGCCGATGTTCGCCTCCCTCGAGCGCGACGGCGTGCGCTGGGACGACGGATCCTTCGAGCCGGCCCAGGCCGTCGTCTGGGCCACCGGCTTCCGGCCCGCGGTCCGGCACCTGGCGCCGCTGCGCCTGCGCAGCGGGCTCGGGGGCATCCAGCTCGACGCCCACGGCACCACCGCGGTCGAGGACCCCCGCGTGCAGCTCGTCGGGTACGGCCCCTCGGCCAGCACCATCGGCGCCAACCGGGCCGGGCGGTTCGCGGCGCGTGGGGTGTCCCGGGCCCTCGTGCCTCACACCGACGGGTAGGAGACCTCCGAGCGCCAGTCGGCCTCGTCCTGGCGGGAGGCGTCGAGGATCGCGGCCGCGACGGCGTCGTGGCTGAACGTGCCCTCCCGGGCCAGGGCGCCGCGCACGGTGACCGAGACCGCGCGGACGCCCTCGGGGGCGAGGGTGGCGTCGAGGGAGTGCACGAGGTTGCGCACCCCTGCCTTCTGCACGCCCAGGGACGCGGCGACGGGCGAGGGCTGGTCGGCGGCCATGGACCCGGTGACGGTGACCCGCGCGCCGCGGACGAGGTAGGGGTGGGCGGCCTGGACGGCGGTGAGCAGCGAGCCCACCCCGAGACGGACGTCCTCGAGCAGCTCCTCGACGCCCAGGTGCAGCGGATCTGCCTCCCGGTAGGCGCTGGGGTTGACGTGCAGCAGGTCGATGCGACCGAACCGCTCCCCCAGCCCCGCCACGGCCTGCGCGCCGGCGACGGGGTCCGTCAGGTCGGCGATCCGGCGTTCGACCCGGGCAGGCACCAGCGTGGCGGCCAGGTCCGCGAGCGCGTGCTCGTCGAGACCGACGAGACCCACCTGCCACCCCTCTGCGGCACAGCGGCGCGCCAGCGAGCCGCTGACCCCGGGGCCGGCTCCGACCACCACGACGACCTGGGCGCCGGACTGCGTACTGGGCTGGATGTCCATGCCGCGACCCTACGACCCGGCCAGCAGGTGCTCGAGCTGCTCGCGACCCGGCAGGTCCTCCGGCTCGATGAGGGTGCCGCTGCGCACGTAGTAGAAGGCGGTGCGCACCTGCTCGACCGGCACACCCTCCAGCTCGGCCCAGGCGGTGCGGTAGATCGCGAGCTGGAGCGGGTCGGCGTCGGTCCCGCGGTTGGTCTTCCAGTCCACCAGCAGGAAGGACCCGTCCGGGTCCTGGTAGACCGCGTCGATGCGACCGCGCACCACCTGGCCCGCCAGGACCAGCGAGAACGGCGCCTCCACCCGGTGGGGCACCCGGGTCGCGAAGGGGCCGGTCTCGAACGTCCGCACGAGGTCGGCGAGGTCGGCGTCGTCGTCGATCCCGGCGTCGCCGCGCCCCGGCAGGTCGTCGAGGTCGAAGAGGTCCTGCTGCCCGAAGCGGGCCTCCACCCAGGCGTGGAAGCGGGTGCCGAAGCGGGCCGCGGACGACGGCGGGCGCGGCATCGGGCGGGCCAGCTCCCGGGCGAAGGCCTCGGGGTCGTCGCGCAGCCGCGAGAGCGCGGTCGCCGACAGGCTGCTGGGCAGCACCACCTCGATCTCGTCGGAGCGGTCGCGGCGGGCCTCGGCGAGCAACCGGTCGAGCTCGGCGTCCCACTCCGCCACCCGGGCCCCGTCGATCACGTCGAGGTCCTCGTCGGGGGCGCCGGGCTCCGCCGCCCGGACGCGGGCCGCCGCCTCGAGCCGACGCGCGGTCTCGAGGCCCGTGGTGGTGCTCGGCCACGGTCGCGACGGGTCGACGGCGTCGTAGGGGTTGGCGTCGCCCTTGACCGGCCGTTCGCGCCAGACGGGCACCTCCACCCCCCACTCCTCGAGCTGCTCCTTGATCGTGCGCTGGTAGTCCGAGGGCCCGAACGGGGTGCTGCGCTCGGTCCAGCAGTACGACGTCACGGCGAGGCGGTGCGCAGCCCGGGTCAGGGCGACGTACCCCAGCCGGAGCTCCTCCTCGGCGTCGTGGGCCCGGGTGGCGGTGCGGTAGGCGTCGAGCGCCTGCTTGTCGTGGCCCTCGAGCTGCGGCTGGTCGGGCGCGTCGCCGCGCAGCGGGGCCGGCAGCACCGCCGGCGAGGAGGTCCACAGGGTGCGCGAGCGGTTGGAGGGGAACCTGGTCTCGCAGGTGCCGACCAGGAACACCGCGTCCCACTCCAAGCCCTTGGAGCGGTGCACGGTGAGCAGCTTGACCGAGTCGGCCAGCGTCGGGGTGGCCAGGTCGAGGCCGTTGCCCTGGTCGTCCTCGGCGGTCAGGTAGGCCAGCAGCGCGGCCAGCGAGACCTCGCCGTCGACGGCCTGGAAGTCCGCGACGGCCTTGACGAACAGGTCGAGGTTGTCGCGCCGGGCCCCGGCCGCGGAGCTGACGGCGGAGGCCAGCTCGACGTCGGTGCCGGTGACGTCGATGATGCGCCGCACCACGTCGAGCAGCGGCTCGCTCACGGTGGTGCGCAGCAGCCGCAGCTCGCCGGCCAGCAGCGCGAAGCGCTCGAGGGCCTCCGCGGAGTAGGGCAGCTCGCCGGGGTCGGCGAGGGCGTCGTCGAGGGAGGGCACCTCGGCCGGGTCGATGCCGTCGGCGATGGCAACCAGCTGCTCGGCGACCCCGGGGTGCTCCACCCGGCCGCTGACACCGGCGATCTCGCGGGCCCGCTGGGCCAGGAGGCGCAGGTCGCGCGGTCCCACCGCCCATCGTGGACCGGTCAGCAGCGTCAGCAGCGCCTCGTTGGCGGTGACGTCGTGCAGCAGCGTCAGCACCGCGACCACCTCGGCCACCTCGGGCAGGCGCAGCAGCCCGGAGAGCCCGACGATCTCCACCGGGACGCCGGCCCCGGTGAGCGCGTCGAAGACGTCGGCGGCGTGGCTGTTGTCGCGGGTCAGCACCCCGATGTCGGACCAGTCGCCGCCGCGCTCGTGGGTGGCGTGCACCTGGGCGACGAGCCAGGCCAGCTCGTCGGCGTGTGTCTCGTGCACACCGACCTCGACCACGCCGGGCGCCGCCCCGGGGGCGGGTTCGAGCGGCGCGACCTGGCGGTACTTCTCGAGCAGCGGGCCGGCCAGGCGGTTGGCGACGTCGAGGATGCGGGTGTCGGAGCGCCGGTTGACCGTCAGCGGGTAGGTCGGCACCTGCTCCTGCGGCGTCGCCGCCGGGAACCCGTCGGCGAAGTTGAGGATGTTGGAGACCGAGGCGCCGCGCCAGCCGTAGATCGCCTGGTTCGGGTCGCCGACGGCGGTCACGGCGTGCCCGCGCCCGCCCGCCGCGTCGGGGCCGGAGAAGAGTCGGCTGAGCATGATCGCCTGCGCCACCGAGGTGTCCTGGTACTCGTCGAGCAGCACCACCTTGAACTTGGCGCGCTCCGCGGCCCCGACGCCGGGCTGCTGGCTGGCCAGCCGCGCGCCGAGCTCGATCTGGTCGGAGAAGTCCATCAGGCCCAGGTCGGCCTTGAGCCGTCGGTAGCCACCGACGAGGCCGAGCAGCTCGGCGCGCCGGTCGAGGGCGTTCATGGCCTTCTCCAACGGCTCGCAGTAGGTCTTGCGGCACTTGCCGGCCTGCTCCTCGGCCAGCGCTTGGCCGAAGCCGCGCCGGGCATCGGCGTCCACGCGGCGTACGTCGTCGGCGGTGACGAGGTGCTCGCTCATCGCCCCGTCGAGGGCCAGCAGGTTCTGGATCACGGTCGGCGGGTGGTCGGAGAGCAACCGCACGTCCCCGCTCCACCCGGCCACGACCCGGGCGCCGAGCTGGTAGCGCGCCGCGTCGGTGATCACGCGGGTGTCGGGCTCATGGCCGATGAGCAGACCGTGCTCGGACAGCAGGTTGGCGGCGTAGGCGTTGTAGGTGAGCACGGTCGGCTCGAGGGTGTCGTCGGGCGCCTCCTCGTCGGGGCCCGGCGGCGGCCCCGGGCGCTCGGGGTCGTCGAGCACGCCCGCGGTGCGCAGCGCCTCGCGGATGCGGTGGCGCAGCTCGCTGGCCGCCTTGGTGGTGAAGGTCAGGCCGAGCACCTCGTCGGGACGCACCTGTCCGGTCAGCACGAGGTGGACCACCCGCGCCGCCATCAGCGTCGTCTTGCCCGACCCGGCGCCGGCGACGACGACCGCGGGCTGCAGGGGCGCCGAGATGGCCGCCCACTGCTGCGGGCTGGGGGCGTACGCCGTGCGCATCGCCCGCTGGAGGTCCTCCGGGCCGTCGATGCGCACGGGCTCGAACGGGATGCTCATCGGGACACCACCGCTCCCGCGGACTTGATCGGACACACCGGCACGAACGGGCAGTCGCGGCAGTGCTGGCCGGCGACCGCCGGGAACGACTCGCGGCGCAGCAGCACCGCGGCCTGCTGCAGGCGACGACGCAGGTCGTCGCGCGCCGGTCCGTCGTCGGGCTGGACCTCCTGGGCCTGCACCTTCGCCGAGTCGGAGCCGTCCTCGATGCCCAGCTGCACCAGCTCGGCTCCCCCGGACGCGCCCGGCCCCCCGGTGAGCGGCTCGACGATCTCGTCGACGGCGCCACGGTCGACGGCGAGCTGGTAGACGCCGAGCTGGAGGTGCTGCTGGACCGACTTCTGGCTGGGCGCGTTGCGGCCGGTCTTCAGGTCCACCACGATCACCCGCCCGTCGTGGTCGAGCTCGACCCGGTCGGCGTACCCGGTCAGGCGGACCCGTTCGCCGTCCGGCAGGTCGATCACGGTGGAGAAGTGCGACTCGGTGCCGACGAGGCGTCGCGTGCCCGCGTGGTGCCAGCGCAGGAAGCGGGCCAGCGCGGTGCGCACCCGCTCGTGCTCGCGCAGCTTGGACCAGGGGGTCCGGAACTCGAGGCGGTCCCAGACCTCGTCGACACAGTCCATCAGCACGTCGACGTCGTCGGGCCCGGCCACCAGGTCGCCCGAGGAGACGCACTCGGCCACCGCGTGCACCATCTGGCCGAGGTTGGCCGACTGGTGCGAGCGGACCACGCCGCCGGCCTCCTTGGCCAGGAACCACTGCATCGGGCAGACCCCGACGGCCTCGAGGAGGCTCGCCGAGATCGGCACGGGCTGGTCGGGGTCCCGGACCGGCTGCTCGGACAGGGAGGCGGCGCGGGTGCCCCACCAGCTGGCCGGGTCGGCCTGGGGCACCAGCTGGCGCGCGCTGCGCCCGCTGCCGGCGTACTCGCCCGCGAGGCGGCGCAACCGGCGGGCGGCGGCGTCGCGCAGCGGCTCGCTGGTGTTCGGGTCGGCCAGGGTGCGTCGCAGCTCGGCCACCAGCCCGTCCATCGACAACGGGCGTCGGGGTCGCCCGACCACGGCCTCCACGCTGACCCCGAGCTCGTCGAGGAAGCGCGACGGCTGCTCGCCGTCGTCGTCGGGCGAGCGGACGGCGGTGACCACCAGGCGCTGGCGCGCGCGGGTGCAGGCGACGTAGAACAGCCGCCGCTCCTCGAGCAGCAGCTCGCGGGTCGAGACCGGCGGCACCAGCCCGTCGGCGCCGATCCGGTCGGCCTGCAGCAGCGTGGAGCGCCGACGCAGGTCGGGCCAGGCGTCCTGCTGCACGTGCGCGACCACGACCAGGCGCCACTCCAGGCCCTTGGAGCGGTGCGCGGTGAGCAGCCGCACCGACGAGCCCCGGGCCCCGCGGTCGGCCAACGTGTCGGCGGGGATCTGCTGCGCCCCGAGCGTGGCGAGGAACGCGCGCACCCCCAGGTGGTCGCGCTGCTCCTCCGCACGCGCGGCCACCTCGAAGAGCGCCACGACCGAGTCGAGGTCACGGTGCGCGCGACGCGCAGCCCCGCCCCCGGACTCCACGCCCCGGCGCAGCCGGGCCGGCCAGCCCGAGCCCGACCACAGCGCCCACAGCAGCTCCTCGGCCGAGGACCCGGCGCGCAACGCCGCGCGGGTGCTGGCCAGCAGCCCGGCCAGTGCCCGGGCCCGGTCGAGCTCGGGCGCCTCGGCGCCGCCGGGCAGCCCGTCGAGCACCGCGGTGTCGACCACCGCCTCGCGCAGCAGCTCGCGCGAGGGCCGCGCCGTGCGCTCCTCGGCGTGGGCGCGCTCCTTCTCGCGGGTGCGCAGCCGGCGCGCCAAGCGGCGTACGTCGCCGGCGTCGAGGCCGCCGAGCGGCCCGGTCAGCATCGCCTCGGCACGCTCGACGGTGATCTGCTCGTGCTCCGGGGCGGCGGCGCCCCCCTCGCTGTCGGCGAGGTCGAGGGTGACCACGGCGCGCAGCGCGTCGAGCAGCGGCAGCACCGCGGGATCGCGGACCAGCGGCACCTCGTCGCTGGCGACCTCGACCGGCACGCCGGCCGCCCCCAGGGCGCGGCGCAGCGCCGGGATCGAGTTGCGCCCCGAGCGCACCAGCACGGCCATGTCGTCCCAGTCGATGCCGTCCTCGAGGTGGGCGCGGCGCAGCAGGTCGGCGAGGTGCTCGGCCTCGGCCCGCTCGGTGTCGAAGGTGCGCACGAGCACCCGGCCCTCGCCCAGCGACCCGGCCTCGGCCCGCGGGCGCAGGAACGCCTCGCGCGCCCCCTCGTCGATGGTGCCGGGCAGCCCGAGCCGACCGGCGATGCGCTGCGAGGCCACCAGCAGCCGCGGGCCGAAGCGCCGCGTCGTCCGCAGCGCCACCACGGGGGCCGGCCGGGAGTCGGCCCGGGGGAAGACGGTCGGGAACTCCAGGATGCCGCGCACCTCGGCGCCGCGGAAGCCGTAGATGGACTGGTGCGGGTCGCCGACCACGACGAGGTTGCGGCCGTCGCCGGCCAGCGCCTGCAGCAGCGCGACCTGACCGGGATCGGTGTCCTGGTACTCGTCGACGAAGACGTGGCGCCACCGCGCGCGCAGCCGCTCGCGGTGCAGCTCGGCCTCGATCGTGGCGCGCCGGATCAGGTCGGCGTAGTCGGTGGCGCCCTGGGCGTCGAGGTTGGTGAGGTAGGAGTCGAGGAACAGCCCAGCGGCGACCAGCTCGGGCGCGTCGTGCTCGCGCCCGAGCGTCGCCAGGGACTCCCCGTCGAGGCCCTTCTCGCGGGCCCGGGACAGCACGGCGTGCACCTCGCGGGCGAAGCCGCGGGTGCCCAGCGCGTGGTCGAGCGAGGAGGGCCAGCGCACCGACTCCGGGGTGGTGGCGAGCAGCTCGCGCAGCACGACGTCCGACTCGGGGGCCGAGAGCAGCCGCAGCGGGGCCTCGTAGAGCTCGGCCGGCGACAGCTCCCGCAGCAGGGCGTAGGCGAAGGAGTGGAAGGTCATGCTCGGCGCCGCGGACATCGTGCGACCCAGCCGCGCGGTGACCCGGTCGCGCAGCTGCTCGGCGGCCTTGCGCGAGAAGGTCAGCGCCAGCACCTCCTCGGGACGCGCGCCGTCCTCGATGCGCCGCGCGATCGCCTCGACCAGCGTCGTGGTCTTGCCGGTGCCGGGCCCGGCCAGCACCAGCAGCGGCCCCTCGGCGTGGTCGACGACGCGCTGCTGGTCCTCGTCGAGGCGCGGACCGTCGGCGCGCCCACCGACGGGGGCCTGCGGGCGGACGAGCCGGTACGTCGAGGGCATGGACGCCATTCGACCACCCGGCGCCGACACCTCGGCGGGCGCCGGGGCGGTCCGGGTGCCGTGGGCACGCCGGACGGGCCCGCCCGGCAGGAGCTGCCAAGCGGGCCCGTCGTCGATCAGGCGTCGTGCAGCGGGCGTTCACCCGCGCTCCGGGTGCTCACCCCAGGCGCAGCACGACCGGTGCGGAGGCGCTGCGCGTGGCGACGTCGTCGCCCTTGCGCACGGCCTTCAGCTTGTGCCGGCCGGTGCCCAGGCGCAGGGTCACCTTGACGGTGCCGTCGTCGCCGTCCGCGATCTCGAGGACCTCGACCCGGGTGCCCTTGTCCTTGACGAGCACGGTGCCGGTGCCCGGCTCACCGTCGACCTCGACGGTGACGGTCACCTTGGCCTTGCGCTTGTTCTTGGCCTGCGCCTCGAGCGTGGTCGTCGAGGTGCCGCGGGTCTCGCCCTCGGGGGCGACGACGGCCTCACCGGCCGGCGCGGCCCACATCAGCGCCCGAGCCGCCTGGCTCAGCCCGCCCTTGGGGTGGGTGCGGAAGAAGACCGAGGTGCCGAAGACCATCGACCTGGCGCCGGTCTCGGCGTCCACCGAGGAGACCACCGAGGCCTTGCCGGCTGCGAAGTCCGGACCGTTGGTGGCGTTGGTGGCCCGCCAGTGACCGGCCAGGTACGGGTTCTCGGCGTCGTAGGTCTGCTCGACCGAGACGTCCTCACCGAGGTCGGTGAAGGAGTAGGCCGGGTAGATGAAGGCGTGGTCCTGCGCGTAGGGGGCGAGCACCGACCCCTCCGGGGTGTCGACGGCGACGATGCCGTTGCCGTTGCCGTTGCCACTCACGACCGTGCCGCTCATCAGCCCGAAGGACACCGCGGCCTCGAAGCCGCGGTTGGTGCGACCCAGCAGGGCGCCACCCTCGTCGACGAAGGACTGCACGGCGGCGCGGGCCACCGAGTCGGCGCCGGGGCTGAAGGTGGAGGCCACCCACAGCACGTCGACGTCGTCCATCAGGGTCGGGTCGGACTCCAGGCTGCTGCTGCTGAGCTGGACCAGGTCGTCGAAGCCGAGCTCGGTCAGCGAGAGCCGGTCGTCCTGGGTGCCGACGTAGCCGATCGTCAGGTCGCTGAGGGCGGTGGTCTCCTCGTCGTCGAGGGCGTCGAGGTCGGCCTCGCTCGCGGGCTCGAGCACGATGCCGTGCTCACGGGCCACCGCGGCAGCGGCGGCGAAGTCGTCGGCGCCGATGACGACGGAGCCGTCAGCCAGCATCGAGACCGGCACGCTGTCCTCGAGCAGCGCGTTGAGCGCCTGGAAGTCCACGACCCCCGCGACGTCGAAGGTGGTCAGGCCCGGTCGCGACGGCACGGAGGTGGCGTCGGTCGGGGCGCTCACCGGGGTCGTGGCGCCCAGCGGGGCCCCGGTGACCAGGCCGACCTTGTCGACGTCGGCGCCCCAGAGGTAGCTGTAGCTCCACGCCGAGACGTCGTACATCGACGGCACCTTCGACGAGATGTCGTCGCCGAGGTCGAGCAGGCTGTTGGCCAGGCCTCGCAGGGGCTGGTGCATGTCGACGACGTAGGAGCCGGCCGGGTAGGTCGTGCCCCCGACCGTGGTGGCGGCGTCGAGCGTGGCGACCTCGATCTCGTGCATCAGCAGCTGCTCGACCAACGAGGTCGCGTCGCGCGCCGAGCGCTGGCCCTTGCCCACCGGGATCACGTAGGCGCGCGGCATGGTCACCGGCTCCTGGTCGTCGACGACGTCCCACAGCGCCTTCCACTGCGACGGCCCGGGCACCGAGGCGATGTTCTCCGTGGTCACGCTCGTCTTGGCCTCGCCGTCCACGCCGCGACGGAAGGTCTCGATCTGGTTCTCGACCATCTCGCGGGCCGCGACCGGGTCGTTGAGGTAGTCGACCATGCTGAGGATGGTCTGGTAGGCGACCGCGGTGTTGACCTCGGCGCGCTCCGGGGTCTGGCGACCACCGCTGGCGCCCCGGGTCAGGGGCAGCTCGACCGTGGTGGTCGCGGCGCCGTAGAACGCGGCGTACTGCGCGGTGAAGATCGGCGGGAAGTCGTCCCAGCCCGACGGGGTGTCGCGGTAGGGGATCTTGATGTGGGCGGTCGCCTCGTCGGTGACCTCGGAGACGATCTCGCCGGTCCCGACGTTGCGGTAGGTGTTGCCGGGGATCGCGGCGTCGACGACGTCCTGCTCCACCTTGAGGGCCAGGGCGTAGTTGTGCGGCAGGATCAGGTCGAACTCGTAGTTCGAGCCGTGCGGCGGGCCGGCGGGCTCGATCTGCAGCACCCGCGTGTAGCCGTGGAAGTCCGCGGCGTAGATCGCCTGGACCGCCTGGGCGGTGCGGATGAAGGACCTCGTCTCCGGGGTCTGGTTGGTGATCAGGTCGCGGTTGGGGTCCAGGCCCACGGCGGTGGCCCGGGTCGCGTTGGTGCGCCCGTCGGGGTTGAGCGACGGCGAGAAGTAGAGCCGGTTGTTGCGCAGGATGCTGCCGACCTCCGACATCGGCGCCGTGGCCAGGTACTCGATGTACTGCATCGCAGCATCGGTGCCCTCCCACTCGTTGCCGTGGATGTTGTTGCTCATCCACACGGGGGTCTTGTACTGGGTGAGCAGCGTGCTGTCGGCCGCGGCGGCGGTGGGGTCGTTCTTGATCTTGTCGCGCCAGGCCGTCTGCTGAGCGGTGTCCTGCTCGCGCTCGGGCGCGGTGACGGTGACCAGGTAGAGGTCCCGCCCCTCGGTGGACTGCCCCACGACCTGGGCGGAGACGCGATCGCTCTTGCCCATCAGCTCCATGAGCTTGGGCGCGATCTCGGGGTGCCCCATGAGGTCGGCGGTGTCGGCGGCGTCGTCGGGGTTGTCACGGTAGAGCCGCAGTGCCGGCTGGTAGGGGTACGACGTGGGCATGTCGATCGGGTCGCCGGCCACCGCGGTCTCCGCGGCGCGCTTGACGACCGCGGCCGTCGTGGGCTCCTCGACCCGGTTCACGGTGCCCGGGCCGCGCCCGGGAGTTTCGTCGGCGCGGGCCGGGGACGACGGTTCGGCCGCTGCAGGCAGTCCGGTCCCGGCCAGGGCCGCGGTGGCAGCGAGCGCCAGGCCCAAGGGGCCGACCAGCGCGCGTGATGTCCTCACAGGTGTGCTCACTTCTCTTCGGGGGACGCCACCCATCGGCATCCCAGACGCTCACCCTGACCGAAGGAAGGTGCGTTGAGAAGGTACGAAACGAGAAGTTAATCAACTGTCTCATCCCCTGGCAAAAACTCTTGCGGACCAAGCGGGTCCAGGGTAAGGACGGATCTCGAACGGATTCCCCGGGTACCCGGGGAATCCGCAGGATCCAGGACTAGGTTGCTGGCATGCAGACCGAGGTCCTCTTCAGCCCCGCCTACGCCACCGCCCGCCTGACCCTGGCCGCCGGGGAGTCGGTGCGGGCCGAGTCCGGCGCGATGCTGGCCATGTCGCCCGGCATCAGCATGGAGACGTCCACGCAGGGCGGGGTGCTCAAGGGGCTCAAGCGCTCCCTGCTCGGCGGCGAGTCGTTCTTCATGAACACCTTCACCGCCCAGCAGGACGGCGCCGAGATGTACCTGGCGCCGTCCCTGCCCGGTGACGTCGTGTCCTGGCCGCTGGACGGCCAGCTGTTCGTCACCTCGGGCTCCTACCTGGCCGCGTCCTCGGGCGTCGAGATCGACACCAGGTGGGGCGGTGGCACCCGGTTCTTCTCCGGTGAGGGCCTGTTCATGCTCCGCCTGGCCGGCCGCGGCGAGGTGGTGCTGTCCTCGTACGGCGCCATCCACCACATCGACCTCGCCCCGGGCCAGACCTGGACCGTCGACACCGGGCACATGGTCGCCTGGACCGAGGGCGTGCAGTACGCCGTGCGCAAGGTCGGCGGCTGGAGGTCGACGCTGTTCTCGGGCGAGGGCCTGGTCTGCGACCTGACCGGGCCCGGTCGGATCTACCTGCAGACCCGCAGCCAGGACGCCTTCCTGTCCTGGCTCATCCCCCAGCTGCCCAAGCCCAGCAGCAGCTGAGCGATCGGGCCCACGTCGCTCAGACGGGGCCGCGCTCGTTGTAGACCCCGGCCTCGGGCTGGCCGCTGAGGGCGGCGATCGCGGCCATCACCTCGTCGGTCAGCTGCCGGCGCGCCCGCCCGGCGGGCATGTCCTCGAAGCGGGCCCCCGGGAGCACGGGCGCACCGAAGCGGACGGTGACCCGCACCGGGCGCGGGAAGCGCGCGCCGACGGGCTGGAGCCGGTCGGTGCCGACCAGCCCGACCGGGACGACCGGGACCCCGGCGGTGAGCGCCAGGTGCGCCACGCCGGTGCGGCCGCGGTAGAGCCGGCCGTCGCGCGAGCGGGATCCCTCGGGGTAGAGCCCGAAGGCGTCGCCGCGGGCGAGCACCTCCAGCGCCGTGTCGAGGCTGCCCCGCGCCGCCCGCGGGTCGTCGCGGTCGACCGGGAGCATCCCCAGGCCCTCGAACCAGGCGCGTTGGGCCGCTCCGCGCAGCCCCGTGCCGGTGAAGTAGTCGGACTTGGCCAGGAACGCCACCTGGCGTGGCACCACGACCGGGATCACCACCGAGTCGACGAACGAGAGGTGGTTGCTGGCCAGCAGCACCCCGCCGGTGGCCGGCACGTGGTGCAGACCCTCGACGTGCGGTCGCCCCAGCGTCCGGAGCACCGGGGGCACCACGGTGTGGAGGGTCCGGTACATCCACTCGCTGGTGCGCCCGCTGGTGCGGTCGCTGCTCGGGTCGCTCACCCGCCCAGTGTGCTGGTTACCGACCGGTCCACCGCTCTCACGGGCGCAGGCCGGCCTTGCGGGCCAGCTTCTCCGCGACCTCGCCCGGGGTCACCTCGTCGGCCAGCAGCCGGCTGGTGGTCCACCCCGAGGTGTCGAGACCGGAGGACGCGCTGAAGGCGCGGTGGTCGTCGGCGAACCGGTCGCGCAGCACCGCGATGTCGTCGGCGGTGGGCGCCTCGGCCTCGAAGTCCGTGCTCGAGGCGCTGCGGGCCAGCGGCTCGAAGCGCTTCTTGTACGGCGGCAGCCCCAGGCGGGCGACGAGGTCCTCGGCGGTCTCGTGCTGCGCCTTGACCATCTGGTGGAAGTCGACGACGTGCACCTGCTCGCTCGGGAAGATCGAGTGCACCCGGGCCAGCTGGGCGCCGTAGAAGCCGCGTGCCACGACGGTGCGGGTGCGCAGGCCCTTGTCGTCCCAGCCCTCGGGGCGGGTGCCGACCCAGGACGGGTCGTAGGGGATGCGCACCGACTCGGCGAAGGTGATCCGCTCCTCGGCCGGCAGCCGGCGGGTCCAGTTCATCACCCAGTGCGAGAAGGCGCGCTCGATCGGGTCGCGGAAGCAGAAGATCAGCGGTACGTCGGGGTTCCAGGCGTGGATGCGTTCCAGCGCCCCCGGCCAGAACAGGTACGACGGCGTCGCGTCGACGCCCATCGTCGCCTTCGACCGGGCCGCGCGCAGCGCGACGTGGTAGTCGCTGAGGTCCGGGCGCTGCCAGTCGCGGGTGTCGTCGTCGAAGAAGTGCCACTCCTTCTGCGGGGCGCGTGTGATGTGCTGGTGGCTGACGAGGACCCGGTAGAGGGTGCTCGTGGCCGCCTTCTGCACGCCCCCGAGGATCAGTCCGATGGGGACGGTGCCGTGGGGTGCCTGCTCGGCCTCGGGACCAGGAATCGTGTGCCTCCTCGCAGCGCGTCCGGGGCCTCCCGGACGGTTGGCGAGCATACGGCAGGGACGGCCCCGCGCGTGGGGACGGGCGCCGGGTCAGGCGTCGGGCCGGTCGTCGGGCCGGTCCTCAGGTGCGGGCGCGCAGCACCAGCAGGACCAGGTCGTCCTCGACGACCCCGACCTCGCCGAGCAGGTGGTCGCACAGCGCCTCGGGGTCCGCGCCTCCCCAGCCGGCCAGCGCACCGACCAGCCAGGCCAGGCCCTCGTCGAGGCCGGCGCCGCGGCGCTCCACCAGGCCGTCGGTGTAGAGCAGCAGGGTGTCGCCGGGACGCAGCCGCAGCCGGTGGTCGCTGCGGGGCGTGTCGGGGTCCAGGCCCAGGAGCAGGTCCGGCGTCTCCTCCAGCAGCCGCACCGTGCCGTCGGCCTCGATCACCAGCGGCGGCGGGTGCCCCGCGTTGCTCCAGTGCAGCAGCTGGCCGTCGGGGCCACCGTCCTCGACCACGGCCAGGACCGCGGTGGCGACCTCGCCGACCCCGAGCCCGGCCATCGCCCGGTCCAGGTCGCTGAGCACCCGGGCGGGCAGCGCCAGACGGGCGCTGTAGGCCACGCCGCGGGTGAGGTTGCGCAGCTGGCCCATCGCGGCGGCCGCGACCTGGTCGTGGCCGGCGACGTCCCCGACCATCACCGCCACGGCACCGTCGGGCAGCACGTAGGCGTCGTACCAGTCGCCCCCGACGCGGGCCTTCTCCGACGCCGGTTGGTAGCGCACCGCGACCTCGAGGGTCGGCCCGTGCGCCGGGCGGGTCAGCAGGCTGCGCTGCAGCGCCTCGGAGATCTGCCGGTCGGCCTCGCGGGCGGCCAGCACCTGCAGGCCCTGCCGCAGGGTGCCGGCGAGCGAGCGCAGGAAGTCCACGTAGTCCTCGTCGAGGGCGAGCTGGTCGCTGAGCCGCAGGACGAGGTGCTGCTGGGGCGCCCTGGGGTCGGAGGTCGGGAGCGCGAAGCGGGCGCGGGCCCCCTCCCCCGGGCGCGCGACGCCCTCGAGCGTGAACGCGTCGCGCAGCGCCCCCGGCTCCAGGTCGACCTGCGCGAGGTCCTGCGGGTCGGCCCGGAGCTCCTGCAGCGCCAGCTCGACCAGGGCGGCGGCGCTCGAGGCCTGCGACAGGTTCTGTCCCAGGCGCGTCAGGACCTGCAGGCGTCGGCGAGCCACCACCTGGCGGGTGGTCTCGGTGACGATGTCGACGATGCCCTCGACGCCACCGTCGGGCGCGCGGACCGGCGAGTAGGAGTAGGTGAAGTAGCACTCCTCGAGGAAGCCGGAGCGCTGCAGCGGGACCAGCGCGTCGACGGTCCACGTGGGCTCGCCGGAGGCCAGGACGCCGTGCAGCATCGGGCTGATCTGGTCCCAGACCTCGGGGAAGACGTCCGCCGAGCGCGACCCGAGCGCGCTGGGGTGCTTGTCGGCGATCAGCTCGACGAAGGCCTCGTTGTAGAGCAGCACGAGGTCGGGCCCCCACAGCAGCGCCATCGCGAAGCGCGTGTCGAGCGCCATCGCCAGGGTGCTGCGCAGCCGGGGGCTCCAGGACGCCGGCGCGCCGAGGCAGGTGCGCGCCCAGTCGACCTCCTCGTACGCCGCGCGCAGGGTGCCGGCCAGCTCGAAGAGCGGGTCCCTGCTCGGGTCAGGCAGGGGTGGGCGCGGCTCGAAGAACGCAGCGCCGAGGTCGACCGACCCGGACGGGCGCAGCGCGGTGCCCTCCTCCAGGTAGGCCTGCCGTGCCTCGGCGTCGTGGCTGGGCGGCAGCGAGCCGTCGGCGCGCACCACGCGCCACCACGCGACGGCGGCGCCGTGGGTGGCCATCACGTTGCCGACCCGGCGCGGTCCGTAGCGGCCCACGGCCTCGGCGATGGCGCCGTACGTCGTCACGCGCCCCCGCGGCACCTGCTCCACGCAGGCGAGCACGTCCTCGACGTACCGCTCGGGATCCTCTGGGTGCCGCACGCGGCCAGAACCTACCCCAGCGGGAGTGCCGAGAACGGCTCGGTGCCGCTCGCCAGGCGCAGGCCGGGGATGCCGGAGTGCCGGCGGGCGAAGTCCAGCTCGGAGGCCAGGTCGCCGACGCCGTTGGACAGCGGCAGCGGGGCGAGGGCCACGGTGGACAGGGTGCCGAACGCGGCGCCGTCGGCGTCGAGGAACCCGCTGCCGGAGTCCCCGGGGATGCCCGGGGTCAGCGTGTAGACGTCCCAGCTCCAGTCGCCGGACCCGCCGAGGGAGAACCCGTACTTCGGGGAGAGCAGCGCGGTGGGGCGCAGGCTGGACTGTCCGTAGCTGTAGACCGGCGAGCCGGCGGGGGCGCCGGTGCGCGAGAGCCCGGTCGGGCCGCCGAAGAACGGCACGGTGGGGTTGACCCGGTCGACGTGGCGGCGCTGCACCTTGACCAGCGCGAAGTCGTTGTAGTCGCAGGTGTCGGCGTCGGTGGTGCCCAGCCGCGCCATCGTGTCCCAGGAGGAGTAGGCCAGGCGGCCCCGACCCACGATGGTCCCGTTGGAGGCGAGGTTGCCGCCTCGGGCGAACTTCACCGTGGTCCCGCGCGGCAGCGTGTCCGTGGTGCACCCGCTGGTGTCGGTGGCCTCCCCCAGGCCGGCGCAGTGGGCGGCGTACCCGACGTAGACGCGGCCGCGCTTGTCGGTGAAGACGAAGTTGGCGGTGCACTGCGCGCCGTCCGTGTACATCTGCACGCCCGGGGTGATGGTCGCCGCCGCGACCGGCGCCCAGCGGTCGTGCCGGCCCGCGGGAGCGGCCTGCGCCTCGGCGCCCAGCGGCCCCACGAGGGCGGCCACGAGGGCCAGCGCCGTCACGACGAGCAGCAGGACGGGGGCAGGGGCCGGCGCCGTGCGGGCACGGGCGGTCCAGGATCGGGTGCGCATGCCCCCTCAACGACCGACGCCCCCGCTCGGCTACGCGAGCGGGGGCGTCGAGCTGATCAGGTTCAGAGCAGGGGCGAGAAGGGCTCCGTGCCCAGGGCCAGCTCGAGACCCGCGATGCCGGAGTGCTGCTGCGCGAACGCCAGCTCCCGGTCGAGGTCGCCGATGTTGTTGGAGGCCGGCAGCGGGGCCAGGCCCAGGGTGGACAGCGTGCCGATGGCCTCGCCGTCCTCGCTGACGAACGCCGAGCCGGAGTCGCCGGGCACGCCCGGGGTCACGGTGTAGAGCGGGTGGCTCCAGCCGTCGTCGCCGGCGCTGTCACCGAGGCTGATGCCGGTGTGGGGCGAGAGCGGCTCGAGGCCGGCGCGCAGGCTGGAGTTGCCGTAGGTGTAGACCCGGTCGCCTGCAGCGGTGCCGTCGGTGTCGATGCCGGTCGGGCCGCCCCAGAACGGGATGCTCGGGTTGACCTTGTCGACGTCGGCGGCGTCCACCTTGACCAGCGCGAAGTCGTTGTAGGCGCAGGCGTTCTCGTCGGTGGTGCCGATGTCGCGCATGGTGCGCCACGAGGAGTAGACCAGCTCGCCGGTGCCGATCGTGGTGCCGGAGCTCAGCAGGCTGCCGCCCTCGGCGAAGTCGACCTTGGTGCCCAGCGGGAGCGAGTCGTTGAGGCAGCCGTTGGTGTCGGTGGCCGCGCCCATGCCGGCACAGTGGGCGGCGTAGCCGACGTAGACGTTGGCGGCGCCGTCGGTGAAGACGAAGTTGGAGGTGCACTGGGCGCCGTCGGTGTACATCTGGGTGCCCGGGGTGATCGCGGCTTCGTCGGCCGGCGCCCAGCTGGGCGCCGCGACGGCGGGGGCCGACGTGGCGGCGGCGGTGCCGAGGCCCGCGGCGGCGAGCACGGCGAGCGCGCTGGTGGTGCGACGGATGGTCGAGCTGGCGGTCTTCATCGGTGCGATGTCCTCCTGGTCGGGGTGGGTGACCTGTCCGAGACGCAGGTCACTTCCTCCCCCGACAACGAGCGACCCCCCGAACGGGTTACGCCCGAGTAGTCACAACGGACTACCCGGGCGCAACGATCGCTCAGGGCGAGGTGGAACGCGTCAGTACGACGGCTGGCTCGGGTCGATCTGGTTCACCCAGGCCACCACGCCGCCGCCGACGTGCACGCTGTCGTCGAACCCGGCGCCCTTGAGGACCGCCAGGGCCTCGGCCGAGCGCACGCCGGACTTGCAGTGCAGGACGATTTGCTCGTCCGCCGGCATCTGCTCGAGCGCGTTGCCGTTGAGGAACTCGCCCTTGGGGATCAGCACCGAGCCGGGGATCTTGTTGATCTCGTACTCGTTGACCTCGCGCACGTCGACCAGCGTGAACTTCCGGGTGCCGGCCTCGCGCTCCTTCAGCATCTGCTCGAGCTGGGTGACCGAGATGGTCGACCCGGCCGCGGCGTCGGCGGCGTCCTCGGAGATCGCGCCGCAGAAGGCGTCGTAGTCGATGAGCCCGGTGACGTCGGCGTTCGGGCCGCACAGCCGGCAGTCGGGGTCCTTGCGGACCTTGAGCTTGCGCCACTCCAGCTCGAGGGCGTCGTAGATGACCAGCTGACCGATGGCCGGCTCACCGGCACCCATGATCAGCTTGATGGCCTCGTTGACCTGGATCGAGCCGATCTGCGCGCACAGCACGCCCAGCACGCCGCCCTCGGCGCAGCTGGGGACCATGCCCGGCGGCGGGGGCTCGGGGTACAGGCAGCGGTAGCAGGGCGCCTCGTCGGACATCGACGGCGCGAACACCGACGCCTGGCCGTCGAAGCGGTAGATCGAGCCCCAGACGTAGGGGATCCCGAGGAAGTAGGCGGCGTCGTTGACCATGTAGCGGGTCGCGAAGTTGTCGGTGCCGTCGACGATCAGGTCGTAGCCGCGGAAGACGTCCATCACGTTGTCGTTGTCGAGCCGCGTCTCGTGCAGCACGACCTCGACGTAGGGGTTCGCCTCGGCGATCGACTCCTTGGCCGAGACCGCCTTGGACTTCCCGATGTCGGACTGGGTGTGGATGATCTGGCGCTGCAGGTTCGACTCGTCGACCTCGTCGAACTCGGCGATCCCGATCGTGCCGACCCCGGCGGCGGCCAGGTAGAGGAGCGCGGGGCTGCCGAGCCCACCGGCACCGATGACGAGCACCTTGGCGTTCTTCATCCGCTTCTGACCCGTCATGCCCACGTCGGGGATGATCAGGTGGCGGCTGTAGCGGCGTACCTCGTCGACGGACAGCTCGGCTGCCGGCTCGACGAGTGCGGGGTAGGTCGTCACTGCTGGGCTCCTCGGTCGGTTCGCAGGGTGTGGTGGTCCTAACAGCCGGGCACCTGGTCCTGTTCCCTGCGGCGTCGCTCCATCGTGGCCGTCGCGGCGCTCCCATCCTGCGGCGTCCCGTCATCCGGACCGTCCCTACCGCGGGGTAGGCTCACGCCGCACGATCCCAGACCACCCCTCCGGACGATCCCGGACGACCCCCGAGGAGAGCAGTCGTGGCAGCTGGCCAGTACGACATCGGGGTAGGGGCGGACGCGCCCGCGAGCGCCCGACCACGCGGGGCCCGGATGCCGCGCCGCGAGCGCCGTGCCCAGCTGCTCGAGTCCGCGCTCGGCGTCTTCGTCGCCTCCGGCTACCACGCCGCCGCGATGGACGACATCGCCGAGCGGGCCGGCGTCTCCAAGCCGGTGCTCTACCAGCACTTCCCCGGCAAGATGGACCTCTACCTGGCCCTGCTGGACACCTCCTGCGACCAGGTCATCGACAACTGCCGCGACGCGCTGGCCTCCACCCAGGACAACAAGCAGCGCGTGGCGGCGACCATGGACGTCTTCTACGACTACGTCGCCAACGACAACGGCGCCTTCCGCCTGGTCTTCGAGTCCGACCTCACCAACGAGGTCGCGGTGCGCCAGATGGTCGACCGGGTGACCAACGAGTGCGCCGCGATGATCGCCGAGGTCATCCGCGAGGACACGGGCCTGCCCGACGAGGCATCCCGGCTGCTGGCGGTCTCCCTGGTGGGAATGGCCCAGGTCAGTGCGCGGTTCTGGCTCAACGACACCGCTGGCATCGACCGCTCCGACGCGGCCGCGCTGATCGCCGGTCTGGCCTGGCGCGGGATCCGTGGCTACCCCAAGGCCGACGAGCACTGATCCAGCAGCACCCCGAGCAACCCCCAGCAGCACCCAACATGAGGAGGACCCGTGGAGGTCAAGATCGGCATCCAGCAGGCGCAGCGCGAGCTCAGCGTCGAGACCGACGAGACGCCCGAGAAGGTGCAGCAGCAGATCGCCGAGGTCGTGGAGTCCGGCGGCGTGCTGACCCTGACCGACACCAAGGGCCGCACCGTGCTGGTCCCCGCCGCCAAGCTCGCCTACGTCGAGCTCGGCACCTCGACGGTCGGCACCGTCGGCTTCCGCAGCTGAGGACCACGCCGAGCGCGTGAGCGGGCCGGTTCAGGCGTCGAGGCCGAGCTCGCTCATCCGCTCGGTGTGCCGCTCGGTGAGCCGGGTGAACAACCGTCCCAGCGCCGCCAGGTCGAGCCCCGGGCGGTCCACTCCCCCGGCCAGCAGCGCCGACAGTGCCTCGCGCTCGGCAGCGACCCGCTGCGCCTGGATCAGGGCCTCACCCATCAGCCGGCGCCCCCACAGCGCGAGCCGACCTCCGAGCCGGTGGTCACTCGCGATGCCGGCCCGCACCCGGTCCACCACGAAGGCGGCGTGCGTGCTCTCCTCCAGCGAGGAGAGCACCAGCTCGCGGGTGCCGGCGTCGAGGTAGGCCGCGATCTCGCGGTAGAAGTCGTCGGCGAGACCGTCCCCGACGTAGGCCTTGATGAGCCCCTCGTACCAGTCCGAGGGGGCGGTGTGCTCGTGGAAGAGGTCCAGGGCGCTGCGGAACGGCGCCATCGCCACGAAGGGGTCGCCACCCAGCTCACGGATGCGCCGGTGCAGCGGCTCCACCCGGTCGATCTCACCGGCCGCCATCCGCGCGATCGCGACCTTGTCCTCCAGCGTGGGCGCCAGCTTGGCGTCCTCGGCGAGCCGCTCGAAGGCCGAGATCTCGCCGTAGGCGAGGACTCCGAGCAGGTCGACGACGGCCTCGCGGTAGGCCGGGTCGGCCAGCGCGATCTCGGCCTCGTGGGCCCGCGAGGCGGGCGTGTCGCCGCCCTGGGATTCAGTCATGCGCGCACCCTACCGATACCCTGGGCCCATCGACTGCTGTGCCGGTGCCGCCACGCGCGGGCACCCGGGCACGGCGCCGAGGCGGGAAACCACCCGCCAGCATGTGCGCGGCAGACGCGCCAGCGAGCTCTCGCAGTCCGCCCGGTCCGCCGCTCCGAGCCATACGGCCCACCGCGGCTGACGACGAAAGCAGAGCACTCAACGTGACCACCTTCCGCGACCTGGGGGTCCTCCCCGGGATCTGCGACGCGCTCGAGCGCGCCGGCATCACCACACCCTTCGCCATCCAGGAGATGACCCTCTCCGTCGCCCTGCAGGGCACCGACCTCATCGGCCAGGCCCGCACGGGCACCGGCAAGACCCTCGCCTTCGGCATCCCGGTGCTGCAGCGCAGCGTCACGCTCAGCGACCCGGCGTACGCCGACATCCCGCAGGGCAAGCCGCAGGCGCTCATCGTGGCCCCGACCCGCGAGCTGGCCCTGCAGGTCTCCAACGACCTCGCCGTGGCCAGCAAGGACCTCGGCCTGCGGGTGCTCACCGTCTACGGCGGCGTGGGCTACGAGCCGCAGCTGGAGGCCCTGCAGACCGGCGTCGACGTCGTCGTCGGCACCCCCGGGCGCCTCATCGACCTCGCCCACCGCGGCGCCCTCGACCTGGGCCACGTGCACGCGCTGGTCCTGGACGAGGCCGACGAGATGCTGGACCTGGGCTTCCTGCCCGACGTCGAGCGGATCTTGAAGATGACGCCGGCGACGCGCCAGACCATGCTGTTCTCGGCCACGATGCCCTCCGCGATCGTCGCGCTGGCGCGCACCCACATGCGCACGCCGATGAACATCCGCGCGGAGTCGTCGTACGAGAACGCGACCGTGCCGCTCACGGCGCAGTTCATCTACCAGGCCCACGACCTCGACAAGCCCGAGATCATCGGCCGCATCCTCCAGGCCAAGGACGCCGAGAAGATCATCGTCTTCACGCGCACCAAGCGTCAGAGCCAGCGCATCGCCGACGACCTGTCCGAGCGCGGCTTCGCGGCCAGCCCGCTGCACGGCGACATGGCGCAGGTGGCTCGTGAGAAGGCGCTGACGAAGTTCCGCGAGGACAAGGTCCGGGTGCTCGTCGCCACCGACGTCGCGGCCCGCGGCATCGACGTGCGCGGTGTCTCGCACGTCATCAACTACACCTGCCCCGAGGACGACAAGACCTACGTCCACCGCATCGGGCGCACCGGCCGCGCGGGCGCCACCGGCATCGCGATCACCTTCGTGGACTGGGCCGACCTGCACCGCTGGAAGATGATCAACAAGACCCTCGACCTGCCCTTCGACTCCCCGCAGGAGACCTACTCGACCTCCGAGCACCTCTTCTCGGACCAGGGCATCCCCGCCGGCACCAAGGGCCGCATCGTGCCCGAGGCGCCGCGCGAGCCCCGCGCCAACCGTGAGGGCGGCCGCGACGGCGGCCGCGACGGGGGCCAGCGCCCCTCCCGCGACCGCAACCGCGACCGCACCCGCAGCCGCTCCGGCGAGGTGGTGGCCGAGGTCAGCACCAACGACGCCGGCGAGAAGGTGGAGAAGCCCGTCGAGGGCGAGGCCACCGGCTCGGGCGCTCCCCGTCGCCGCCGCCGTCGCCGCTCCGGTGGCGGGCAGGGCGGCCAGCCCGCCAGCACCGACGCCTGACCCACACCGCGAGTCGGCCCGGATCTCTCACTGAGTCGGCCTGAAATGACCGCAGGCCCTGAGCCTGCAGGTCACTTCGGGCCGGCTCGGTGGTCTATCTGGGCCGGGTGGGCGGGATATCTGGGCCGGGTCAGGGGACGACGACGACGGTGGTGCCCAGGGGTGCGAAGGCCCACAGGGCCTTGGCGTCGGACCGCTTCTGACGGATGCACCCGTGCGACTGCGGGGTGCCGAGGTCGGCGACGCGCTGGACCGGCGCGCCGTCGTCGATCGGGATGTCGTGGAAGCCGATGGCGGCACCGGACGGACCGCGGGTGAAGCGCACGAACCACTTCATGGTCCCGGAGTCGTCGATGCCCCAGGCGTCCTCGGAGCGCGAGAAGACCTCGTAGCTGCCCGGCTGCAGGTTGTCGCCCAGGCTGCCCGAGACCAGGTACGTCGCCACCGCGGCCTCGTCGGCGTCCACCAGCCAGACCCGCTGGTCGGCCTGGGCGAACACGATGCGACGCCCCTCGCCGGACCCGGCCGGGGCCGGCGCCGGCACGGTCGGCTCGACCGAGACGGCCCGGACGACGGGCTGCGGTGCGGGGACGAGCGCACCACGCGGCGCCGGGTCGCGGGCGACCTCCACCGCCGAGGCGTCCCCGACGTCCTCGCCCGGCAGCAGGCCGACCCCGCCGAGGACGGCCACGCCCGTGACCACCAGGGCGGCGCCGAGCGAGGCGGCCCGGCCGCGCCGCAACCGCGGCCCGGGCTCGAGACGGTGACGCGCCACGACCGGCTACCGCTTCGTCGTCTGCCGGCTGCGCGGACGCTGGGAGCGCAGCACCAGGTTGGCGGCCGCTTCGCGGTAGGCCTTCGCACCCTTGCTGTTGCGGCTCGTGGCCAGGATCGAGCGGCCGGCGGCCGGCGCCTCGGCGAACTTGATGGTCTTGGGGATCGGCGGCTCGACGACCTCGAGGTCGTAGGTCTCGGAGATCGTGTCGAGCACGGTGCGCGCGTGGTTGGTGCGGCCGTCGTAGAGCGTGGGCAGCACGCCCCACACCTCGAGGTCGCGGTTGGTGAAGCGGCGCACGTCGTGCACGGTGTCGAGCAGCTGGCCCACGCCCCGGTGCGACAGGGTCTCGCACTGCAGCGGGACCAGGACCCCGTCGGCGGCGGTCAGCGCGGCCACGGTGAGCACGCCCAGCGAGGGCGGGCAATCCAGGATCACCCAGTCGTAGGTGTCGCCGAGGTCCTCGATGACGCCCTTGACGACGTGCTCGCGGCCGGTGCGGGTGAGCAGGTCGGCCTCGGCCCGCGCCAGCTCGATCGTCGCCGGGAGCAGGGCCACCCCGTCCTCGGTCGAGATGATCACGTCGGCGGCGTCGACGCCGCGGGTGAGGACGTGGTGCACGGACGTCTCGAGGTCCTCGGGGTCGATGCCGAGGGAGAACGTCAGGCACGCCTGCGGGTCCAGGTCGACCAGCAGGACGGAGTGGCCGAGCTCGACGAGCGCGGCGCCGAGGGAGGCCACGGACGTGGTCTTGGCGACGCCGCCCTTCTGGTTGGCGACGGCGAGTGTGGTGGTCATCGCGCCTCATCATGCCGGACTCGGGGCCGCGCCGGGCACTTCCCTCTGTTGTACTGCTGCCATGTCCCGCACCTCGAGCCACGACGGCTCCCGCCGACCGCGTGCCCTGATCACCGGACCCACCGCCGGCATCGGTCACAGCTTCGCCGTCCAGCTCGCCGAGCGCGGCCACGACCTGGTCCTGGTCGCGCGCGACGAGCAGCGCCTGGGCCAGGTCGCCGACGACCTGCGCACCCGCTTCGGCGTGGAGGTGGAGGTGCTGCCCGCCGACCTGGCCGACCGCGAGCAGCTGCACCGGGTCGAGCTCCGTCTCCAGGACCGGTCCGCACCGGTCGACCTGCTGGTCAACAACGCCGGCTTCGGGCTCAAGGGCCGGTTCCTCGACAACGACGTCGACGCCGAGACCGCGATGCTCGACGTCCTCGTGACCGCGGTGATGCGGCTGATGCACGCCGCGCTGGGCCCGATGGTGGAGCGCGGCGGCGGCGAGATCCTCAACGTCTCCAGCGTGGCGTCCTTCCTGCCCCGCGGCTCCTACTCGGCGGCCAAGGCCTACGTGAACAAGCTCGGGGAGTGGGCGGCGGCGGAGTACGGCCCGCAGGGCGTGACCGTGACGACGCTGTGCCCCGGCTTCGTGCGCACCGAGTTCCACGAGCGCATGGACGTCAGCCAGGAGTCGGCGCCCGACTTCCTGTGGCTCGACGCCGACGACCTGGTGCGCACGGCGCTCGCCGACCTCGCGAAGGGGAAGGTGTTCTCGATCCCGAGCGCGCGCTACAAGGTCATCACGGGTGCCGCCAGGCTGGTCCCCGGCGGCCTGCTCCAGCGGCTGCAGGGTCTCGGCCGGAAGTAGCGCTCAGACCGGGCCGGGCGCGTCGCGCCCGGAGGCCAGCGCTGCGGCGGCGGCCAGGTCGAGCAGCCGCTCGAGCTGTTCCGGGGCCGTGGTGTGGCACCCCAGGTCGTGGTCGACCTTGCCGTCGCCGTGGTGGTCGCTGGAGCCGGTGACGACCAGGTCGAGCTCGCGCGCGATCCCGCGCAGCCGCTCCCGGGCGGCGGGAGAGTGGTCCTGGTGGTCCACCTCGATCCCGGCGAGGCCCAGCCCGGCCAGCTCCGCGAGCGCCCGGCCGTCCGGGGACTCGTCGTGCCGGCGCCCCCACACGTGCGCCACCACGGAGACACCTCCCGCCGCGGCGACCAGGCCGATCATGTCCCGCAGCGGCGCGGCGTACCGGTCGACGTACCCCGGGCGGCCGGGGCTCAGGAGCCGGTCGAAGGCCTCGGTGCGGTCGGCGACCACGCCGAGCGCCACCAGGGCGTCGGCGACGTGCGGGCGGCCGCTGGCGGCGCTGTGGCCCGAGACCCGGGCCACGTCGGCCTCGGTCAACGAGATCCCGGCCCCGCGCAGGCCCTCGAGGATGCCCGGCACCCGCGACCTGCGGCCCTCCAGGATGCGCTCGAGCTCCGCGGCCAGCGGCGGGTACGACGGGTCGGGCAGGTAGGCGAGCAGGTGCACGCCCTGCCCGTCGAAGCGGGTGCTGATCTCCATCCCCCGGACCAGGCGCAGCCCCGCGGCGCTCGCGGCACCGGCGGCCTCGTCCCAGCCTGCAGCGGTGTCGTGGTCGGTCAGCGCGAGCACGTCGAGGTCGGCCGCCACCGCGGCGTGCACCAGCTCGGCCGGCGACTGGGTGCCGTCGCTGGCGCGCGAGTGGGTGTGGAGGTCGATGCGCACGCGGCCACCCTAGGCGGGCGCGCCGACGCACTCGCGTTCACCAGGTCGGCGCAGGACCGCTGAAGGGCAGCTCGACGACGACCGGGCCGACCTCGGAGACGTCGCGCAGGATCCACTCGTCGCGCAGCAGCAGGACGGCCGCCGCCGGGCGCACCACGATCCACAACCAGCGCCCGTGCGCCTCACCGGCGAGCACCGACCGGTCCCACTCCCCCGGCGCCGCGCTGGTCGACACCGTCCACAGCGCCACCGGCTGCCGCTCCAGGCGCACCCGCACCTCCGACGGCCCCACGCCCACCTCGCGGCCGGGATCGGCGTGCCCGGTGCCGGCGACCCGCGCGGCGAACCCGGTGCCCGGCTCCTCGCTGACCACGTGCACGTCGACCGGCCCGTCGAGCGCGCTGCTGCCGCTGACACAGGTCATGGTGGCGACCACGCCCTCGTCCTGACCGACCGCGGCGAAGTCGGTGACGCTCCAGCCCGGGCTCAGCGGCCAGGGCAGGAACGTCGGGAACGGCTTGCTGCGCAGCAGGTGCTCGGCGAACCCGTCGTACGACGCCTCGTCGGGACGCCACAGCGCCGCCACCGGCCCGTGCTCGGGGCACGACCACAGGGGGGAACCGTCACCGATCGGGGCGACCGGCGCGGGGCAGCGGGGGCAGGCGGCGCGCAGCACGAGTCCACGGTGACGAGTGGACCCCAGCGCGTCAAGCCCCGTCCAGGGCGCTATCGCTGGGCTCCGGCTTGTGGCACAGTGAAACGGCCGGGGGGCCGCGCCGCATCCCGTGCATGTCCCTGGAGGAGGCGACGTGACGGACGAGAGCGTCGACGCTCTCGCGCAGGCCATCAGGGCCAGCGACGGCCTGGACGAGGCGTGCAGGTGCCTGCTCGGCGCCGCCCTGCAGATGTTGCAGGCCGATGTGGCTGGCCTGCTGACCTGGAGGGGCGACGGTGCCCCGGAGCGCTTCGCCAGCTCCGACGACGCGGAGATCGCCGCCCTCTGGTCCCACCCGGGCGGACCGGCCCACGAGGTGCGTGCGCTCAGCGGCGACCGGGTCGTCGTCCCCGACCTGGCAGCGGAGGAGCGGTGGCCGCAGTGGGCCCGGGCGCTCACGGACGCCGGCTACCGGGCGATGCAGGTGATCGTCCTGCCGAGCCTGGCCCACCGCCCCCTGGCCCTGGACCTGTACGCCCGCCGACCCGGCGCCTTCGACTCCAACGAGCGGGACCGCGCCGTCGACTGCGTGCGCCTGGCGGCCCTGCTCCTGACCATGGTCGAGCAGGTGGAGGACCTGCGCGCGGCGCTGCAGTCCCGCGCCCTGATCGCCCAGGCGCAGGGCTTGTTCATGGAACGCTTCACACTGACCTCGGAGCAGGCGATGGCCTACCTGCGCCGGCTCTCCCAGCACCAGCAGGTCAAGGTGCGCGTCCTGGCGCAGCAGGTCGTCGACGTCTCGGATGCCCGTCCGCAGGACGAGGTCTCGAGACCATGACGACCACCGCTGCTCACAGCCGCCGAGATTTCACGCTGGTATCACGATGCGGTACCTCGTCTGTGGCCGACTTGTGGGCAGGACGGGAGGCCTACATGAGCGACAGCGAGCACGCTCCACACCTGGACGAGGACCCGGCGGCGACCGGGCGGGGGAGGACACCCCGGCGTGAACACGTGCCGGTGGGTGCCGCGCTGGTCGCCGTCGGGGTCCTGGGTCTCCTCGTGGCCTCGGTGCTGCTGAGCCGGGCCGGGAGCCCGCTCGCCACCCCGGCCCAGGGGCTGGTGCTGGTCACGCTGCTGGTGCTCCTGGTGGCCTGGGAGCACGCTCGCGTCGTGCACCGGCTCACGCACAGCGAGCTGGTCCGGGCCCGCTCCCAGGTGCACGAGACCGAGCGCCGGCTCGACGAGGACGAGGACACCCTGCACGAGCTGCGCACCGCGCTCGCGGGCCTGCTGCTCAGCGAGCGCCTGCTGCAGGAGCACGGTGACACCCTCGAGGAGGCGACCCGCGCCAGGCTCGAGGAGCTGCGGGCGCGCGACCTCGACCGGATCGACGCCCTGCTGGCGCACGGACTGCCCGCCTCCGCGCCCGACCTCGACGTCCCGGCCCCGCCGCCCGACCCGGCCGGTCACGAGCTGGCGCTCGGACCGGTGGTCGACAGCGCGGTGGCCGCCGCCCGCCTGCGCGGGCAGCGCGTGGCCTGGTCCGGCTGTGCGCAGCAGGTGCTGGGCCACCACCACCACATCGGTGACATCGGCGAGATCCTCGACATCCTGCTGAGCAACGCGGCCCGGCACGCACCGGGTGCGCCGGTCGAGGTCGACGTACGCCGGGCCGGGTCCCGCGTGCTCGTCCGCGTGCACGACGAGGGCCCCGGGGTCGCTGCGGACCTCCGGACGTCGCTCTTCCAGCGGGGCGCCAAGGCGGCCACCTCGCCGGGCGCCGGGATCGGCCTGAGCCTGGCCCGACGGCTGGCCGCCCGCTGCGGTGGCGAGCTCCACCTGGAGGACCGGCACCCCGGTTGCACCTTCACCCTGACGCTCGAGTCGGCTCCTGCCGACACCCCACACCCGCTGCTCGACCCGTCCCCCTGTCCCAGGAGGAGCCCAGCCCATGCCACGTGCACTCGGCCTGACCCGCGTAGCCGTCGTCGAGGACCACCTCCTCTTCGCCGAGTCCCTCGAGGTGGCGCTCACGCTGGAGGGACACGACGTGCACCGCATCGAGGTGCCCGTCCAGACCGTGGTCCCTGCCGGCTGGCTGCTCACCGCGCTGCTGCGGGTGCGGCCCCGGGTGGTGCTGCTGGACCTGGACCTCGGCAGCGCCGGCCCCGGGACCCGCTTCATCGAGCCGCTGGTGCGCTCCCGGGCTGCCGTGGTGGTGGTCACCGGCGACACCCGGGAGGCCGTGTGGGGCGAGTGCCTGCGCCGCGGCGCCCGAGCGGTGCTGGAGAAGACGGCGTCCCTGAACACCATCCTGGCCACGATCCGCCTGATCGGCGACGGACGCCCGGTGATGAGTCGTGAGGAGCGCGAGCGGCTGATGCTGGTCTACCACCAGGAGAAGCAGGAGCTGCAGGACGTGCGCGCCCGGCTGGCCCGGTTGACGCCTCGTGAGCGGGAGGTGCTGCACTGCCTCATGGAGGGCACGACCGTACGGGAGATCGCCCGCGCGTCGTTCGTCTCCGAGGCCACGGTGCGCACCCAGGTCAAGTCGATCCTGGCCAAGCTCGAGGTGTGCTCGCAGCTCGCCGCCGTCGGCCTGGCCCACCGGGTGCAGACCCGGCTCGTCTCGCACTGAGCACTCCCCCACCGGCTTACCGCATTCGCGGCATGCCACGCACCGGCTCGGCTCCTAGATTGGCTGCACGGGGCCAGGAGCCGGTGCGAGGTGGGGGGGAACATGAGCGCCTTCGCTTTCCGCAGCCCGCACGTCGCGCCCGAGGTGGAGCACCAGCCCACGCACGCGGCCGTGCCGGTACGACGACGCAGGTGGCAGCTGCTGCTCGCGGCCGACGCGCTGGGTGCGACCGTCGCCGGCTGGATGCTGCTGCCCGGCGACCTGGTGCCCGGACCGACGCTGATCGTCGCGTTCGCCCTGGTGTGGATCGTGCTGCTCGGCGCGGCGCGGAGCTACGACCCCCGTCCCGTGCCCACCCGTGGCGACCTGGCCCGCTTCGCCCTGGCCGGCATCCACCTGGTGGCGGTCGGCGGGGTGCTGAACGGCATCACCACCCTCACCCTGCCCTCCGACGACCTGGTCGCCGCGTCCGCCGCGGTCGTGGTCGGCAGCGGGGGGATGCGCTACGCCTCGTCGCTGCGCTCCCCCCGGCCGACCCGGGTGGTCCTGGTGGGCCACCGCCGCCCGGTCCGACGGCTCGTGGACGAGCTGCAGGCCAGCGCCCAGGTCGTCGTGGTCGGCGTGTGCGTCGCCGGTCCCAAGGGCTGCTCCGGCTTCGTCCTGCCCACCGCCCCGGGGTTCACCTCGGTCGCGGCACTGGCCCGGACCCACCAGGCGGACTGCGTGGTGGCCCTGCCCTGCCGCCACCTCGACCCGACCTCCCTGCGCCGCCTGGGCTGGCTCCTCGAGCGCGACCAGGTCGACCTGCTCATCGGTCCGGGTCTGCACGGCGTCGACTCGGGCCGGGCCGCACTGCGACGCACCGGCGACCTGTCCCTCCTCTACGTGCGCCACGCCGACCTGACGGGACCCCGACGCGTCGTCAAGCAGCTGTGGGAGCGCGGCGCCAGCGCCGCGGCCCTGATGGTGCTGGCACCGCTGCTGCTCGTCCTCGCCGTGCTCGTGCGTCTCGAGTCGCCGGGCCCGGCGTTCTTCCACCAGCCCCGGGTGGGCCGCGACGGCGCGGTGTTCTCCATCCACAAGCTGCGCACCATGCACGTGGACGCCGAGGAGCAGAAGGACGCGCTGCACGCCAGCAACGACAGCGACGGCGTGCTCTTCAAGATGCGTCAGGACCCCCGCGTGACCCGGCTCGGCAGGTGGCTGCGGAGGACCTCGCTCGACGAGCTCCCCCAGCTGATCAACGTGGTGCGCGGCGAGATGGCCCTGGTCGGGCCCCGGCCCCCGCTGCCGGGCGAGGTCACCGCCTACGACGAGGACGCGATGCGCCGGCTCGCGGTGCGTCCGGGCATCACCGGGCTGTGGCAGGTCTCCGGGCGCTCGGACCTGCCCTGGGCCGCCACCGTCCGGCTGGACTCGCGCTACGTCGACAACTGGAGCCTGCGCCTGGACGCCTGGATCCTGCTGCGCACCGTGCCCGCGGTGCTGCGCAGCCGCGGCGCGTACTGAGCCCGGTCCGGCAACGCCGGCGAGCCGTCAGGGCCGTCAGGGCCGTCAGGGCCGTTCGGGCTGCTCGGACCAGCGCTGGAACTGGGCGACGGCGGCGAGCTGGGAGCTGACCCCGAGCTTGCGCAGCACCGCCTTGACCTGGCTGCGCACGGTGCCCTCCCGGACCCCGGTGAGCTCCGCGATCTCGCGGACCGACAACCCGTCGTGCAGCAGCGCCAGCACCGAGTGCTCGCGAGGGCTCAGCGTGGCCATCCGCAGGCGTTGGTCCTCCTGCTCCACACGGCGCAGCCGCCACTCCTCCTCCAGCTGGTCCCGGTCGGGCCACGCGGCCCGGGCCCGGCCCAGCACCAGGTCGGCGAGCCGGGCCACGAGGTCGTCCAGGGCGACCGAGCTGGGCACGACGCCGGTGGCGCCGCTGTCCACGAGCTCGCTCCAGCCCGGGTCGGCGGGCTCCTCCACGAGCAGCAGCCACGGCAGCGGCAGGCGTCCGAGCAGGCCGGCGGCCTCGCGCTGCTCCGGTCCGAGGAAGTCCCCGACGACCAGGCCCGCTCCCACCTGCCACCCCACCAACCGCTGGCGGGTGATGCTGTCGGAGGCGCGCCCGGTCCAGGCCGGGACGACCACCTCGACGCCTCGGCTCTCCAAGGCGACCCGGACCGCGTCCGCGACCAGGTGCTGACCCGAGATGAACAGGATCCGCACGCGTTCCGATGTGGCTCCCAGCACGACGCGGGAGCCCTCAGGACTCATGGCCGACCCCGTACCGGGCGGGCAGGCATCTCCACGCACACGCACCTCCCGCTCGTCCGCGCCGCTCAGGGTCGGGCGACGGGCCGGGCCCACACGACCCGTGGCCAGAGCCTAGGAACCCGGTGCGGGGCTCCCGCGGGCACACGGGCGAAGATGCCCAATAGTGGTGAGCGGGTCAGTCGTCGTCCGGCTCGAGCGCCAGGAGACCCGCTCCGAGCAGGTCCTCGGCCGCGCGGTGCAGGTCCCGCACCGGGACCCCCGACACCTCGGCCACCTCGACCAACGAGGTCGCCCCGTCCGCGCTCGCGAGCAGCCACAGCATCGCCATCACGGCCGCCGTGGCGCTCTTGCCGCCGGTCGTGGGGTACAGGCCCCGGCGACCGAGCTGGGGTTCGCCGTAGGGGCTCAGGTTGCGGTAGGTGCGGTCGTGCTGCAGCGCCTCGAGCACCTCCAGCACCGCGTCGTACGACGCCACGAGCTCGTCGTCGGTGACGAACCCGAGGTCGTCGGCGGAGGTGTGGTACTCCGGGTACTCGCCGTGCGGGGTCCGGGAGATCCGGCCCACCGGCAGGTCGAAGCCGAGGGCGTTGTACTGCCGCTCGTCGTAGCCGTACGGCGAGTAGTCGCGCACCTCGCCGCCACGGTCGCGCACGACGAGCTCGGCAGCGCGGTCGACCGGCCGGGCACCGCGCCGGGTCCGCTTGTAGACCAGCGGGCCGGGGCCGCCGAGGCCGGTGAGCACCAGGCCGTGCCGGATCCGCTCCAGCCCGGCCGGGTTGCGGCTGAGCCAGGTGATCGAGCCGATCGTGCCCGGCGCCAGCACGAGGCGGACGCCGAGCCGGCGCGGCCGCTCGGCGAGCGTGCGGACGAGCTCGGCGGCCACGCTGAGCCCGGAGAGGTTGTCGTTGGCCAGCGACGGGTGGCACAGGTGGGCCGAGAGCAGGATCTCGCCCTCCTCGCTGCCGGGCAGGAAGATCTCGCCGTACGTCAGCGAGCCCGGGGTGAGCGTGGAGTCCACGACGACCTCGAAGGGCCCCAGCCGGGCCGCCTCCTCCAGCTCCGCCACCCGGCGGTGCGGCAGGCAGAAGCCCCAGGTCCGGGCGTAGTAGGTCGTGCGGTACGGGATCCAGTCGGGGTGCTCGGGCAGCGTGTGCAGGTGCGGTCGCAGCTCCTCGAGGGTCATCGTGGCGCGCACGGGCACCGAGTAGCTGACCAGGTGCAGCGTGTGGTCGGCCAGGTCGACGAGGCGGCGCCCGGTGGCGTCGGCGATGTGCGCGCCGCGGACGTTCCACTCCTCGTTGACGACCCAGTCGTGGACCTGCGTGCCCGAGGGCACCTCGTGCCGCACGAGCTCCACCCCGGCCGGGAGGTCCTGCTCGATCACGTCGAGGGTGGCGCGCACGCCGTCACCGGTGATGGAGCGGCACAGCGGGTAGAGACGCTCCATGCGGGCGCGGATGCGTCGCCGCCGGTCAGCGCCGGAGGCCACCCCCTGGGGGTCGTCGACGTCGTCGTCGTCCACCACGGTCCCAGACTAAGGTGCAACGACGACCAGCGCAGGAGGTTCATCGGCCATGGATGCGGCTCACTGGAAGGACCGGGACGTCTTCGTCACCGGACACACCGGCTTCAAGGGCGCCTGGCTGTGCGAGCTGCTGCGCCAGCTCGGGGCCCGGGTGCACGGCTACGCGCTGCCGACCCCGGAGCACTTCCTCTACGCCCGGGCCCGCGCGGGCGAGCAACTGGCCGGCGACCACGTCGGGGACATCCGCGACACCGCGGCCCTGACGCAGGCGCTCGAGCGCTCCGGGGCCGGTGTGGTGCTGCACCTGGCCGCGCAGTCGGTGGTGCGGGAGTCCTACCGGGACCCCCGGGAGACCTTCTCGACCAACGTCGAGGGCACCTTGTCGGTGCTCGAGGCGGTGCGCGCCGTGCCGCGGGTGAGCAGCTGCGTGGTCGTGACCACCGACAAGGTCTACCGCAACAACGAGTGGCACTGGGGCTACCGGGAGCCGGAGCCCCTCGGGGGCGACGACCCGTACAGCGCGAGCAAGGCCTGTGCGGAGCTGCTGACCCACTCCATGACCACGTCCTTCCCGCGCGACGGGCTCGGGATCGCGACGGCCCGGGCCGGCAACGTCGTCGGGGGCGGCGACGCGACCGCCGACGCGCTGGTGCCCGAGCTCGTCTCCCGCTTCGCGGCGGGCGAGCCGGCCCAGCTGCGCCGACCCGACGCCGTACGCCCCTGGCAGCACGTCCTCGAACCGCTCAGCGGCTACCTGACCGTGGCCGAGCACCTGCCCGGGCGGGCCCATGACCGGGGCTGGAACTTCGGACCCGTCGCCGCGGACGCGCTGAGCGTCGCGGAGGTCGCCGACCTGATGGCCGAGCAGTGGGGCGAGGGGGCGAGCTGGACCGACACCGGTGACGCCGGACCGCACGAGGCCGGTCTGCTGATGCTGGACTCGACGCTGGCGCGCACCGAGCTGGGCTGGCGACCGGTGCTGCGGGCCCGCGAGGCAGTCCGCGCGACGGTGGAGTGGGAGCGCTCGGTGCGCGGCGGCGAGGACCCCCGCGACGCCACCCGACGCCAAGTGGGCGCCTACCTGGAGGCACACCGGGCCGGCTGCTAGGAGATCCTGCGGGGCGCGGCGTGCTCACGCAGCGCCGGCGCCACGGGCCGGCCCTCGAGCAGGCCCTCGACCCCACCCCGCTCCAGCGCCTGCGCGTAGACCGGCAGCGCGCGGCGCACCGCCTCGACGGTGAGGTCGAGATCGGCGTCGGTGTGAGCGGCCGAGATCACGAAGGACTGGCCCAGCACCCCGTGGCGCAGCAGCTCCTGCAGGAACAGCGTGCGGAACGCCTGGGAGGGACGGCAGTCGCGGTCCAGGGTGGCGAACAGCAGCGACACCGGGGGGCCCAGCACCCGCACGTGGTCGTCCAGCCCCACGGCGGCCACCTCGCCACGGACGGCCTCGGCCAGGCGCTGGCCCAGTGCGGTCATCTCGGCGACGACGTCGCGCCGCTCGTACTCGTCGTCCACGGCCAGGTACGCCGCCAGCCCCCCGGTCTCGGGGCCGTGGGTGGTCGAGACCAGGAACACCCGCGAGTCGTCGGTGCGCAGGCCCCCGCGCTCCATCAGCTCGCGGCGACCGGCCAGCGCCGCGATCGGGAACCCGTTGCCCAGCGCCTTGCCCCAGCACGACAGGTCCGGCCGGACGCCGTAGACGTGCTGCGCACCGTGGCGTGACCAGCGCATGCCGCAGATGATCTCGTCGAAGACGAGCACGAAGCCGTCCTGGTCGGCCAACCGGCGCAGGCCGGCGAGGAAGCCCGGTTCCGGCTCCGCCGTCGACGAGGCCGCCTCCAGGATCACGCAGGCGACCTGGCCGGGGTGCGCGTCGAGCACCGTCCGCAGCGAGTCCAGGTCGTTGTAGTCGAACCCGACGGTGCAGGCCCGGTGCTCGGCGGGGACCCCGCCGGGCATCGCGGTCGAGCCGATGAACCAGTCGTCGGTGGAGAAGAACGGCTGGCTGCGGCAGATCGCCACCAGCGGCCGGCCGGTGGCGGCCCGGGCGAGGCGCACCGCGGCGGTGGTGACGTCGGAGCCGTTCTTGGCGAACTTGACCATGTCGGCCCCGGGCACCTGCGCGAGGAACCGCTCGGCCGCACGCAGCTCCCACACCGACGGACGGGTGAAGCTCACCCCGTCACCGATCGCGTCGCGCACCGCCTCTACGACCGGCGCGTAGCCGTGCCCGAGCGTGACCGAGCGCAGGCCCATGCCGTACTCCACGAAGGTGTTGCCGTCGAGGTCCTCGACCCGGGCGCCGGCACCGCGCACGATGACCGGCGCCATGTGCTCGGGGTACTGGTCGCTGCCCCGGGCGTAGGTGTGCGCGCCGCCGGGCACCAGCTCGTGCAGCCGCGCCTGCGCCCGTGCCGAGGCGCTGAAGTCGCGGCTCACGACCGGCTCCGCAGCACGGGGTCCAGCAGCACCTTCGAGGCGACGAAGCCCTCGGCGTAGCGGCTGCGGCACTCCATCCCCCGCAGGCGCATCAGGCCCAGGAACATCTCCTCGTCCCACCAGTCGCGGGAGCGTTGGCTGGAGAAGCACTCGTCGAGGACCTCGAACTTGCCTCGCGCGGTCGCCTCGTCCAGGGCGACGAAGTGGCTGGGCGAGGCCATGTCGCCGTCCCACTTGGGGATCTCGTAGTGCAGCACGAGCGCATCGCGCCACACGGTGCTGGCCAGCCCACCGACGAGGCGGTGGTCCTGGTGGGCGTCGTCGACGCGCGGCGCCAGCACGATGTCGGGGAGCCGGTGGGCAGGCTGGTCGGCGGCGAAGTCCTCGAGCGCCTGCTTGAGCGCCTCCCAGCTGCCCGGCAGCCGACCGTCCTCGAGCCCGCCACCGTGGACCCGGCTCCCGGGGAAGAGCCGAGCCATCGCGGACCGGGACTCCTCCAACCGGTGGGCGGTGCCCGTCAGCACCAGCGCGGAGACGTCCACGTCGCCGCGCTGGGCCAGGCGCAGCAAGGTGCCCCCGCAGCCGATCTCGATGTCGTCGGGGTGCGCCCCCAGGCACACCACCGTCAGCGGTCCCGCGCCGATGCTCAGCTCCAGCACGTCGTTCCTCCCCCCGGTCGCGCGTCCCCTGACGTCGATGGTGGGTGGCGAGCAGCCCGTGCGGGGCCGCACCGGCGAGCGGTCACCACAATGGGGTAACTCGTCCTGGTGAGGAGCGCGAGCCGCCCGGTCCCCGTCCTACGGTGGTCGAGCCGCTCGAGAGGAGAGCCGTGCGCGTCCCCATCCCGAGAGACCGTGTCCACGTCCGGCCCCTCGTCGTGCTGGGCCTGGCCGCCGTGGTCCTCGCGACGCTGGGCGCCCTGCGGGGTCTGCCGCCGACCGCCGACGACGCGGACGGCAGCCCGCGCGCCGCCGGCGCCGTGGGCGCGGTCTCGCCGACCGCCCCGCCCGCGCCGATCTGCGGCTCCCGCGGGCTGCAGGGGCCGGCGCAGCCCCCTGCGGAGGCGGTGGTGGTGCGCCCCACCGACAACCTGCCGCTCGTGGTGAGCCAGTCACCGCCCGGCACGACGTTCTGGCTGGCAGCCGGCGTCCACCGCCTCGGCCTCACGGCCTACGACTCGGTGCGCCCGCACGACGGCGACCGCTTCGTCGGCGCACCCGGCGCGGTGCTCGACGGCGACGGCACCAACCTCTACGCCTTCACCGGCGACGCCGCGGACGTCACCGTCTCCCACCTGACCATCGAGCGCTTCGGGCAGACCACCGACAACCGCAACCAGGGCGTGGTCAACCACGACAGCGCGCCCGGGTGGGTGGTCGAGCACAACACGGTGCGCCTCAACGGCGGCGCCGGGGTGTTCCTCGGCACCGGCTCGGTCGTGCGGCACAACTGCCTGGACCGCAACGGCCAGTACGGCTTCAGCGCCTTCCTGCCCGCCGGCCCGAAGGACGTCGTGCTGCACCACAACGAGATCAGCGGCAACAACACCGCCGGGTGGGAGGAGCGGGTGGACGGGTGCGGCTGCACCGGCGGCGGCAAGTTCTGGGCGACCGACGGGGCCGACATCACCGACAACTGGGTGCACCACAACGCGGGCCCCGGCCTGTGGGCCGACAACAACAACACCGGCTTCACGATCAGCGGGAACCTCATCGAGCACAACGACTCCGAGGGGCTGATGTACGAGACCAGCTACAACGCCGCGGTGGTGGGCAACACCTTCGTCGGCAACGGCACGGTCAAGGGCCCCCGCAACCCCGGCTTCCCCACCCCGGCGGTCTACATCTCCGAGTCCGGCGGCGACCCGCGGGCCGGCGACCGGCACAGCGACGAGCTGCTGATCGCCGACAACCTCTTCATCGACAACTGGGGCGGGGTGGTCGCCTGGGAGAACGCCGACCGGTACGCCGGATCGCCGGCGAACCCCACGGCCGACACGACGCTCGTCAACCCCGACGTCGCGACCTTCGACGCCTGCGCCGACCCCGACCTCATCGGCACGCAGCCCTACTACGACGACTGCCGCTGGAAGGCCCAGCACGTCCACGTGCGCGACAACCGGTTCGACTTCGACCCGGCTGCGCTCGGCGAGCGCTGCACCCCCGCGAACATCTGTGGCGTCAGCGGGGTGTTCTCGAACTTCGGCACCTTCCCCCCGCACTCACCGTTCCAGGGCCTGGTCGTCGAGCAGGCGGTGACCCACGACCAGGACAACCGCTGGTGGGACAACTCCTACCGCGGCCCGTGGTCCTTCATGGCGATGGAGGCCGGACCGCTGATCTCGTGGGAGGACTGGACCGGGGACCCCTTCGACCAGGACGCCGGCAGCAGCTTCGCCGGCTGAGGAACCACCACCAGAAGGAGCAGCCATGACCGACACCGAGGACCTGCGGATCGAACGCACCCTGGACGCCCCCATCGAGCTGGTCTGGGCGATGTGGACAGAGACCGAGCACTTCGCCGGCTGGTACGGCCCCACCGGGGCGACGATCCCGCGCGCCGAGATGGACGTCCGGGTGGGTGGGCGTCGCCGCATCGACATGGAGGTGGAGACCCCGGGTGGCCCGATGACGATGGCCTTCGTCGGCGAGTACCACGAGGTCGACGCACCGACCCGGCTCGTCTACTCCGAGAGCATGGCCGACGGGGCCGGCGCACCCGGCGAGACCTCCGTCGTGGTCGAGCTCACCGGCCTCGGGGACCGCACCCGCATGGTCCTGACCCACGTCGGCGTGGCGCCGGACTCACCGGGGGCGCAGGGGTGGGCGATGGCCCTCGACAAGCTCGCAGCACGGCTCGCCGCTCTCCCCGGCTGACGGGCGGGCTGACGGGCTGACGGGCGGGGTTCCTCAGATCGCGAGCGGGGTGACGACCGGGGTGATCTGGCCACCCGGCAGCACCGGGCGCTCGCGCCACAGCGCCCACGGGCTGATCCCGTGGCGGTACTGGTGCTCGAGGGCCGAGCGCTCCTTGAGCGTGTCCATCGGCGCCCAGAATCCGTCGTAGCGCACCGCGCGGACGCGACCGTCCCGGGCGGCGCGCACGCAGCCGTCCATGACCAGGTCGTCGCCCTCCTCGAGGTAGTCGAAGATCCCCTGGCGCAGCACGAAGTAGCCGCCGTTGATGCACAGCGACATGTCGGCGACGGGCACCAGCCCCGCGACTTGCCCGTCGGCGTCCAGGTCGACCACGTGGAAGGAGTCCTGCGGCTTCACGGCGAGCATCTGGGCCACGGCATCGGTCTGCTCGAACTGTGCCACCAGCTCGTCCATCGGGGCATCGGTGAGCACGTCGCCGTAGTTGGCCAGGAAGATGCCGTCGTCCTCGAGGTAGGGCCGCACCCGACGCAGCCGTTCCCCGATCGCGGTCTCCATCCCGGTGTCGACGAACGTGATGGTCCACTCGCTGATGTCGGTGCTGAGCATCTCGATGTACGAGCCGCCCTTGGTGAGCACGAAGTCGTTGGAGGCGGTCTCCTGGTAGTTCAGGAAGTAGTCCTTGACCGCCTGGGCGCCGTGGCCCAGGCAGAGCACGAACTCGGTGTGCCCGAAGTAGGCGTAGTAGCGCATCACGTGCCAGAGCACCGGCCGACTGCCGATCGGCATCATCGGCTTGGGCAGGGACTGGTTGTCGGCGCGCATCCTCATCCCCAGACCACCGCAGAACAGGACCACCTTCATGACTGAGCTCCCCTCATCCTCTTGCTTGCTCTCTCAGATGACCTCGAGCCGGGGCAGCGCGACGACCAGCCGCCCACCCCAGGCCCGCACGTGCTCCAGCTGCGCGCTGATCTCCTTGCGCAGGTTCCACGGCATGATCACGACGTAGTCCGGCCGCGCCTCGTCGAGCGCCTCGACCGGCAGCACCGGGATGTGGGTGCCGGGCAGGAACATGCCGTGCTTGTAGGGGTTGCGGTCGACGGCGAAGGACAGCAGGTCCGCGCGCACCCCGCAGTAGTTGAGCAGGGTGTTCCCCTTGCCGGGGGCGCCGTACGCCGCCACGGTGAGTCCGGCGCGTCGGCAGCTGATGAGGAACTCCACGAAGTCGTCACGCACCTGGGACACGGCCCGTGCGAAGCCGGCGTGGCCGGCCAGCGTGTGGAGGCCGGCCCGCTCCTCGGCCGCGAGCACCCGGGCCACGGCCGCGCTCGGCGCGGGCGCCGTCTCGGCGAGCGCCGACCAGGTGCGCAGCGAGCCGCCGTGCGTGGGCAGCTCGTCCACGTCGACGACCACGAGGCCCGCCGAGGCCAGGACCCGCTGGGTCGTCAGCAGGGACAGGTAGGAGTAGTGCTCGTGGTAGATCGTGTCGAACTCGTTGCCCTCGACCAGCCGCAGCAGGTGCGGGATCTCGATGCTCACCCGGCCGTCGTCCGCGACCAGCTCACGCAGGCCGCGGCTGAAGTCGACGATGTCGGGCACGTGGGCGAAGACGTTGTTGGCCACCACCAGGTCGGCGCGGCCGTGGGTCTCCGCGACCTTGCGGCCGGTCTCCTCCCCGAGGAAGAGCACCTCGGTGGCCACCCCCCGGTCCTCCGCGACCGCCGCGACGTTGGCGGCCGGCTCGATGCCCAGGGACCGGATGCCGCGCGCCAGCGTGTGCTGGAGGAGGTAGCCGTCGTTGCTGGCCACCTCCACGACGAAGGAGTCGCCGTCCAGGCCGAGGCGCTCGATCGCCGACTCGACGAACCGCTCGCAGTGGCGCACCCAGGAGTCGCTGTAGGAGGAGAAGTAGGCGTACTGGGTGAAGATGTCCTCCGCCGGGATGTAGGCCGGCAGCTGCACGAGCAGGCACTCGTCGCAGACCCGGACGTGCAGGGGGTAGAAGACCTCCGCCGCATCGAGTGCCTCCGCAGGCACGTAACTCTCGCAGGGCGGTGACATGCCCAGGTCCACGAAGGTGGTGCTCAGCCCTGCTCCGCACAGCCGGCAACGTCGCTCTCCCATGCCCTGTCCTCACTCTCGGCGTCGGCACCCACGTTGGGTGCTGGTGGACCGCGGGCCGCGGAGGCAAGCGCTATTTACCGCAATTTCGTGAGGCCCCGGACACCGGCGCTGGGGCAGCGTCGGACGCGGCGGACCACGAGGGCCGCACGACGACGGGGGCAGGTCATGCAGGTGGAGCGGGCACGGTTCGACGGGGTGCTCGTCTTCACCCCCCAGCCCCTGCACGACGACCGTGGCCTCTTCGTGCGCACCTACGACGCCGACGTGGCCGGCGAGCACGGGCTGCGACCCGAGACGTTCCTCCAGGACAGCCTGTCGCGCACGCACCGCGGCGTCGTGCGGGGCCTGCACCTGCGCACGGGCCGCGGCGAGGCCAAGCTGGTGCGCTGCTCCCACGGGGCCCTCTTCGACGTCGTGGTCGACCTGCGGCCGGGCTCGTCGACCTTCGGGCAGTGGGAGGGCTTCGAGCTCACCGGCGAGAGCCAGCGCTCGGTCTACATCCCGGCCGGCTGCGCGCACGGCTTCCAGTCGCTCACCGAGCCGGCCGACACGTCGTACCGGATCGACCGCCGGCACGACCCGGCCGAGTCCCTGACGTTCGCCCACGACGACCCCGAGCTCGGTGTGCAGTGGCCGCTGCCCGTCGTCGGGCTCTCGGCCGCGGACCGCGCGGCCCCGCCGCTCAGCGAGGTGCGACACCTGCTCGGCGCCGCGGCACGCTAGCCAGGAAGTCCAGCAGCCGGGGGCACTGGACGTCGGTCGCGAACACCTGCTCGGCGCGGCTGCGGGCGCTGCGACCCATCCTGCTGCGTCCCACCTCGTCGTCCAGCACCGCCAGCAGGACGTCGGCCGCGGCCTCGGGGTCGTCGAGCGGCCAGTAGCGCCCGTCGAGGCCGTCGCGCACCACCTCGGGCACACCGCCCACCGGCGCGGCCAGGACCGGCACCCCTGCGGCCATCGCCTCGACCAGGACGATCCCGAAGGACTCCATCCGCGAGGTGTGGCAGTAGACCCGGTGCTGCGGGACCAGGCGCGCCACGTCGTCGCGGTGCCCCACGAAGCGGACGTCCGGGGCCAGGCCCAGCCTCCGCGCCTGCTGCTCCAGCGCGCCGCGCTGCGGGCCGTCGCCGACCACGGTGAGGGTGCAGCGGCGCCCGCGACGGCGCGCCGCTGCCAGCACGTCGAGCAGGTAGGCCTGGTTCTTGCGCGGCTCCAGCGAGCCCACCGTCACCAGGTCGGCCTCGATGCCCTGCCCGGCCCCGGGCCCACACCCGGCCGAGGCCTCGCCGACCGGCACGCAGTTGGGCACCACCACGGACGGCACCCCGGCCACCGCCGGGATCCGCTCCAGGCAGTCGCGCCGGCTGGACTCGGAGACGTAGACGATCCCGTCGAGACGCGGCAGCACCCGGGCCTCGAGCGCGCGGATGGCGGCGAAGAGCCGTCCCTGCGCGGCGATGTCGCCCTTGGCGGCCCACTCGTCGGCCTCGGAGACGTTGAAGTGGGCGGCCATCACGACCGGCTGCGCGCCCCGCACCGCCAGCGCCGCCTCCGCGGAGGGCGGGCACTGGGCGTAGACGACCTGCGCCCGCCCGGCCCCCCGGAGCGTCTGCGCGAGCGCGCGCCGCAGGAAGCGGGCGTGCCACTCGCGGTACCACCACACGCTCCCGGCGCTGCTCACCGGCGTGATCACCCTGCGCACCGCGAAGACCGGCCGCACCAGCGCCGAGCCCGCGTCGAAGGGGTTCACGACCCGCACCGGCGAGGCGGTCCCGTCCTGGTGCTCCACGAGGGTGCGCACGTGGGTCTGCACCCCGGAGCCACCCTGGCGCCGCATCAGCGTCGCGACGACCACCTCGCGGCCGCCGGCGTCGTACGCCGCCTCCTCACGCGACGCGGCCATCGAGCTCGCGCTCCACCGGCTCGGAGGGGTCCTCGTTGACGAACTGCGCCCGTCGGACCGCGTGGTGCAGCGCGAGCCACCACGCCACGGCTCCGAGGCCGGCCGCGGCAGCGGTGCCCCACACCATGCCCAGCGCCCCCGCGGTGGCCGCGCCCGCTGTGCCGAGCACCGCGTAGAGCGTGGTCACGAGCACCTGCATCCGCAGGGTCAGATCGGCCCGACCCAGCGCCCGCAGGCCCGCGGAGGGACCGACGTGCAGGCAGCCCGCGGTGGCGCTGAGGACCACCGCGGGGAGCAGCAGGTGCGCGCCCGGCCACACCTCGCCGAGCAGCACCTGGCCCGCCCCGTGCGGGAGGATCAGGAAGATCGTGAGCCCCCACAGCAGCGCCAGGCCCGCCAAGCCGGCGCTGAGGGCACGGCACAGGCGCTCGAGGGCGGTGCGTCCCCCGGCCAGGGAACGCACGGTCTCCGGGACGGCGACCTGGGCGATGCCCATCAGGAGGCTGGCCACCGGGCCGATCAGCATCTGGGCGCCCCGGACGGCACCCAGCGCCCCGAGCCCGCTGACCAGGGCGACGACGAGGGACGTGACCTGCTGGCCGACGCCCAGGGTGATGTTCTCGCCCAGGAACCGCACGCCGAGATCGCGCTGCTCGCGCCACCACTGCGGCACCAGCCGCAGGTCCGGCAGCACCCCGGCCTGCCAGGACCCGAACACGGCGGCGATCCCCGCGCTGAGACCGAAGGCCACGATCGCCCAGCCGATGCCGTCGAGCCCGAGGGGTGCGCCCGCGGGCAGCAGCACCAGCAGACCGATCCCCCAGACCGCGTCGTTGAGGCACGCCTTGCCCCCCTCCCCGGCGGCGAAGAAGGCGTAGCGCCAGCTGTCCTGCAGCGCCAGCGCGGGCAGGCACATCGACAGCGCGACGAACGCGGTGCCGCCCTCACCGCTCACCTCGGCCATCAGCACCAGGCCGCCGGCGAGGCACGCCGCAGCCCCGAGCACCCCGACCAGCAGGGCGGTGGCGCTCGCTGCCGCGGTCGCCGCCCGCCAGGTGTCGCGCTCGACGCCGCTGCAGCGCACCATCAGTGGATCGGTGGCCAGCCCGCGGGCGGCCTGCAGCACGATCGCGTAGGTCACGAGCACCAGACCCAGGGCACCGAGGCTCTGCGCCCCCAGCGTGGTGGCCACGAAGACGCCCAGCAGGAAGTTCTTCGCGCTCGAGACGCCCTGGTCGGCCACACCCCAGCTGAGCCTGCCCAGGGTCCGGGCCACGGCACCCCGGCCGGGCGCCGCGCTCACCGGACCACCTCGGGCACGAGCCCGAGGACCTCGCGCGACAGCGCCTCGAGCTGCGCGGCCAGCAGCGGGTCCAGCGCGTCGCGACGACGCTCGATCAGCCCGCGCAGCCCGTCGAGGTCGGCGTGCACCGCGTCGACCTGGACGACCAGCCGCTCGGGGTCCAGGTGCCGGATGTCGTGGGTGAGCCTCTCGAGCCCCACCTGCGCCAGGAGCTCGCGGTGCTTGGCGGCGTAGGCGAGCGCGACGGCCGGGGTGCCGCAGCGCAGCGCGCAGACGACGTTGTGGTAGCGCGAGGCCACCACCACCTCGACCGAGGCCACGGCCGCCATCAGCTCCCCGGGGGTGCTCACCGACACCAGGCTCAGCCGGTCGGGATCGCTCGGCACCGCGGCCAGGAGGCGTCGGGCCACGGGCACGTCGTCGGCGTCGCCGACCAGCAGCCGCACCCGGTAGCCCCGCTCCAGCAGCCGCCGCACGAGCGCGACCAGCCGATCGGCGTACGCCGCGTGCAGCCGCTCGGCCTGCCCGCGGTCGCCGTTGGAGCCGGACCAGGCCATCACCCCCAGCCCGACGGTGCCCGACGTCGGCGCCGGGCGCCCGGCCCGGGGCAGACCCAGCACGAGGTCGGGGTAGACGCTGTCGCCGGGTGGCAGCCCCATCCGGACCATCTCCTCGCGCGAGTGCTCGTCGCGGAACGAGCGGTAGTGGGCCAGGCGCGCAGCACCGACCAGGAGCACCCGGTGCACCCGCTGCGGGACGGCGTCGGCACCCACCCCGACGAGGGCGACCCGGGTGCCCCACACCCGACCGCTGAGGGCCATCACCAGCAACGTCCAGGGCATCTGCCAGGACCGCTCGTGCAGCGTCGACTCCAGCGTGCCCATCCCGGGCACGATCACCACGTCGTGCCGGCGCACCCAGGCGCTGATCCGCCAGGCGTCCGTCACGATCCCGCGCAGCACGCGCCCCGCGGCCGTGCCACCCCGAGGCTGCCGGTGCAGGTCGACCGCATCGAGCCCGTAGCGCTCGCGGACCGCGACGGCCCCCGAGCACATGGCGTCCAGCCGGGCGTCCGGGACCGTGCGGCGCAGGTGGGCGAGGACGACCTCGAGGCTGGCGTCGTTGCCGATGTTGCCGGAACCGAGCCGGCCCAGCAGCCCGACCCTGATCGCCCCTCCGGCATCGCCGCTCATCCCGGGACGCCCTGCCCGACCACCACGCGACGGGCCAGGTCGCGCCGGTCGGCCGCGACGTCGTACTCCTCGGCCGGCACGCCGATGGACCGGCCCGTGACCCGGCGCCGGGCGCGCGAGAGCGCCCACCGGACCAGGTGGCGCTCGCACTCACGCCGCTCGGCCGGGGTCAGGGGTGCGTGCCGCAGCGCCGCTGCGTAGGCCCAGACGAGCTCGCCGACCAGTCGGGCCGTCGGGTGCCGCCAGCCCTGGGCCCGGCGCGGGTCGAGCCCGGCACACCACTCGCGGATCGTCGTGTCGTCGTTCGACAGCCGGTCGGCGTGGTGGCGGCGGAAGTAGAGCCAGTCCGGCACCTGCACGAAGCGCCCCCGCAGGGCGAGGTCGGTGACGAAGACCTGGTCGGCGCGGTAGTAGCTGCCGTGTGGGGGCACCTGGCGCAGCACGTCGGTGCGCACCACCCCGTAGAAGTCGTCGGCCCGGATCGCGCCGGGCATGTCGTCACCGTCGAACAGCATGCTGCGCAGCCGCTCGGGGGCGCGGCGCGCCGCGGTGCAGAGCGGGTACTCGTGCGCCTGGGTCACGGTGCCGTCCTCGTCGACCGCCGCCGTCCACGAGTGGGCGAGGACGGCGTCGGGGTGCTGGTCGAGGAGGCGGACGCACTGCTCGACCAGGTCGGCGGCGTAGAGGTCGTCGGCCGAGGCCCACTTGAACAGCTCGCCGCGGGCCCGGCGCAGCACCACGTCGTGGTTGGCCGCGGCGCCGACGTTGCGCGGCAGCCGCTCGTAGCGCACCCGCTCGTCACGGACGGCGTAGCGCCGGCAGATGTCGTCGGTGCCGTCGGTCGAGGCGTTGCTGGAGATGACGACCTCGAGGTCCTCGTAGGTCTGGCCGAGCAGGGCGTCGAGCGACTGCGCGAGGTAGTCCTCGCCGTTGTAGACCGGGAGCCCGATGCTGACCCGGGGGCAGGCGCTCATCGCTCAGCCCTCCCCTGCCAGGGGGGTACCGGGTTCGACCTGGGTGTGGACCAGAGGTGCATCGGGCTGCCTTCCTGCGGGGTGGTCGAGGGCGAAGCGGTAGATGGTGAGCAGCTGGGTGAGGTTGCGCTCGGGCGAGAACCGTCGTGCCCAGGTCGTGCGTGCCCGGGCACCCAGCGCGAGGTAGTGCTCCGGCGCCCGGTCGACGCCGGCGAGCACCCGGGCCAGGTCGTCGGCGCTGCCGGGGGCGAACAGCGCCCCGTCCCAGCCGTCGCGCACCAGCTCGGGGAAGGAGCCGCGTGCCGGGGCGACCGGGGCCACCCCGTGGGCCATGGCCTCGATGGCCACGAGACCGAAGACCTCCTCCCACGCCGACGGCACGACGGCCACCAGCGCCCGGTCCAGGAGCGCAGCCACCGCGCCCGGGTCGAGGTTGCCGACCACCGAGACGCTCGGGCGGGACGCACCCCAGGCCCGGACCTCGGGCTCGAGCGGACCGCTGCCCGCGACCACGAGACGCAGCCGCGAGCCGGGCCGAGCCGCGAGGTGCCGCTCCCAGCCCTGCATCAGCAGCCGGATGCCCTTGGCCTCGTCCAACCGGCCCAGGTGCACCACCAGGTGCTCCCGCGGCTGGCGCGGGCCTGACGGGGCGCGCACGAAGTTCGGCTTGACGAACACGCGGTCCGGCGGCAGCCCCAGTCCGCGCAGCAGGGTGCGCTGCGAGGAGCTGATCAGCACGTACGCCGCCACCAGCTGCTGCCAGGCCCGCCGGTTGACCAGCAGCCCGGCGGCCACCGGGAGCGTCGCGGCACGGGAGCCGCGGTAGCAGCCGTGCCTCAACCCCGGGGCGACCTGCCCGTCGGCACACTCGTGGCACGGCCGGCCCGCGCGGTAGAAGTCCCCGCTGGCGCAGAGGAGCTTGTAGTTGTGCACGGTGGCCACCACCGGCACCCCCGCGTCGCGGCAGGCCAGCAGCACCGAGGCGCTGAGCAAGGGGAACGTGTTGTGCACGTGGACGACGTCGGCGCGGGTGGCCCGGATCCGCTCGACCAGCTCGGCCCGGACCGCTGCGTTGCGCACGCTGAGCAGGGGCAGCATCGCCTGGCGCGCCACGGGCCACCCGCCGATGTCGTCGCTGCGTCGCTCGAAGGCCTCCACCTCGTGGCCGGCCTCGCGCAGCAGCGACGTCTCCTGGTCGACCACCCGGTTCTCACCGCTGGGCGCGGCCGAGCGGTAGCGCCCGTGCACCACCACGATCCTCACGACGCCTCCTCCCGTCGTTCGGGCATCAGCAGCGCGGCCGCCACCGCCAGGTCGAGCACGTAGGCGGACGGCGCCCCGAGGCCGGTCTCGGTGATGGAGGCGACGGTGCAGTAGGCCACCAGGAACAGCGCGATCGCCCGCTGCGGACCCCGGACGTGGACCAGGGCCGTCAGCAGCAGGAGCAGCAGCACGGCGCCCTGCATCCCGACCCCGAACCAGCCCTGGTCGACGTAGGTGGCCACCCAGCTGCTGTCGATCGGCAGGCCGTCGAAGGACTGGTTGGACAACCCCCACCCGAAGAGGTCCTCGATCCAGGGCCGGTCGATCTCGGCCACGGCGCTCCACACGTTCGTGCGTCCGGTGAGCCGGTTCGCCTCCTCGGCCGACTGGCCGCGCAGCAACCACACGGTGAGCGGCGAGGCGAAGACCACGGCCACGAGCGCCCCGGTCGCGACCGACACCGCGACCGTGCGGCGTACGCGGACGTGGCCGAGGAACAGGCTCGCGGACGCCACGGCCATCCCGATCACCACCGCGAGCAGGGCGGTCCGCGTGTGGGCGGCCACCAGGGGCAGGAACGAGAACACGACCATCAGCGCCGCGTGCCGCCCCACCACGACCCGGCACATCCACAGCAGCAGGGACGTGCCCAGCAGCACCGCGGCGTAGTGGGCGACCTGGGTCGGCGGGATCGGCCAGATGACACCCGAGAGCCGGCCCTGGAAGGCGAAGGCGAGTCCCGGGGAGAGCAGCGCCCCCAGGTAGACGGTCCCGAGGATCACCGAGAGACAGATCCGGTGGCAGCGCAGGAGCAGCAGGTCGCGGCGCCCGAAGAACGGGCTGAGCAGCCACAGCACCAGGATGAACAGCACCATCCGGCCGGCCCGGAAGGTCGCGGAGGCGAAGAACTCGGCGTAGAGGCTGGCGGCGGTGGCGCCGACCGCGAGCAGGGTGAGCAGCACCAGGAACAGCTGGGGGCGCACCACACCACGCCGGTTGGCCACCACCACCAGGAGCAGCGCCAGGGGCAGCGCGCCCTGGGTGAGCAGCTTGGCCAGCGAACCCGGGATCGGGACCACGGTCTGGGTGTCGGCGAAGGTGAGCACGTTGAGGAACAGCGCCCCCCACACCAGCCCGACGACGACCCGGCGGTTGCGGCCGCGCTGGCCTGCGTCGGGCCGGACCAGCCCGGGGCGCACCGCGACGCTCACCGTCCCCACCGCCCGGTGGCGCGGCCAGGAGCGCTGGCGTCGTCCTCGGGCTGCTCGGCCCGACCCAGGCTCTCGTCGTGGCGGTCGGCCCCGACCATCAGCACGAAGGGCAGGCTGAGCCCGGCGACGCGGACCAGCTCCGCGGTGGTGCGCAGCCGTTCGGCGGTGGACCGGCCGGCGGTGACCACCAGCACCATCTGGTCCGCCCACGCGGGCAGGTGCTCGAGCCCGACGGCCGGGTCGGTGTCGACCACGGTGAGCACCACCTCGGCGGACTCCCACGCCTCACGGACGGCTCCCTGGCGCAGCAGTCCCGTCGTCGCGACCCGCGACGGCGAGCCGGAAGGACCCACCGAGCGCAGCGGCACCCCGACGGGGCGCACGACCTCGGGTGCCGGCTGGTCGACGTCGTGGACCACGGCGGCCCACTGACCGGGCACGACGTGCTCCAGACGTCCCCGCTCGGTCAGGTCGACGACGAGCACCCGGCGCCCGTGGAGGGCCTGCTCGACAGCGAACGCACTCGCCACCGTGACGGTCTCCGCGGCGCTCTGGACCGAGCCCAGGCCCAGCCGCACCGGCACTCCCGGCTCGGGCTCGGTGACGACGCCCAGGGTCTCGACCAGCCGGTCCAGCGCCGCCTGACGACGACGACCGGACCACGCCAGCCCGGGCAGCCGGCCGGGGAGACGGCCCACGCTGCACCGCACGGAGGTGCCCAGCGCGAGCGCCACGTCCTCGCGCCGGCGCAACCGCTGGGACAGCAGGGCCGCGAGCAGCACCCAGCCCACACCGACGGACCCACCCACGATCAGGCCCGCGGCGGTGTTCAGCGCCGTGGTCCGCAGCGCGGACCGACCCACCACCAGGCTGGTCGGATCCAGCACCCCGCTGGCTCCGATCACCGCGCCGGTGGTGATGCGGGTCCGCTCGATCTCCTGCTCCAGCTCACTGATCTGGGCGGCGACCTGCGCGCGCCTGGTGAGCACCTCGGACGCCTGGGCCTGCGCCTGCCGGCCACTGCTGCTGAGCACCTCGTACTGGGCGGTGAAGGTCGTGGCCTGCTTGCCCAGCTCCTCGAGCCGCGCCTGGTAGCGGTCGATCTGCGCATCGGCCTGGAGCTCCATGGTCTCGCGCCGGAAGGCCAGGAACGCCTTGCTCAGGGCTCCGGTGCGACGCACCGCCTCCTCCGGGTCGGGGCCCTGGGCCTCCACCACCAGCACGGTGGTGGTGGCCACCGTCACCGTGACCGAGCCCTGGAGCTGCTCCGGCTGCAGGTCCAGGCCCAGGTCGTCGATGACCCTGCTCGCGACCGTGCGGGTGCGCAGGAGGCTGACGTCGGTGTTCATGGCCATCGAGGGGTCGGCCCCGACCGGTTGGGCCAGCAGCAGCGTCACCGTCGCCGAGCTGCTGCTGGGCAGGACCACGGCAGCCGCAGCCCCCAGGACCATGCCCAGCACGGCGACCCCGACCCAGGCCCGCCACCGGCGTCGCAGGGCGTGACGCAGGAAGTGCAGGCTCACCAGGCCGGGACCGGCCTCGTCGAGCTCGGGCTGCTCGGGCCGTTCCGCCTCCACCAGCCACGCGGACGTCCTCATGGCGCCACCCCTCCTCGCAGGCCGGATCTCACCGGGCGCCCGCCCTCGGCCAGGCTCAGCCCGGTCAGTCGGGCGGGCAGGTGCGGCTCACGGACCCGGTCGGGCTGCAGCCGGCGACCCGTCGTGCGGTCGAGACGGTCCGGGTCGAGCACCACGAGACCGGCCACGACGACGTCGGCCTCGTCGACGCTGACCGCCACGCGGGCCAGCTCGACCGCGGTCGCGGTGCCGGCCGAGACCGCCACGACCCCGTGCGTGCCGGGCGGCAGCACGACCTGCCCGGGGGCGGCGCGGTCGATCACCACCATCAGCAGCGTCAGGTCGGCGGGGGCCTCGTCCCGGGTCGGACGGTTGATCCACAGCCGGCTGCGGACCTCGTGCTCGGGGTGCACCCGCGCACAGGCGGCCCACAGACCGGCCGCCGAGTCGTGGCCGCGGTGCGGCACCAGGCGGGTGCTCACGCCGGCCCCTGCGGCGTACGACGCCAGCTGCGGCCCGAGCGCCAGCGCGCCCGGGTCGTCGGAGAGGCTCACGACCGCGATCTCCACGGGGGCCCGGGCGACGTCGTCCTTGTCGTGGGTCTGACCGAGCGGGAAGTCGGCGGGCAGCACGTGGCGCAGCGTCTGGCGCAGCGCCCAGGCGTCCACCGTGCCCGGCTCGTAGCGTCCCAGCAGGGTCCGCCACCCGGCGACGGTGCGCGCCGGTCGGGACACCACGGAGGCCAGGACGGCGCTGCCCAGGGCGTCGGCGATCTCGTCGCGGTAGCGCAGCCGGCGGTCGCGGCGGGCGAACCCGACGAGGACCATCCCCAGCAGGACCACGCCGGCCACCAGCCCGAGCGCCCCGGCGACGAGGCGGCGCACCAGCAGACCGGGGCTGCGGGGCGGCGAGGCCTTCTGGATGAGGGAGGCGGTGTCCCGACCCACGTCGGCCGAGGCGGCCTCGGCGACCTGGTCGATCTGCAGCACCAGGCTGGCCTGCTGGGCGGTGAGCTGGGCCAGCGCGGCCGACATCGCCTTCTCGGCGGCCGATCCGTACGGCTCGTCGTCGCGGCGGTCCGTGGTGGTCCGGATGTCGCGGTCGACGGTGCGCAGGCTCTTGCGCAGCGCCTCCAGCCGGGCCTCACGGCCGGCCTGTGCCGCGTTGCGCAGCCGGGCCGCGGCACTGCCGACGTAGCGCAGCTCGGCGGCGGCCGCCTCCTGCGCCATCGCCTGGGCCAGCTCCGCGTCGGTGTGCCGGGCGGTGAAGCGGAGCACGTCGGGCGTCGAGGCGCTGACCGTGACGTGCTGGGCCATCTTCGCGAGAGGCAGCTCGGGGCTGAGCCGCAGTCCGGCCTCGCCCAGGACCAGGTCGCTCGTGGCGACACGCACCTCGGTCTCGGCGTCACGCTCGGCACGACCCACGCCCGAGTCAGAGGCGAGCGGGAGCAGCACCATGCTCGTGCTGGTGTGCACCGGCGGGCGCCAGGTCGCCAGCGCCACTCCCGCGACGGCCCCCAGCAGCGCAGCCACCGCCAGCAGCCTGAGGTGGCGCCGCAGCACCGACCACACGACCCTCAGGTCGAGTGCTTGCTCAGCCATGTCCCACTCCAGTCCCGCTCGTGCCGAGCGTCTCGGTCGCCCCCATGAGGAGACAGGTGTGCAGCGCCAGCCGGCCCCGGACCAGGCCCCTGCCGACGAGCGTGGTGCTGGGGCAGCGTCGCCCCAGGCCCGCGGAGTACCACCCCAGCGGCGGGTCGCTCTCGCCCTGGTGGGCGGTCCACTCGAGTGCGTCCGGCAGCTGCAGGAGAGCCGTCACCCGGCCGCCGCCGTCCGGAGCGGGCCACCCGAGCCGGGCGAGCGGGCCCTCCAGGCGTACGTCGACGTCGGGGCCGAGGTGGAAGGACGACCGCACCGGGTGCGCCCGGGTGGACGTCACCTCGTCCAGGACCTGCAGCCTCCCCGAGCGACGCTCGAGCGTCACCGTCCGGCTGTGCCGCAGCCCCGCGTCCAGGCGCGCGTACCCGCTGTGGTGCGCCGACCAGACCTGCCGGTCCAGGTCGCCGACCTCGGCGCGGTCCACGTAGGTCCGGGCGTGCGAGGTCCACAGGAACGGGCCGCCCGGCACCGACTGGTCGCAGCCGTCGACCTCGATGGTGTTGTGCGCCGCGGTGGAGCGGAAGTAGTGCCGCCACTGCGGCTCCCCGTGGTAGCAGTAGGTGCCGGGGTCGGCGAGGACGTCGACGCCGTCGTGGCGGACCTCCAGCGACAGCGCGTCGGCGTGGGCGTGGGCGGCCAGGGAGCCGAAGCCGTGCGGTCCCCCGTCGACGCGGCACCAGATCTCGGGACGCTCGTGCTGCGGCGTGCGCAGGAGGGCCAGCCCCGCGTCCGGGAACAGGTCGGGGCGCCGGGACGCGCGCTCAGGGGCGGCCGCGACCGGGCCCAGGAGGCCGCCGGCCAGCGTGCCGACCACACCGCCGTGGCGTCGCGGCCACCAGGGCAGCGCGCCCACGACGGCCCGGCCCAGTCCCAGCAGCTGCTCCCAGGCGTCCTCGGCCGGATCGGTGAGCAGCAGACCGCGCCCCTCGTCGCCGTCGCCGTGCCGTGGGCCGGCGCCGGCGCAGTCGAGGACCGCCGCTGCGGCGTCCACGCAGGACGCCAGTCGAGCGGGGTCCGGGCCGTCCGCCGGGTGCCCGGCCGCACGTGCCTCCACGGCTGCGAGCAGCGCCAGCTCGGTGACGAAGCGGTGGTAGTCGCCGGCCTGCTCGCGGTTGAGCCCGCTGGGGAAGGTGTTGGTGCCGAGGTGCCGGCGCAGCTGCTCACCGGCCTCGACCCGCCACCGGTCGCTCTCCGCGAACCAGGGGAAGGAGCAGGCCGCCACCAGCCTGCCCGCGGCCTCGGCGACGGCGTGGTTGTTCGCCGAGCTGCCCCGGCTGGGGAAGTCGGCCAGGTGCTCCTGGTGCCAACGGATCTGGCGCAGCGCCGTCTCGTCCTCCTCGAACAGCGCGCGCACCCCCGGCCAGTCGTCGAGCAGGCGACGCACCCAGACCCACGAGACCAGCCGTACGCCGAGCTCGATGCCACTGATCCAGTGCACGCCTGCCAGGACCGGGTTGGCCGCCCACCAGGAGCGCAGCTGTCGGGCCACCGCGGTGGCGTACTCCTCCTCGCCGGTGAGCCAGTAGGCGCAGGCGAGCACCGAGAGGTGGTGGTGGCGCGAGAGCTCCCAGACGAGCTTGACGTTGCCGGTGACGGACTCGTCGCGGTGGTCGATCCGGAAGGCCAGGGCGCTCTGCGGCGCGCGGGTGCCCGACGAGGGGTCGAGGAACCAGTCGGGGTCGCGCAGGTCGGTGCGCTCGGTGCCCAGCGTGCTCCACCGACCTGCGAGGAGCTCGTCCGCCGACCGGGTCACCGCCGCGGCGTCGTGCGGCAGCACGCGCTCCCGGACGCCGGCCGGCACGGGTGAGGGGAAGCGGCGCACGGTCCGCAGCCCCTCGGCCGGTCCGGCCGTGCGCGCCGTGCGGCCGTGGGCCAGCACTGCGCGGCGGGCCTCGTCGCCGACCCGGGAGACGACCTCCCGGGTCGACATCCGGGTCAGCCGCCGGGCGTACCAGGACAGGGACGTGCTCACGGCGCCACCCCCGCCACCGTCAGGGTGGTGCGGGTCGTCGTGAGCAGCGACCACGGGTCGATCGGCATCTCGGCCCCGGTGCGCACCGCCGTCACGAACGCCGCCATCGCGGCCCGGTGACCCTTGTCGGGGCCGCCCCGGGACCGCCGTACGTCGTGCCCGCGCGGGGTCCAGGTGCTGGCCCGGGTGAAGTTGTCGAGGTGGGCGCTGCGTCCCCCGCCGTGGACGTCGAGGCTCTCCTTGCCGAAGCGGTGCGAGCCGCCGGTGGCGTAGGTGAGGGTGCCCAGCGACCCTCGGGAGAAGCGCAGCAGCACCGACACCTCCTGGCCGTCGGCGCCGTGCTGGGCCACGACCTGGACCGGCTCGTCCTCGGCCCAGGCGCTCAGGGTGTCGATGAAGTGACCGCCCTCGCCCAGGAACCGGGACCCCTCGGCCTCGTCGAGGTACCAGCTGCCGGCCGCGAGCCGACCGGCGTTGACCAGGTAGCGCATGCTCAGCGGCTCCTCGGCCGGGCCGAAGCGTCGACGCAGGTCGCAGAGCAGGGGCGCGAAGCGGCGGTTGAAGCCGACCATCAGCCGGTCGTTGCCCGTGCGCACCATGGTCTCCTCGACCCGCGAGAGCTCGTCCTCGGTGAGGGCGAGGGGCTTCTCCACGTACACCGCCTTCCCGCTCTCCAGCGCGGCGCAGACCAGGTCGGCGTGGGTGCGGTGCCGGGTCACGATCACCACCGCGTCGAGGCTGTCGTCCTCGAGGACCTCGCGGGAGTCGGTGCCGGCGCTGGCGAACCCGAAGGCGCGCTGGGCGTTGACGCTGGTCAGGGACCTGCTGGTGGCGACGCGCACCAGCTCGGCCGTGGGGTCCTTGGCGAGTCCCGGCAGCAGGAGTGCCGAGGCGTGGCTGCCCGCCCCGATGAAGCCCAGCCGCACCGCCCCCGCGCCCGCTCTCCGCGTGCCGGGTCGAGCGCCGGACCGGGTGTCGGGGCGGACGCTGGGACGGGCGCTGGGATGGGCGCTGGGGCTGGAGGGGACCGGGTCGTCGGACACCGGGTACTCGAGGAGGAAGCCGATCCCGCTCGCGCCGCCGACCCGCAGACGCTCGTAGACCTGGGGCGCCTCGGTCACCGGGTCGATGCTCGAGACCAGCGGTCCCAGGTCGAGGGCGCCCTGGGCGAGCAGGTCCAGGAAGCACTCGATGTTGCGGTGCTCGGTCCAGCGCACGTAGCCGGCGGGGTAGTCGACCCCGTCGAGCTCGTAGCGGTCGTCGTAGCGACCCGGCCCGTAGGACCGGGAGAACCGGACGTCGAGCTCCTTCTCGTAGTAGGCGTTCCACGGCAGGTCCAGGCGGGTCTTGCCGATGTCGACGACCCGCGCCCGGTCGCGGGCCAGCCGGGCGGCCAGCTCCACCGGGCCGTTGCTCGCGCCCCCGGCGGCCAGGAAGACGTGGTCGGCGCCCCGGCCCTGGGTGCTGGCGCGCAGCAGCCCCTCCAGGCGGGCGACCCCCTCGGGATCGGGGCCGGCACAGCCGGCGGCCCCCCCGTCCTCGGCCAACCGGCAGCGGTCCTCGACCGTGTCCACCCCGACGACGTGCACGCCGGCGTGCACGAGGAGCCGGACGAGCAGCTGCCCGACCAGACCGAGCCCGATGACGCACGCGGTCTCCCCCAGCTGGACCTCACCCCGGCGCAGGCCCTGCATCGCGATGGCGCCCACCGTGGCGAACGCGGCGTGCTGGGGCAGCACCCCGTCGGGCACCGGCACGCACAGGTTGCGCGGCACCCAGTTGACCTCGGCGTGCAGCGCGAACTCGTTGCCGGCCGCCGCCACCCGGTCGCCCACCTCGAACCCCTGCACCCCGGCCCCGACCTCCACGACGACACCGCTGAGGGAGTAGCCCAGGGGCGTCCAGCTGTCGAGGCGGGTCCGGGTCTTGCGGTAGGTCGCGACGGCACCCTGCTGGGCGACCGCGTCGACCACCTGGCGCACCTGGTCGGGCCGGGCGCGGGCCTTGGCGAGCAGCGACATCCGGGCCTCGGAGACCTTCATCAGCTCGGTGCCCGTCGAGATGAGCGAGTACGACGTCCGCACCAGCACGCCGCCGGGACGGCAGGCCGGCTCCGGTGCGTCCAGCACCGTGAGCTCACCCGACCGGTAGTTCTGCGCGACGTGCCACATCGTTCCCCCCGTTGGTCCTGTTGGTCCTGCTGCTTGTGCTGCTTGTGCTGCTCGTGCTGCTTCTGTCGATCAGGCGCCGACGCCGGCGGCGCGGGCGTTGCGGTACCACAGCTCCAGGCTCAGCAGCTGCCAGATCTGCTGGGACCGGTCGTGGCGTCCGGTGCGTTGGTCCCGCACCAGCGCAGCCAGTGGTCCCGCGCGCAGGAAGCCGGTCCCCACCAGCTCGCCCGCCAGCAGGACGTCGTCGATGAGCGGACGCAGGTCGTGGGTGGTCCAGGCCCGCAGCGGCGCCCCGAAGGAGGCCTTGGGCCGGTCGACGATCTCGTCGGGCAGCCAGGCCCGGGCCACGGCCTTGAGCCCCGCCTTCTGCACCCGGCCCTCGATCTTCGCGCGCTGCTGGGGCGCGAACGCCGCCGCGAAGACCTCGACGTCGACGAACGGCACCCGCACCTCGGTGGAGGCGGCCATCGAGGCCCGGTCGGTGTAGGTGAGGTTCAGCCCCGGCAGGAACATCCGCGAGTCGGCCAGGCACATCCGCTCGAGGTGCTCCTCGAGGTCGGTGTCCTCATAGGTGCGGCGGTGGTCCTCGAGCAGGCCGTCCACCAGACCGCCCAGGTCCGGGTCGAGCAGCCCCAGCAGCCCCGCGCGGTCGTGCATCGTGTAGCTGCGGCGGAAGGCCTCCTCCTCCGGCAGCCCGGCGAACGACACGAACCGCTGCGCCCACCTGACCGGGCGCAGCCCCCGGCCGGCGAGCGCCACCGGCATCCGACCGACGGCCGGCGCCAGGACCCGCTCGCGCAGCGGGCCGGGGATCCGGCGCCACCGGGTCGCCAGCAGGTTCGCGAGGTGCTTGCGGTAGCCCCCGAACAGCTCGTCGGCGCCGGTGCCCGAGAGCAGCACCTTCACCCCGGCCTCCCGGGCGGCCTGGCACATCAGGAACGTGTTCAGCGCGGCCGGGTCGCCGACCGGCTCGTCGAGGATGTCGACCATCTGCGGCAGCAGCTGCACCACGTCCGGGCCGATCTCGATGTCGTGCAGCCGGACGCCGAGGTGGTCGGCGAGGCGTCGGGCGTAGTAGGCGTCGTCGGGCATCGCCTCGAGCCGCCGGTCCTGGGCCCGGAACCCGATGGTGTAGGCCTCCAGCGAGGGATCGGCGCGGTGGGCCAGCGCGGTGATGATGCTGGAGTCGAGCCCGCCGCTGAGGAAGGTGGCCACCGGCACGTCGGCCACCAGGTGCGCTTCGACGGAGCGCTCGATGCAGTCGGCGAGGTCCACCGGGGCCCCGGCCGCTGCCCGGCCGGCCTCCTCGGTGCTGCTCCAGAAGACCCCCGTCCGGGTGCTGCCGTCGGGCCGGTGCTCCGACCAGGTGCCGGGCGGCAGCTTGTGCACGCCGCGCACGGCGTCGCACTCGGTGGGCAACCAGTAGTAGAGGGTCGAGGCGACCATGCCGGCCGGGTCGACCTCCAGCTCGGGTCCCAGCGCGTGCACGACGGCCTTGAGCTCGGAGGCGAACACCACGCCCGCACCCCGGCGCAGCACGAAGAGCGGCTTGATGCCGAACGGGTCCCGGGCCAACGTCAGCCGGCCGGTGCGCTCGTCGTGCACGGCGAAGGCGAACATCCCGCGCAGCTTCGGCAGGCAGGCGGTCCCCCAGGCCCGCCATGCCTCCAGCACGACCTCGGTGTCCGAGGCGGTGCGGAACCGGACCCCGCGGCCCTCGAGGTCCGTGCGCAGCTCGCGGTAGTTGTAGACCTCGCCGTTGTAGCTGATCGTCAACCCGTCCTTGACCAACGGCTGGTCGGACGGCGCGCCCGGGTCGATGATCGACAGGCGACGGTGGGCCAGGACCACGCTGGTCGACGGGTCGACCAGCTCCACGAGGCCCCGGGCGTCGGGCCCGCGGTGGTCGAGCCGCTCGGCCATGGCGGCCACGACGAGCTTGCCGTCCTCCTGCTGGTAGGCACCGGCGATCCCGCACACCGCTCAGCCCTCCGTCACGCGGGAGCCGGCGGCGGAGGCATCGACGCGGGCCGCGCAGCCGATGAGGTCCTCGACGACGCCGAGGTAGGTCTCCTGCTGGTGCACCCAGGCCAGCTCCTGCTCGACCCGCTCCCGGCCGGTCCGCGACATCTCGACGCGACGGGCGGGGTCGTCGAGCAGCTCGACCAGCGCCCTCGCGTAGGCCTCCGCGCCGCCGTCGGCAGCGACGTACGACGCCGCGCCGGCCGCCGACACCCGGGTCTCGGGCAGGTCGAAGGAGAGCACCGGCAGCCCGAGCGCCATGTACTCCATGGTCTTGTTCATGGTCGAGACGTCGTTGAGCGGGTTGCTGGGGTCCGGCGAGAGACCGATGTCCGCCGTCGACAGGACGGCGACCATGGTGGCGTCGGAGACCCGGCCGGGCAGCTCGACCACGTCCTGGAGACCGCAACGGTCCCGCTCGGCCACGAGGGCGGCCCGGCTGTCACCGTCGCCCATCACCGTGAAGGCGACGTCGCGCCGTCCCCACCGGTTGACCAGGAGGTCCGCCGCGGCGATGACGATGTCGACGCCGTCCTGGGGGCCCATCACCCCGAGGTAGGCCACCAGGTGACGGTGTCCGCGACGCAGGGCCGGGTCGGGCTCGACCGGGCGCAGGCGCTCGAGGTCGGGGCCGGTGCGGACCACGCTGACCTCGCTCGCCGGCTTGCCGCCACGCTCGACCGCGACCTCGGCGTACGACGTGTTGGTCGACACCACGTGGTCGGCCGCCAGGAAGGTCTGGCGCTCCAGGGCCAGCAGCCCGCGCAGGGCGAGTCGTGAGCCACCCTCGAAACGGGACCGGAAGAGCTCGGGGCACAGGTCGTGGTGGTCGAAGACGAAGCGGGTGCCGTCCCGCAGCCGCAGCCACCAGGCGATCGGCCAGAAGATGTCGGGCGGGTTGCAGGCCTGCAGCACCGCGAAGGGACCGCCCCGCCGGGCGCGCAGCACCAGCCACAGCGTCGCGAGGAAGGAGTAGGCGTACTCCAGCACGAACCCGAGCGCACTGCCGCCGGGCGCGTAGGGCCGGTAGCCGTGGATGCTGACCCCCTCGACCACCTGGAACCGTCCGGTCCCGCTGCCGCGGGGGCACACGACGCTCACGTCGAGGCCCGCACGCGCCAGCGTGCGGCACTCCAGCCACACCCGTCGGTCGAAGGGCACCGGCAGGTTCTGCACGATGATCAGGACCCGCGCGCGCTCCGCTGTGGCACGCTCGCCCCTCACCACCCCGTGCCCCCGTAACCGGCCAGTGCCTCGACGTCGGCGCCCAGGGCGCCGTGGAGGTCGATCACCATCGGCGGCGCCGCGGCGACGAGCGCCGCACGGCTCTCGGGCGAGGCGCACGAGACCACCGCGATGTCGACCCCGGCCAGTGCCTGCTCCGGGGTCGGCGCCAGCAGCCGACTGAGGTGCGGCAGGCGGGAGGCGAGGTGGGCCCGGTTCTCCCCCACCAGGTCCTCGGGCACCAGGACCGGGTCGAAGATCGTCACCTCGAAGCCCTTGCCGACCAGCCGCTCCGCCAGGTCCACGCTGGGGCTCTCGCGCACGTCGTCGGTGTCGGCCTTGAAGCTGAGCCCGAGCATCCCGACCCGCCGGTGGCCCGTCACCACGATCCGGTCGACCACCTCGCGCACCACCAGCTCGTTGCTGGCCAGCGTCCCGAAGAGCAGCGGCACGTCCACGTCGCTCTCGCGGGCCATGTGGTGCAGCGAGCGCAGGTCCTTGGGCAGGCAGGACCCGCCGAACGCGAACCCGGGGCGCAGGTAGGCCGCCGCGATGTTGAGCTTGTGGTCCTCGCAGAAGATCTCCATCACCTTGCGGGCGTCGACGCCGTAGGCCCGGAACACCCGCGCCACCTCGTTGGCGAAGCTCACCTTGGTGGCGTGGAAGGCGTTGCAGGCGTACTTCAGCGCCTCCGCGGTGCGGACGTCGACCTGGTGGCTGCCGGCGTCGAGGAAGGCGAACAGCTCCTCGAGCTGGGCGCGCGTGCCCGGGTGGTCGGTGCCCACGACCAGGAACGGCGGGTCGTAGAAGTCGGCGACCCCGCAGCCCTCGCGCAGGAACTCCGGGCACATCGCGGTGCCCACCTCCCAGCCGTCGGCCAGGGCGTCGGCGAAGGCCGGGACCACGACCTGGTCGCCGGTGCCCGGCGGCACCGTGGAGCGCACCACCACCGAGAGGAGCCCGGACGCCGGAGGCGTCGCATGCGGCAGGGCCGCACGGACCTGGCCCAGGGCACGGGCCAGGAACGCCAGGTCGGTCTCGCCGTGCAGGCCCGACGGTGTGCCCACGCACACCAGGCACACCTCGGCCCGGTCCAGCGCCTCGGCCATCTGCGTCGTCGCGGTGAGCCGCCCCGAGGCGACGCCGGCGGCGATCAGCTCCGGCAGGCCCGGTTCGACCACCGGGCTGCGGCCGGCCGCCAGCAGCGCCACCTTCCCCTCGTCGACGTCCACGCCGGTGACGACGTGACCTCGCGCTGCCAGTCCTGCGGCCGTGACCGCACCGACGTACCCCAGACCGACGATCGTTACCCTCATGTCTCCTCCAGCCCGCGTGGGAGCGGCACCGGGGTGCTCCCAGCGGCGCCGCGACCATCGTGCGGCGGCTGCACGGGGCGATCTCCGACCCGGCGGGGCAATCCCCCGAACTTGGGTAGACCCCCCACCGAGGGGGCAGACGGGCTCGTCCCCTATCTGGGGGATGTGGTGTTCACCGCGGCCGCGGGACCCTTCTGGATGAGGCCCGTGGACAGCGAAGAGGCCCTCCGGGACGCAACATCAGAGTTGACCACCGGGTGACGAGGCGTAGAGTCGAAAGTGCGGTCAGACCAGCGCTGCAACTCAGACCCGCTCGACCGGGGTCTTTTTCTGGGGGACACACCGTGAACAGGAACTCAAATCTCGGGACCATCAAAGTGCGGCTGTTGGACGACCTCGCGGTCGTCCTCGCAGACGGCACCGTCGTCGGCGCGTCGGTCTGGCGCACCGGGAAGACGATGGACCTCCTGCGGATGCTGGCGATCAACGTCGAGCGTCCGCTGCGCACCGAGACGGTCATCGAGCGCCTGTGGCCCGACGCCGACCGCGAGCGCGGACGCGGGAGCCTGCGCACCGCCGTGAGCGAGATCCGTCGCACCCTCGGCGACAAGGAGCGACTCGTGCGCGTCCACGACAGCCTGGTGCTCACCGGGGTGTGGGTCGACGTGGCGGCCTTCGAGACGGTGGCGGCCCGGGTGCGGGCGCTGCGCCAGGCCGAGCGCCACCAGGAGGGCATGCGAGCGGCGTTCGAGGGAACCGAGCTCTACCGGGGCGACCTGCACGCCTACGACGACGACCACCCGTGGATCTGCACCGAGCGCGACCGCCTGCAGCTGCTGCACCAGGACTTCCTCACCGACGCCGCCGAGTGCGCCCTCGCCTGCGGCTGCCACCGCGAGGCGTGGAAGCTCGCCACCACGGTCCTGCACGTCGAGCCGACCTCCGAGGTCGCCGTGCGGACCGCCATGGCGGCACTCGCCGGCCTCGGCGACACGGCCCGCGGCCTGCGGGTCTACGAGGAGTTCCGTCGCTCGCTGGTCGAGGAGCTCGGGGTCGACCCCTCGTCCCGCACGCAGGCGATGCACCTGCAGCTGCTGCGCGGGGAGGACCCCAGCAGCGCGGACCGGCTCGAGCAGGGCTGACCTGCTCGAGCCGGGTCACTCCTGCGCGTCGGGACCCGGCCAGTTCTTGTCCGGCTGCGGCACCGGGCGACCCGGCTGCTCGCCCCCGCGCTGCTGGAGGTAGCTGTCCTTGGGCACCATCACCTTGCGGCGGAAGAGGCACACGACCTTGCCGTCCTGGTTGTAGCCCACGGTCTCGACGTGGACCACCCCGCGGTCGTCCTTCGAGGTGCTCTCCCACTTGTCGAGCACCCGGGTCTCGCCGTACAGCGTGTCCCCGTGGAAGGTCGGCGCGACGTGGCGCAGGGACTCGACCTCCAGGTTGGCGATCGCCTTGCCCGACACGTCCGGCACCGACATGCCCAGCAGGATGGAGTAGACGTAGTTCCCGACCACCACGTTCTTGCCGAACTGGGTGGTCTCCTCGGCGTAGTGGTTGTCGAGGTGCAGCGGGTGGTGGTTCATCGTGAGCAGGCAGAACATGTGGTCGTCGAACTCGGTGACCGTCTTGCCGGGCCAGTGCTTGTAGGTCGCGCCGACCTCGAACTCCTCGTAGCTGCGACCGAACTGCACGACGACTCCTCCTGGTGGGGCTCGGACCGCGGCACGCGCCGCGGTCGGGACGGCCCCATCGTGTCCGAAGCCCGTCACCGCGTCAGCCCCCAGCGGGGTGGGCTTCGTCACCGTGCGGTGCCTCGATGGCCCAGGATGGCGGCGTGCAACCAGGAACGCGCCCCGCTCGTCCAACGACCATGACCCACCTCCGGTCCACCCCGCCCCTGATGGTCCTGCCCCTGCTCGCGGTGCTGCTCGCCGGATGCGGGGACAGCGAGCCGGGGCTCGGCGCCGACCCGACCGCTAGCGACAGCGCGGTCGAGACCGGCGACCCGACGCCCACCCCCACGACCAGCCCCACCCCCACGACCAGCGCCACGCCGGGGACGTACCCGGACTTCGCCCCGACCGACTACTCCTACACCCTGACGCTGACCTGCTACTGCCCCGACGCGGGCCTGCCGATCCGGGTCACGGTCGCGGGCGACGAGGTCGTCGAGGCGGTCTACCTCCGAGGCGGCGGGCGCGGCGGCGCGGTCGCCGGCGAGGACGTCCCCCCGGGGCGCGCCGCCACCATCGACGAGGTCATCGAGGCCGCCAACACCGAGGACGCCTACCGGGTGGAGGTCGACTGGCCCGAGGGCCAGGACCACCCCTCCTCGGTGTCCGTCGACCGCTCGAAGCTCACCGTGGACGAGGAGGTCGGCTACCGGGTCCGCGACGTCGAGGTGGCCGTCGGGTCGGGCTGAGCCTCCGTCGTGCGAGGATGACCGCTCCTTGAGCGGAGCGATCGAGAGGCAGGCGATGGCGGAGCGAGTGCTGCTGCACGTCGGACTGATGAAGTCGGGCACGACCTTCATCCAGGGTCGGCTCAACGCCAACCGGGAGCTGCTGGCCGAGCAGGGGGTGCTGTTCCCCGGCCCCACGTGGGCCCGGCACGCCCGGGCGGTCTCCGACCTGACCGAGTCCCAGCACGCCCAGGAGGGCGCCTGGGCGTCCCTGGCCGAGGAGCTGCGTGCGCACCCCGGCACCGCGATCGTGTCGATGGAGTACCTGGGCCCGATCTCCGCCGACCGCATCCGCCAGGTCCGGGCCGACCTGGACGGGTCGCCGGTCGAGGCGGTCGTCACCGTGCGCGACCTGGGTCGCAGCGTGCCTGCGATGTGGCAGGAGACCCTCAAGAACCGCAAGAGCTGGGGCTGGTCGGAGTACCTGACCTCGCTGGAGGACGGGGGCGACGCCGGTCGCCGCTTCTGGCGCCAGCAGGCCGCCGACCGGGTGGTGGGCCGCTGGGCCGAGGTCCTGGGACCCGAGAACGTCTCGGTCGTCACGGTCCCGCCGCCGGGGGCACCCGGAGAGCTGCTGTGGGAACGCTTCTGCGAGGTGGCCGGCATCGCCCCCGCAGCGTGGGTGGAGGCGCCGCGCGCCAACGAGTCGCTCGGGGTCGCCTCGGCGCTGCTGATGGGTCGGCTCAACGAGCACCTCGGCGACCTGGCGCTCCCGGAGTACAACAAGAAGGTCAAGGCCCTGGGCAAGCACGTCCTGGTGCGGCGTCGCGCCGACGAGGAGGCCATCGGCTTCACGGTCCCGCGTTGGTTGCGCAAGCGCGCGCGCACGATGATCACGGGGATCGAGGCGACCGGGGTCCGGGTCGTCGGCGACCTCGCCGAGCTCGAGCCGCTCGACGTCCCGGGCGCCGACCCCGCCGAGGTGGCTCCCGAGGCCCAGCTCGACGCCGCGGTCGTGGCGCTCGCGCAGGTCCTGCGCGACGGCGGGATCCGGCGCCCCGGCCACGGTGGCGGCAAGGGCCGGGGTGGTCGCAAGGGCCGCGGCCAGGGCAAGGGCAAGGGCCGGCGCAGGGCCAGACGCACCGAGGCGTAGGCCGCAGACGCCGCTGCCCGCACGACCAGTGGTCGGTGCGGGCAGCGGTCGGGGCGTGCGGCGCCCGGTCAGCCGATCTTGTACTCCTGGAGGAGGCTGCGCCCGATGATCATCTTCTGGATCTCGGCGGTGCCCTCACCGATGAGCAGGAACGCCGCCTCGCGGTAGAGACGCTCGATCTCGTACTCCTTGGAGTAGCCGTAGCCGCCGTGGATGCGGAACGAGGCCTGCACGACCTCGTTGCAGTACTCCGCGGCGAGGTACTTGGCCATCCCGGCCTCGACGTCGTTGCGCTGGCCCTTGTCCTTGGTCCGGGCGGCCCGGACCATCATGGCGTGGGCGGCCTCGACCTTGACGGCCATCTCGGCGAGGCTGAACTGGATCGCCTGGTGCTGGGCGATCGGCTTGCCGAAGGTCTCGCGCTGCTGGGCGTAGGCGATGCCCAGCTCGAAGGCCCGGTTCGCCACCCCGCAGGCACGCGCGGCGACGTTGACCCGCCCGACCTCGACACCGTCCATCATCTGGTAGAAGCCCTTGCCGGGCTCGCCGCCGAGGATCTGGTCGGCCGAGATCCGGTGGCCCTCCAGGACCAGCTCGGTCGTGTCGACGCCCTTGTAGCCCATCTTGTCGATCTTGCCGGGCACGGTGACGCCCTGAGCCGTCTCCCCGAAGCCCGGCTCCTTCTCGACCAGGAAGGTGCTCATGTTCTTGTAGACCGAGTCGGCACCCTCGTCGGTGCGCACCAGCACGGCCACCAGGTTGGAGGAGCCACCGTTGGTCAGCCACATCTTCTGGCCGTCGATGGTGTAGCCGCCGTCGTCACCGCGGGTGGCCTTGGTCTTGATGGCGGCCACGTCGGAGCCCAGACCGGGCTCGGACATCGAGAACGATCCACGGACCTCGCCGGTCGCCATCCGGGGCAGGTACTTCTGCTTCTGCTCGTCGGTGCCGTGCTGCATCAGCATGTAGGCGACGATGAAGTGGGTGTTGATGACGCCGGAGACACTCATCCAGCCGCGCGCGATCTCCTCCACGCACAACGCGTAGGTCAGCAGCGACTCGCCCAGCCCGCCGTACTCCTCGGGGATCATCAGGCCGAAGACGCCGAGCTCCTTGAGGCCCTCGACGATCTCGGTGGGGTACTCGTCGGCGTGCTCGAGCTCGGTGGCCACCGGCAGGATCGCCTTCTCGACGAAACCGCGCACCGCCTTCAGGATCTCCTGCTGGTCCTCGCCGAGGCCCTCGGTCTCACACAGTCGCGCCATGGGTCACTGGTCCTTCCACTCGGGACTGTCGGTCCCGAGCCCGTCGTCGTAGATGCGCTGGTCGGAGGTGGCCGCGCCGTCGAGGCCTCGTCCGCTGACGCTCTGGTAGGGCACCGCCCGGGTGCGGTTGTTCCACATCCAGTCGAAGTTGGCGAGGTACTGCTTGGTGGCCTTGCCCTGGTCGAACATCCGGAAGATCAGCTCGTCGCCGCGCAGGCCGCTGTCCTGGTAGTTGCTGGAGCCGGTGACCACGACACGCTTGGAGGAGTCGTTGCCGTAGTTGCCGGAGATGATCAGCAGCTTCATGTGGCTGTAGAGGTCGATCTCGCCGTCGAGGTCGGTGTCCATGCCGTTGGAGCGCACCGGGACGTAGCCGCGCGAGGTCCGCACCCCCAGCTCGTTGCGCACCTTCTTGCCCGCATAGCCGTACTGCAGCTTGACGTCGCAGCCCAGGGCGTAGAGCTTGCGCATCCGCCGGGCCAGGTAGGTGCCGCGGTCACCGTCCCAGGCGTGCATGTTGACGCGGATCCGCGTGCGGCCCTGGTTTCCGGTGCCACCGGTGGCGCCCAGGCACTTGACCGGGTCGAGGATGGTGTCGATCGGGTCGTGGTCCGGCCCGTTGCCGTGGAAGGGCAGCGCCTGGAGCTGGAAGGCCTTGCCGATGTTCTGCACCCAGTAGTTGGGCTTGGCGACCTTGTCGCGCTCCATCTGGTCGTGCAGCGCGTCGAACGCCCGGTAGATCTCGGGCACGTTGTTGCGCGTCCACAGGTCGTTGTACTGGTTCTTGGCGCCGTTCATCTTCATGTTGACCGAGCCGGTCATCACGACGTTCTTGGCACGACCGGTCCTGGAGAAGAGGAAGTACTTGTCGTGGTTGTTCTCGCCGGAGGAGCGGCACCCGTTGGTGCACTGGTAGATGTAGCTGCGCTTGGCCCGGTTGGCACCGATGACGCTGCGCAGCTTCTTCTGCGCACCCGGGATCTCGTGGTTGTTCATCAGCACCTGGACGTCCACACCGCGGCGGTGGGCCTGGATGAGCGCGTCGGCGACCGGGTAGCGGTCGAAGGAGAACAACGAGATGCGGATCATCGAGTCCGGCTTGGCGTGCCGGATGGCACCGAGGACCTGCTGCTCGAGGCGGAACTGCGTGGCGGGACCGGAGCGGGGCACGTTGAACTTGGCGCCGGCGACCGGCTTCCAGCCCGTCTTCTTCCTGGCTGCGACGGCGGGCCTCGCGGCGCTCGACGCGAGGGAGGCGGCAGTGGTCGTGGCTGCCACCCCGGGGGCGGTCGGACCGCTCGCGGATGCCAGCGAGGTCCCCAGGCCGCTCAGGACCAGGACCGTGGCGGCGGCCAAGGCGGTGACCGGCTTCCAGTCGCGTCTCACGTGTGTTCCCCTCTCGTCACCCCGGCCGGGGCGTGCGACGTGGAAACGTAACACGCGACAGTGACCATCTCCGTGGTCGTGACGGGACTCGCACCAGGGCGTCGCGCTCACGCGTGAGCGACCTCACGTCGCTGGTCAGGCGGGCGATCGCCACGCTCGCGGCGGCGAGCATCTCCCCGTCGTCGACCTCGTCGGGGTGGCGGCGACCGCTCAGCTCACCCGGGGCCAGCAGGTCGAGGTCCCCCACCACGTCGAAGCCGCCGTCACGCAGCATCGCCGACGCACGCTCCCCGCGGGCCACCAGGTCGGCCAGGGTCTCCTGCGAGGGTCGGAACTTCTCCCGGGAGGACGGCAGCACCCCGCCCTCCCCCAGGTAGCCGCGGATCCAGGTGCCACGGTCCACGGCGGAGCGGAAGTCGTCGAGGTGCTTGTTGACGCGGCGCAGCAGCTCGACCTCGACCAGCCCGAGCGAGGCGTTGGCGGCCGACTCCGGGACCTCCAGCCCCTCGTCCCCCTGCCCCAGGACGCCGAGGAAGCGGCGCAGCAGCTCGGCGGGCTCCGAGCGGCCGGGCGCCATCGGCAGCACGTGGACCCGGTCGTGCGGCAGCACCGCCCCCCAGCGCTCCAGCACGATGGCGAGGTCGAAGCTCGGCCAGCCCCACTCCCCCGTGTCCGCGCGCGCACCGTCGGGCGGGTAGGCGTCGATGCGCCCACGGGCGCCGTTCTTGACCCACTCCTGCCAGCGCGAGATGAACAGGTCGGGCATCGCGCGGGCGGTGACCAGCACGTGCACCTCGGTGTCGGGCAGGTCGGCGACCACGCGGTGCACCTGCTCCACGGAGGCGGCGGCGAAGAACTCGTGGGAGATCAGCACGTCGCCCGGCCAGGCCAGCGCCTCCTCCACCAGGTCGCGCCACGGATGCGCGGTGTCACCGGGGCGACGGGCCAGGCCCGGGTCCTCGCGGACGTCGAGGGAGGCCAGCAGGTGGCGACGCCGCGCACCGGGCAGGAGCAGCCCGCGTCGGCGCAGCAGCGCGCGGTTGCCCCACAGCGCGTCCTGCAGGTACGTCGTACCCGTCTTGGGCAGCCCGACGTGCAGGAAGACCCGCCGCGGCGCCGACCTCACGGTGCTCATCGGGGACCGGTCACGTGACGGAGGGACCTGCGGGGTCGCTGACCCCGGCGCGGTACTTCTCGAGGAGCTCGAGCACCCTCGGGTCGTCGCTGTCGGCCAGCGGCACGAGCAGCTCGGCGACGAGGTCGGTCAGCTCGGCGACCCGCAGGTTCATCGAGCGGCACTCCTGCACCTCGGCCTCGAGCTCGCTGACGCGCCGGGCGAGACCGGCCTGGCCACGGTACTGACGGACGAGGTTCTTCACTGAGGCCACTGGACCACCAATCTGCAGAGGTACGGGGTCGCACCGGGGTCGGTCGGGCCGGGGCGCTCCCCGGCGAGGTCGTGCCGAGCCACCACGGTGCCACCCGAGGCCTCGACCTGGGCGACCAGGGCGTCCACGTCGATCGGGTGCACCCCGAGGGGGTTGCCGCCGGGGGCCGGGGCGGAGAGCACCTGGAGGTAGAGCCGGCCCTGGCCGCCCAGCGCCATCCGCGCCAGGCGCAGCAGGTTCGCGCGACCGTCGGCGTTGGTCGCGTCGGCGACGTGGCGGGCCAGCACGACCCGGGGGCCGGGTTCGCGTGAGAGCAGGGCGCCGGTGACGAGCGCCGAGCGGACCTCGGTCAGGTTGGCCCAGCGGAACGTCGCGGGCAGCCCGCGCCTGGCCAGCTTGCGCTGCTTGCGTGCGAACGCCCGTCGCGAGTAGTCGAGCCCGATCGCGTGCACGCCGTGCTTGGCCAGGAACGCGACGTCCGCCCCGGTGCCGCAGCCGACGTCGACGGCCGTGGTGGCGTCGCGCTCGCGCCGGCGCACCCAGCGCACGAAGTCGCTCGGGCGCTCCTGGCTGCGTCCCTTGGCGCGGGAGTAGTAGGGGTCCCACACCTCCTCGCGCTGCACCCGGGTGCCGCGGAACCAGCCGTTGAGGCGGCGCCGCGTGCCGGCGGGCGTCTCGAACTGGTAGGCCGGGTCGGGCACCCGCCACGACTCGCCGTACATCGCCGCGAGCAGGCGCTCGGGCCGGGCGGGCACGGGCAGGTCCCGGCCCTCGAGGCTCGCCGTGCCGAGCGGCCAGATCCACTCCCGCTCGAAGGGATGGCCGACCTCGCCCATCAGGTAGAGCACGCCCTCGCGCAGGAAGCCGCCGAAGACGTCGAGCCCCCGGCGGGTGCCGTCGGACTCCTGGACGAAGATCTTGAACGCGAGACCGGAGTAGCGGGTGACCGGGTAGCCCATGTCGACCAGTGCGCGCTGGAGCCGGAAGGACTCGCGCACCACGTCGGCCGGGTGGTCGTGGGCGCTGACGTAGCCGAGGTCGGCGTCGGAGTCGTGGCCGATGAAGCCGCCCTGGCGGACCGCGCCGAGCAGCGTGCCGTAGGCGATGAAGGCGTGCACGCCGGCGGAGCGCAGCGCGGTCAGGACGTCCTCGATGGAGTCCAGGAGCGGGTCGAGGTGCTCGGCGGAGCGGTCGGCGAAGAGCCGCATCAGCCGCATGCTCTTGTCGAGCCCCAGCGGGTTGCCCTGTCCGTCGGCGACCGTGATCCGTTGCTGGGGGTCGTCGGGCGCGCCCAGCACCACGTCCTCGGCGAAGAGCTCCGCCGAGGTGGCGTGGTCGACCAGCGACAGGCGGGTGCGACCGACGAGGTGCGGGCGCAGCGGCGCCGGCCATGCCCAGAAGCGCTCTGCGCCACGGGCGACGGTGTCGCGCTCCAGCCAGAACGAGCCGATGCGCTGCTCGTCGAAGACGAGGTCGACGGGGCGGTCCTGCGCGCCGCGCGGCAGGTCGACCCACACCCCGGTCTCGTCGGTCCGGGCGTCGAGCCCGTCCGGCGTGCTCATCGTCGGTCCTCCTGGAGGTTCTCGGTGTCCTGCGCCCGCCGCAGCAGCACGACCGCGTCGCGGACCAGGGCGTCGACGTCGTCGCGCGCCGGCCCGGACCCGGGCGTCCCGGCGCGGGCGGCGGCGTGGTCGTGCACGACCTGGGCGCAGCGCAGCACGTGCTCCGCCGGCGGGGGCGGGGCCTGCTCGGGGTGGCCGGACAGGTCGTCGGGCACCGGGAGGTCCGCCAGGTCCCCGACGAGCCCGACCCGCCCGTCGGCGACCAGGCCGCGCAGGACCTGGTTGCGCTCCCGGGCCCAGTGGGCGGCCCGGGCGTCGAGACGCGGCCGGTCCTGCTCGTCGCGCAACGGGGCGAGGACACCCCGGGCGAGGGGGCGCACCAGGCGCCGGTAGGTGCGTGGCGCCAGGTCGTCGAGGTGCGGGTTGGCGCGGCGCAGCCAGTCGCACGAGGCGTAGCCGAGCGACTCGTTGTCCGCGACCCCCTCGAGGTCGGCCACGTCCGGCTCGAGCCCGGTGGCCCGGGCGAAGCGGCGCCACAGCTCGTCCCGGGGCGCCGAGGACGGCGGCACGGTGATGACGTCGATGCCGGAGACCGCGGGCACCGACCACCGCTCGACGATCGTCGCGACGTCCTGGGCGCGATGGAACGTGCGGTGGGCCCGTGAGGGGCGCTTGCGGGCGGGCACCGGGGCCTCGATGGCGCGCAGGTAGGCGGACCAGTCGTCGGTGCCGAGGTTGCGGGTGTAGGTCTGCCACTGGGCCGGCAGCACGCGGAACTGGTCGCGCACGGTCACCAGGACGCGGACGTCGAGCCCCTCGAGCGGCGCCAGGAAGGCCTCGACGTGCCGCGGGCCGGCGAAGCTGAGGAACTCCATCGACACGACGCCGGTGTGGCCCTCCATCTGCTGCGCGGCCCGGGCGATCTTGTGCCATCGGCGCAGGTTGCGGCGCTCGTCCTGGGGCAGCTTGAGGACGTCGCGCACCGCCTTGGTCTGGCGCGCGAAACCACCCAGGAACTCCACACCGGTAGCGGCGATCTCGTCCTTGTTGCTACCCAGGACAGACTGCACGTAGCTGGTGCCGGTCTTCATGGCACCGATGTGCAGCACGACGCGGCGACCCATCATTCTCCCTGCTCCTCGCGGCACCCTCGACCACGGCCGGCCACACGCTACGCCACGTCGTGCGCCGCGAGCACGAGACGAAACACGGGTTGTCACAGTAGCATCACCAGCACCGCTGGCCCCCTGAGCAACACCGCGGGGTCGGAGGCCTTCCCACCAGCGAGCACGTCAGGACGTCGTACCCATGAGGCTCCACAGGATCGCACCCCCCCGGTCCGGTCGCCGACTCACGACCGCACTCCTCTCCAGCGCACTGTTGCTCGGCGCGGCCTCGACCCTGCCGAGCACGGCCGAGGCTCCCCCCGCCCGGTCGGCGGCGCAGCCGGCAGGTCCGCTGACCTTCCAGGTCAGCTCCTTCAACCTGCTCGGCGCCGGGCACACCGACGGCGCGAAGCCGCGACGCGGGTTCGACAAGAGCGAGGTCAGGCTGCGGCGCGCCATTGAGATCCTCGACCGCGAGAGCATCGACGTCGTCGGCTTCCAGGAGATGCACCAGGCGCAGTTCCAGAAGTTCACCGAGTGGGAGAGCGCCCGCTTCGGCCTCTACCCCGGCAGCCAGCTCGGCGCGGCCCCGATGCACAACTCGATCGCCTGGCGCACCGCGCAGTGGCAGGCCCTGCGCACCGAGTCGATCAAGATCCCCTACTTCAAGGGCAACGAGATCCGGATGCCGTACGTGCTGCTGCAGCACGTCGAGACCGGTCAGCAGGCCTGGTTCCTCAACGTCCACAACCCGGCCGACGCCCGGGGACCGGCCCAGAAGTGGCGGGACGAGGCGGTGCGACGCGAGAGCGCCCTGGTCAACCGTCTGCGCGCGCAGAGCCCCGGGGTCCCGGTCTTCTTCACCGGCGACATGAACGACCGCGAGGAGTTCTTCTGCCCCGCCGTCGGGCGCACCGAGCTCCAGGCCGCCAACGGCGGCGGCGCGGACGGCGACGTCTGCGAGCCACCCCCGGGCATGCGGGTGGACTGGCTGCTCGGCACCGCCCCCACCGTCTTCACCGGGTACGCCGCGCTGAGCGACGCGCTCGTGAAGAAGACCACCGACCACCCCGTGATCGTCGCCGACGCCGTCATCCCGAACGCGACCGTCCAGGCCTCCCCCATCGACCGGGTCGTGGTGCTGGCGGTCGAGGGGCTGCGCTCGTCCTCCCTCGACCTCGGTTCCGGTGCCTTCGGCCGCCTGGCGCAGGAGGGCGCCTCGACGCTCAACGCCCGCACCACGCTCGAGTCGACCTCGCCGCTGCCCAACGCGGTGTCGATGCTGACCGGACGGCGGGTGGACGCCGCTGCGCTGGGCCACGGCGTGGCCTACAACAACGACCGTGGCGAGACCGTGCGCACGACCGCGGGACGCTACGTCTCGAGCATCTTCGACGTGGTGCACAACCAGGGCGGGCGCACCTACCTGGCCGCCAACCGGAACCGCTTCGACATGGTCGACCGCTCGTGGGACGCCACCAACGGCGGACGGGACCCCTACGGCTTCGACGACGGGGCCGACAAGATCGACAAGTACTTCCGCGGCGGCAACGACTACCGCCTCGTCGAGGACCTCCGGGCCCGCCTCGAGCGGCGTCCGGCCACGTTCACCTACGCCGAGCTGTCCAGCCTCGACAAGGTGGGGCGCAAGCAGGGCTTCGCCTCCGAGCGCTACGCCAAGGCGCTGCGCCGGGTCGAGCGGATGGTGGGACGCACCCTCGACAGCATCTCGGGGTCCAGGAAGCTGGCCGGTCGCACGCTGCTGGTGGTCGCGGGCACCAACGGCGGGGTCGACGGCGCCGCTCGCGACGACGACCGCACCGGCAACTACACGGTGCCGCTGATGGTCTGGGGACCCGGCGTGGTGCCCGGCGCCGACCTCTACGACCTCAACCCCGAGTGGTCGGACCCCGGCAACCAGCAGGCGGGCTACGAGTCCCCGGCGCCGATCCACACCGGGATCGTGGCCAACCTGACGCTCTCCGTGCTGGGCCTGCCGCCGCTCCCGGGCAGCCTGATGAACAACACCCAGCGGTTCGCGGTGCTGGGCGGACCGCAGGGCTAGGTCCCTCGGGTCCCTGCCTAGACTCGACCCTCCCCACCCCCGCAGGACCCGCCAAGGAGCTGTGCACCCATGTCCCCTCCGCCCAGGTACCGGCGGGTCCGGCCCCGGCGTCTCGGCGCCGCCGCCGTGGTCGCCGCGCTCACCCTGGCCGGGTGCACCTCCGGCGGCGGGTCGCCGGAGGACGGCGGCCCGGGGGCGGACCCGACCACGAGCCAGCCGCCCCGCAACGACGCCCGTCCCGGGCTGACCTCGGTGCGCGATCCGCGCCCCTCCGACCGGGTCCTGCCGCGCGGTGCCGGCGGCCGCGCCACGCCGACCCCGGTCGACTCCCCCGAGCAGCCGAACCTGCTGATGATCACCCTCGACGACGCAGCGTGGGGCGACATGGTGCACATGCCGCGGCTGCAGGAGCTGTTCGTCGACCAGGGGGTCACCCTGCGCAGCGCCCTGGCCCCCAACCCGATCTGCGTGCCCGCCCGCAGCTCGCTGCTGACCGGGCAGCACTCGCACAACCACGGCACCTGGAACACCACCCAGGACGCGGGTCACGGCCTGGACCGCCTCGACGACTCCAGCACCCTCCCGGTCTGGCTGCAGGAGGCCGGCTACGAGACGTTCTTCCTGGGCAAGTACCCCAACGGCTACACCGACGGCACCGTGGTGCCGCCCGGCTGGACGGGCTGGCGCGGTCTGGTCGACCCCACGACGTACAACTTCGTGCGCCCGACGGTGAGCATGGACGGGGTCGAGGAGCGGTTCGAGACCTACTCCACGACCCTGCTCTCCGAGCAGAGCGACGCGCTGCTCAGCGACCCCGCCCGCGCCGACACGCCCTGGTACATGTGGCTCAACTACGTCGCCCCGCACCACGGCGGCCCCGACGCACCGGACGACCCGGCGGTGCTCTACCCCGACGACCCCGACCCGGTGAAGACCACGACCCCCGAGGACCGGGACGTCGACACCTTCTCCGACCTCGACCTGAGCGACGCGCCGAACATGTTCGAGGAGGACGTCAGCGACAAGGTGCTCGTCCGCTCCACCCAGCGCACCATCTCGCAGCAGCGGCGCGCCCAGATGCGCGAGGCGCACCAGCAGCGCGTCGAGTCGCTGCAGTCGGTGGACCGGGCCCTGGGACGGACCCTGGCGACCCTCGAGGACACCGGCCAGCTGGACCGCACCTACGTGGTGCTGACCTCCGACAACGGCTACACGCTGGGGGCGCACAACCTCGAGGGCAAGCTCTGGTACTTCAGCGAGCTCGTCGGCGTGCCGATGTACGTGCGCGGCCCCGGCCTGCCCGAGGGCGAGGTCAGCAGCACCCCGGTGACCAACGTCGACTGGGCGCCGACGTTCGCGGCGCTCGCGGGGGCCGAACCCACCTCCTCGGTCGACGGGGTCGACGTGCTGCCCTGGATCACCGGTGACGCCTCCCGTCGGGTGGTGCCGATCGAGGCCTACCCGGTCAAGCGGGGCAGCAAGCGGCTCTACCGAGGTGTCGTGGTGGGGCCCTGGACCTACGTGCAGGGCAGGTCCGGGCGTGCCGAGGCCTACTACCGCGAGGTCGACGAGTGGGAGCTGGAGAACCTCGCCGGGGATCCCCGCTACCGCGAGCAGGTCAGCGAGCTGAAGAAGCTGACGCGCAGCGCCGCCACCTGTGCCGGCGACGGGTGCCCGTCCACGTTCTACCGCTGAGCGGCTACTCCTCCGACTCGCCCGTCCCGCCGATGGTCCCCGTCGCCACGATGACCGGGTGGTCGGTGGTGCGGTTGACCAGCTCGGTCTCGAGAGCAGCGAACGACGAGAACGTGATGTCGGGCGAGCCCAGGATCCAGTCGACGTTCATCCGCGCGGGCGGGGCGCAGGCGCTGCCCGTGGACCCGCCGTTCGCCGCACGCAGGCTGCTGCTGCGGGTGATCGGGCAGAAGAACTCGGCCCGGTCGTTGAAGTCGCCGGTCATCACCAACGGCGTGCCGGTGGCGGTCAGCCGGTTGGCCAGCGCGGCCTCGATGCCGACGGCGGCGTTGCGCCACTTCTGCGCCGGACCGTGCGCGTCGGCGGGGTTGTGGAAGTTCGCGAACCAGACCTGCTGGCCGGTCGCGTTGTGCTGGAGCAGCACGTAGGGCATCGGCACCCGGCGACCTCCGAAGTACGGGATCGCCACGGTCGCGGCCTCGACACGGGTCCACACGTCGCTGCGCCAGATCACCGAGTTGGCCATCGGCCCGGGGCCCAGGCCCGGTCCGGGGTAGACCTGCCAGACCGGGGCCGAGGAGCGCAGCGTGTTGTACTGCGGCGCCTGGAGCTCCTGGAGCCCGGCCACGGTGACGCCCTCGTTGGCGAGGATCTGGATCGCCCAGCGCATCCGGGTCACCCCGTCGGTGAAGCGGGAGTGCCGCCCGCCGGCCTTGGTGTGGTTGGCGCCGAGCACGTTGAAGGAGCTGACCCGGAAGGTCGTGGGCCCCTGGCTGGACTCCCCCTCGTCGCGGGAGGCCGCGCGGACGCGACGCGCGAGCTTCCCGCCGCCGTGGACGCGCTGCGGTCGGGGCGTGCGGGTCTCCCCCGGCTCCCCGAGGTAGCCCTCCGGCTGGATGACCACCCCGGTCACGACGCTGCGCGGACCCGCCTGGTTGGCCGGAGGCAACGGACGTCCGTCGGAGCCGAGGGCCACCGAGGCGCTCTCGCGACCGCCCTGGGAGGTCACGAGCAGGACGGCAGCGGCACCGATGACCAGGGCGAGGACACCGGCGAGCAGGCCTTGGACCAGTGCTCCCCTGCCGGGTCCCTCGGTGGGGGAGCCGTAGTGCTTGGCCATGCCTCTCCCCTCGGTGTGCTCTGCTCGAATCGGTGTGCGGCGACGAGAGTACCCGACCTGCCGCCGACGTCAGCGCTTCGCGAACCACCTGCGACGGCGCTCCGGGGCGAGCAGCCGCGCCGCCACGGCGGCCGGATCGGCACCGGCCGGGGGCGCGGTGTCGGGCGCCGGGTCGCCGGGGCCGGCCAGCACCGGGGCCAGGTCGTCGGCCTCGCCGTGCACCGCGTGACCCGCTGCGCGCACCTCGTCCAGCCAGGCCCGGGACGCCGGCTCGAGCACCTCACGCAGCGCGGCCGGTGCCCGCGGGGGCGCCCCGGCGTGCTCGGCGAGCACGCCCTCGGCGTACTCCCGCTTCACCAGCCGCAGGCGCCTGGCGACGTCGGCGGCGTCCCCGCGGGTGGCGAGCTGCTCGACCTCCCGGTTCACCGCGCGCAGCAGCGCGACCTGCTCGGCGCCGAGCGAGGGGTTGGCACCCACGGCGGCCAGCGGGTCGACGATCGCAGGATCGATCCCGCAGGCCGCGGCGAACCGTTCCCACAGCAGCGCGCGGGGTGCCCCCGGAGCAGGTGCGAGCACGAGGTGCCCACGGCCCTCGGGCAGCGGCTCGGTCCAGCGCTGCAGGGCGGCGGCGAAGTCCTGGGCGTGCCAGAAGTGCGGCCGCATCCCGCCCGCGTCGGGACCGGCGTCGCGGCCCGTGTCGGCGCGCAGCTCGGTGCGCTCGAGCTCCGCGAAGCTCGTGGTGGCACCGAGCTTGACCTGCTCCTGCCAGTGCGCGACGGCCTGGCGACCCAGGTCGCGCGCCGTCACCACCACGTGCACCTCGAGGCCCGTGAGCGGCGCCAGCGCGCGTCGTACCTGCTCCGGGGTGGCACCGGCGAGGACCTCGTGGCTCAGCACGGCCGTCGAGCCGCCCTCCTGCTCGAGGAAGGTCCGGGCCCGGTCGCACACCGCCTGCCAGGTGCCCCGCACGCGGGCGGGGTCGAGACCGAACTTGGCCTCGCTGCCCCGCACCTCCACCGCCCCCTCGAACATCGCCCCGGCACGCACGAACGGGTAGACCACGCCTGCGGCGCGCAGCGCGTCACGGTGCCCGGCCAGGAGCCCCTGCAGATAGGTGGTGCCGGTCTTCGGCAGACCGATGTGGAGGACGACGCGCACCGCACCATCGTGCCACCGAGGCGAGCCGGCGCCGCGGAGGCTAGTTTGGGCCCGTGAGCTCGAGCCCCTCCCGCGTCTACGCCGCACGCCTGGTGGGCCTGCCCATCTTCGACCCTCGGGGCGACCAGGTGGGCAAGGTCCGTGACCTGGTGGCCGCGGTGCGCTCCGAGGTCAGCCAGCCCCGCGTGCTCGGGCTGGTCGCGGAGGTCTTCGGGCGACGCCGGATCTTCGTGCCGATGACTCGCGTGACCAACATCGACAGCGGGCAGGTCTACACGACCGGGCTGCTGAACATGCGTCGCTTCGAGCAGCGCTCCACCGAGACCCTCGTGATCGGCCAGATGCTCGACCGCACCGTCACCATCCACGACACCGGCCACAGCGCGGGGGTGGTCGGTGTCGTCTACGACGTCGCCATGGAGCAGGCCCGCAACCGGGACTGGGTGCTGAGCCGGGTCGCGGTCCAGGAGCCCGCCAAGGGCCTGCGGCGCAAGGGCCAGACGCACGTCGTCGAGTGGCGTGACGTCGACGGGCTGACCCGCCGCGAGGAGACCCAGGGCGCCACCCACCTGGTGCACGCGCTCAACGAGATGCGCCCGGCCGACGCGGCCACGATGCTGCACGACCTCCCGATCGAGCGGCGCACCGCCGTGGTCAAGGCGCTCGACGACGAGCGGCTCGCCGACGTCCTCGAGGAGATGCCCGAGGAGGACCAGGTGGAGATCCTCAGCCACCTCGCCGACGAGCGTGCCGCCGACGTGCTCGAGGAGATGTCCGCCGACGACGCCGCCGACCTGATCGCCGAGCTGCCACCCGAGACCGCCGCCAACCTGCTGGCGCTCATGGAGCCGGACGAGGCCGAGGACGTGCGCCGCCTCCTGTCCTACGTGGAGGACACCGCCGGGGCGATGATGACCCCCGAGCCGGTCATCCTGGGCCCCGACGCCACGATCGCGGACGCCCTCGCCCACGTGCGCAACCCCGACCTGACCCCGGCGCTGGCCTCGCAGGTCTACATCTGCCGTCAGCCCCTGGAGACGCCCACCGGCAAGTTCCTGGGCGTCGGGCACATCCAGCGGCTGCTGCGCGAGCCCCCGTCGACGCTGGTGGCCGGGGCGCTCGACGACACCATGGAGTCGTTGCGGGCCGAGGCCGGCATCGACGAGGTGGCCGCCCACCTGGCGACCTACAACCTGGTCGCCGCCCCGGTCGTCGACGAGAACGGGCACCTCGTCGGCGCGGTCACCGTCGACGACCTGCTCGACCACATGCTCCCCGAGGGATGGCGCGACCGGCGTCCCCGCAAGCGGCAGCCGGAGGTGGGCCGTGGCTGAGCAGCAGCGGCGCAGCCGTCTCGACACCCCCCGCGACACCCGCCGTCAGCTCGTCCGGCGCCCCGCCGTCGACGCCGACACGTTCGGGGTGTTCGCCGAGCAGTTCGCGCGGTTCATGGGGACCGCGAGCTTCCTGCTCTACATGACGTTGTTCGTGGCCTTCTGGCTGCTGTTCAACGTGCTGTCGCCCGACGGCATCCGCTTCGACGACTACCCCTTCATCTTCCTGACCCTGATGCTCAGCCTGCAGGCGTCGTACGCCGCCCCGCTGATCCTGCTGGCCCAGAACCGCCAGGAGCAGCGCGACAAGGTGATCGCCGAGCAGGACCGCCAGGCGAACACCCGGGCCCACGCCGACATGGAGTTCCTCGCCCGCGAGGTCGCCTCGTTGCGGATGTCGGTCGGCGAGGTGGCCACCCGGGACTTCGTGCGCAGCGAGCTGCGTGCCCTGCTGGCCGAGCTCGACGAGCGCGACGAGACGTCCACCACCCCCGCCGAGGACGGTTCCCCGCCCCGGACCACCTAGACTCGGGGATCATGAGCAGTCCCTCCCTCGACCAGGTCCAGGCCGCACTCGCGACAGTCAACGACCCCGAGATCAAGCGCCCGATCACCGACCTCGGCATGGTCGGCTCCGTCGAGATCTCGGAGGCGGGGGTGGTCACGCTGACCGTCCTGCTGACGGTCTCCGGATGCCCGCTGAAGGAGACCATCACCCGCGACGTGACCACGGCCGTCTCCAAGGTGCCCGGCGTCACCGACGTCGACCTCACGCTCGGGGTGATGAACGACGAGCAGCGCGCCGGGCTGAAGGAGACGCTCAACGGCGGCAAGGCGCAGCGCGAGATCCCCTTCGCCCAGCCCGGCTCGCTGACCAAGGTCTTCGCGATCGCGAGCGGCAAGGGCGGTGTCGGCAAGTCGTCGGTGACGGTGAACCTCGCCCTGGCGATGGCCAAGGAGGGGTTCAAGGTCGGCGTCGTCGATGCCGACATCTACGGCCACTCGGTGCCGGCCATGCTCGGCGTGGCCGACTCGCGACCGACCCAGGTCGACGACCTCATCATGCCGGTCCCCACGCCCTCCGGCGTCTCCGTCATCTCGATCGGCATGCTCAAGCCGCGCCGCGACCAGGTGGTCGCCTGGCGCGGACCGATGCTCGACCGCGCCCTCGTGCAGATGCTCGCCGACGTCTACTGGGGCGACCTCGACATCCTGCTGCTCGACCTGCCGCCGGGCACCGGCGACGTCGCGATCTCCCTGGGCCAGCACCTGCCGGGCGCCGAGGTCGTCGTGGTCACCACGCCCCAGGAGGCCGCGGCCGAGGTGGCCGAGCGGGCCGGGACGATGGCGTCGATGATGCACCAGCGCGTCGTGGGCGTCATCGAGAACATGAGCTTCCTGCCCTGCCCGCACTGCGCCGAGGACGGCGTCGAGCACCGCCTCGAGATCTTCGGCAGCGGCGGCGGCGCCCGGGTCGCCGCGACCCTGTCGGGCCGCTTCGGCTACGACGTGCCCGTGCTGGGCGAGATCCCGCTCGACGTGTCGCTGCGCGAGGGGGGCGACTCCGGCAAGCCGATCGTCGACTCGGACCCGACCGCGCCCGCCGCCCAGGTGCTCTCGTCCGTCGCCACCCGCCTGGCCGGCCGCGGTCGCGGCCTGGCCGGCATGCAGCTCGGACTGACGCCGACGCGCTCGGCCTAGGTATCGACCCCTAGGCTGTCGGCGTGTTCGGAATCGGGCTGGCGGAGCTGGCGGTCATCGCGCTCGTCGCCATCTTCGTCTTCGGGCCCGAGAAGGTCCCCGAGCTGGCTCGTCAGGCCGGGCAGTGGATGAGGACGGCGAAGAAGTTCGCCAACAACGCCCGCGACGAGCTGCGCGAGGAGCTCGGTCCCGAGTACGCCGACCTCGAGCTGCGCGACCTCGACCCGCGCACCATCGTGCGCAAGCACATCATCGAGGCGATGGAGGACGCCGACGACGAGGACGAGCGCGAGCAGCGCCGCCCCGGCTTCCAGCCCCTCGACGAGGGCGAGCTGCCGCCCTACGACCTCGAGGCGACCTGAGCTAGCCGGCGTCGCGGCTCTGCACCGCCGCCAGCACGTCCAGGGCGACCAGCTGGAGCCGCTCCCCCGTCGCGCGCAGCTCCACGAAGTCCGCACCCACCCGGGTCGGCACCCCCTCGTGCCGGGCGCCGTCGACCAGGTGCACCACACACCGCTCGCCGGCGTCGGCCAGTCGACGCAGCGCGGACGACACCCCGAGCCGCGCGACCCGCGGCCAGGCGACCTCGGGCACCGACCGTGCCGGGAGGTCCCGCGCGACCGAGACCGCCGCGGTGCGCACCACCCAGTCCTGGGCCGGACCACGCACCAGCAGCCACCCTGCCCCGACGCGCTCCAGCCTGCCGCTGACCACCCCAGCCCCCCGGACGTCGAGGACCACCTCCGCTCCGGTGGCGGCCATCAGACGGCTCGCGAGGGTGACGTCGGCGTACGCCGCACGGGAGCGGTCCGTGAGCTCCAGGGAGCGCTCCGCATCGAACATCGCCTCAGCCTGCTGCTCGAGGTCGTCGAGGATCGCGAACAGCTCCTCCTCCCATGCCATGGCGGGAGTGTGGCACGCGGCGACCGCAGCTGTGGAGGAGCAGTTGACGATCAAGGCTTCCGAACGTTGAATGATGCAAACGGAAGCAAACGCAACGATCGAGAAGGTTCTCGGGATGATCGCCATCGGATCCGCCCCGCGCAGGCGTTGCCTGCTCGTCTGGACCGGCGCCACCGCCGCCGCGGCGCTGCTCCTCGCGCTGCTGGTGCCCGGCGTGCTCGCCGGCGGCAGCGACTTCGCCGACCTGCTGGTGCGGTGCTGCGCCGCGGTCTTGGCCGGCTGCGTCGCCTGGGCCTGGCTGGTCACGAGCGTGGTCGTGCTCGAGGCAGTGCGCGGCCAGGGCGCACCCGCACCGGCGCCCGGGTGCCCCTGGGGCCTGCGCAGCCTGGTGCTGCGGGCCTGCGGCCTGGCCCTGGCCGGTGTCGCGGTGTCGGCCCTCTGCCCGGCCCAGGCGACCCCCGACTCGCTGCAGCAGGGCAGCGCCGTCAACGCGACGCTCGGCGGCGACCCGCTGGTCGGGCTTCCCCTGCCCGACCGCGCCCCCGGAGGCGCCCGGCGCGCGCGCACCGTCACCGTGGCGCCGGGCGACACCCTCTGGGGCCTCGCCGCCCGTCGTCTCCCCGACGCGTGTGACGCCGCCGTCGCGGAGTACTGGCCGCGGGTGCACCGCGCCAACCGTGCGGTGGTCGGGGCGGATCCCGACCTGCTCCGGCCCGGCCAGCTGCTGCGGCTGCCGCCCCCACCCCCGGCCTCGTGAGGCCGTCCCCACCTGTCAGACCGGACCGAAGGAGCTCGACCATGGCTGCACCGACCCGCTTCGACCCCGTGCCGCTCGCCGCGGTCCAGGGCACCCTCGCCCTCGACCTGCAACCGCGTACGGCGCCGCCGCGGCCACCGCGGGCGCGTCCGGGCTCGAGCGCCGGTCCGGGTCAGGTGCTGCCCATCGACCAGCGCGCCCGTCGCGAGGGCGAGCAGTGGGCCGGCACCTTCGCCCAGGCGGTCGTCGAGGTGGTCGGCGGCGACCGGCCCTCCTCACAGCTGGTGCGGTGGACCAGCCGCACCGTGCACGAGGACCTCACCCGACGGGCCCAGCTCGTGGCCCGGGCCGGCGGCCACCAGCCGGGCGTGGCCCGGGTGCAGCCGGTGCGGCCGCAGGTGCTGAGCGTGCACACCTGCTTCCCGTGCCGCGACGTCCTCGAGGCGAGCGTGCACGTGGCCTACGGGCACCGCTCCCGCGCACTGGCGGCCCGCTTCGAGCGGCGCCCCGGCAGCGCCGGGACGCGCACTGGAGAGCGGTGGCTGTGCACCGCTCTCCAGTTCGCCTGAGACGTCTCGCCCGTGGGACCTCAGCCCTGGGCGCGCGCCGTGGTGCCGGTCGGACCCTCGGGGGCGCCGTGGCACTGCTTGAACTTCTTGCCCGAGCCACAGGGGCACTTGGCGTTGCGGCTGACCCCGGCGTAGGGGTCCTCGACCGTGGCGACGTCGGCGCGGACCTCGGCCTCGCCGACCTCGTCGGGCGCGGAGTAGGTGAGGTTCTGCGGCGCTGCCGGGGCGTCGAGGCCCTTGGCGTGGATGTGCGGGACGTCCTTGCCGGCCTCCCCGCCCATGACGGGGGCGCGCAGGCCGGGAGCGACCGCCAGGACCGGCTGCTCCTCCTCGTCCTGCTGCTCGTCGACGCTGACCTCGAGGTTGAAGAGGAACCCTGCGGTCTCCTCCTTGATGCCGTCCATCATCGTGGCGAACATCTCGAAGCCCTCGCGCTGGTACTCCACGAGCGGGTCGCGCTGCGAGTAGGCACGCAGGTAGATGCCCTCGCGCAGGTAGTCCATCTCGTAGAGGTGCTCACGCCACTTGCGGTCGAGCACGGAGAGGATGACGCGGCGCTCGAGCTCGCGGGCGACCTCCTCGCCCATCTCGGCCACGCGCGCGTCGTAGGCGCTCTGGGCGTCGGCCTTGAGGCGGGCGATGATCCGCTCGCGGTCGAGCTGGGCCTTGCCGCCGACCTCCTCGACCAGGGCGTCGAGGTCGACACCGACCGGGTAGATCTGGGCGAGGTCGATCCACAGCTGCTCCAGGTCCCACTCCTCCGGGAGCTCCTGGGTCGCGCCGGTGACGTAGCCGACGACCACGTCGTCGATGAAGGTGCGGATCTGGTCCTCGATGTCGGCGCCCTCGAGGACCTCGCGGCGCTCGGAGTAGATCACCTTGCGCTGGCGGTCCATCACGTCGTCGTACTTCAGGACGTTCTTGCGCGACTCGAAGTTCTGCGACTCGACCTGGCCCTGCGCGTTGGCGATGGCGCTGGTGACGCGCTTGTTCTCGATCGGGACGTCGTCGGGGATCTTGAGGACCTGGAGCACCCGGTCGACCCAGTCGGACTTGAACAGCCGCATCAGCTCGTCCTGCAGCGACAGGTAGAAGCGGGACTCGCCCGGGTCTCCCTGGCGACCCGACCGGCCACGCAGCTGGTTGTCGATGCGGCGCGACTCGTGCCGCTCGGTGCCCACGACGTAGAGGCCGCCGAGCTCCTTGACCGCGTCGTGGTCGGCCTGGACCTGCGCCTTGACACGCTCGAGGGTCTCGGGCCAGGCGGCCTCGTACTCCTCGGCGGTCTCGCCGGCCGGCTCGAGGCCGCGCGCACGCAGCTCGTCGTCGGCGAGGAACTCCACCGCGCCGCCGAGCATGATGTCGGTACCGCGACCGGCCATGTTCGTGGCGACCGTGACGGCGCCCCGGTGGCCGGCCATCGCGACGATCTTGGCCTCGTCGGCGTGCACCTTGGCGTTGAGGACCTTGTGCGGGATGCCCTGCTTCTTCAGCAGCGCACCCAGGTACTCCGACTTCTCGACCGAGACGGTGCCCACCAGGACCGGCTGGCCCTTGGCGTGCCGCTCCGCGATGTCGGCGGCCACGGCCTCGTACTTCGCCTCCTCGGTGCGGTACACCAGGTCGGGCTGGTCGATGCGCGCCATCGGGCGGTTCGTCGGGATCGGGGTGACGCCGAGCTTGTAGATCTTGTCGAACTCCGAGGCCTCGGTCATGGCCGTACCGGTCATGCCCGAGAGCTTCTCGTAGAGACGGAAGTAGTTCTGCAGGGTGACGTTGGCCAGCGTCTGGTACTCCTCGCGGACCTGGACGCCCTCCTTGGCCTCGATCGCCTGGTGCAGGCCGTCGTTGTAGCGACGTCCGGCGAGCATCCGGCCGGTGTGCTCGTCGACGATGAGCACCTCGCCGTCCATGACGACGTACTCCTTGTCGTTGCGGAACAGCTCCTTGGCCTTGATGGAGTTGTTCAGGAACGAGATGAGCGGGGTGTTGGCCGACTCGTAGAGGTTCTCGATGCCGAGGTGGTCCTCCACCTTGGTGATGCCGGGCTCGAGCACCGAGATCGTGCGCTTCTTCTCGTCGACCTCGTAGTCGACGTCCTTCTCCAGGCGGCGCGCGATCTTGGCGAACTCGCCGTACCACTTCACCTCGTCCTGGGTCGGGCCGCTGATGATCAGCGGGGTCCGGGCCTCGTCGATGAGGATGGAGTCGACCTCGTCGACCACGGCGAAGTTGTGCCCGCGCTGGACGCAGTCCTCGATCGAGGAGGCCATGTTGTCGCGCAGGTAGTCGAAGCCGAGCTCGTTGTTCGTGGCGTAGGTGATGTCGCAGTTGTACGCCTCGCGGCGCGCGTCGGGGCGCAGCTCAGGCGTGATGACCCCGACCGTGAGGCCCAGGAAGTGGTGCACGCGGCCCATCTGCTCGGCCTGGTACTTGGCCAGGTAGTCGTTGACCGTGACGACGTGCACGCCCTTGCCGGACAGGGCGTTGAGGTAGGACGGCAGCACCGCGACCAGGGTCTTGCCCTCACCGGTCTTCATCTCGGCGATGTTGCCGAGGTGCAGTGCCGCACCGCCCATGACCTGGACGTCGAAGGGCCGCATGCCCAGCACCCGCTTGGCCGCCTCACGCGCGGTCGCGAACGCCTCGGGCATCAGCTCGTCGAGGCTCTCGCCGTCCTCGTGCCGCTTGCGCAGCTCGGAGGTCATCGCCTGCAGCTCCTCGTCGCTCATCGCGACGAAGTCCTCCTCGATGGCGTTGACGGCCTTCGCGATCCCCTCCAGCTGGCGCAGGATCTTCCCCTCACCGATGCGGAGGAGTTTGTCGAGAATCACGGGCACGGCGGGGCTGCTCCTTGCTGTGGAAGACCGACGACGACTCATGCCGCGGCGCCGTCACTCTACCCAGGGCCCTGAAGAGCCCCTAACCGCGGTGCGAGGTCCCCGCACGGCTCGACCCGCAGGTCCTGCAGGCCCAGCCAGCCCGCCAGGCGACGCAGCTCGACGAGCAGCTCCTCAGCGGTGTGCGCGGGCGCGCCCGGCTCGGCGTGGGAGGCCTGGACGACCAGCACCCCGCCGGGGGCCCGCCGGTCGGCCTTGAGGTCGACCCGCGCCACCAGCCGGTCGCCCAGCAGGAAGGGCAGGACGTAGTAGCCGTGCACCCGCTGGGCGGCCGGGGTGTAGATCTCGATGCGGTAGCGGAAGTCGAAGATCCGCTCGGTCCGCTCGCGCTCCCACACCACCGGGTCGAAGGGGCTCAGCAGGGTCCGGGCCCCGACCCGCCGGGGCAGGCGCGCGTCGCGGTGCAGGTACGCCGGGCGCGACCAGCCCTCCACCCGCACCGGCTCCAGCTCCCCGGTCTCGACGAGGGTGGCCACCGCCTCCCGGGCGCTGGCCAGGCCCGGGGCGGGCGCCGCGCGCATCCGGTAGTAGTCGGCCAGGCAGCGCTCCGTGGCCACGCCGTGGGAGCGGGCGGCTCGGCGGACGAGCTCGACGGCCGCCTCCCGCACGTCCGGCACCGCAGCCGCCAGCACCTCCGGCGGGAGGACTCGCTCGGGCAGGTCGTAGCGGATCTCGAACTGGCTGTTGCGCGAGGCGATGGCCAGGTCGCCGACGGTGAAGAGGTAGTCGAGCACCCGGCGCGTGGTGGACCAGTTCCAGCCCCACTGCTCCTTCGAGGCGGCCGGCCCCTCTCCCAGCCGGGCGGCCACCTCGCGAGACGTCGCCGCCCCGAGCTCCTCGACCGCCGCCAGCACCCGCGCCTCGAGGGCGGGCTCCTCGGCCAGGGCGCGCCACTTCCCTCGCCGCGCGCGGTGGTCGGCCATCCGGTGCTGCATCACCGGCCACAGGTCGACGGGCATGAACGCCTGGACGTGCGCCCAGTACTCCACCACCCGGCGCGGCCGACGCTCCGCGGCCCGGTGCAGCAGGTCGGTGTCGTAGGGACCCATCCGCGAGTACAGCGGCATGTAGTGGGCGCGCTGGAGGACGTTGACCGAGTCCACCTGGAGCACGCCGGTGCGCGCCAGCGCCCGGTCGAGGGTGCGCATCGTCGGCGTCGCGTGCGGGGGGTCGCAGAAGCCCTGGGCCGCCAGCGCGATGCGTCGGGCCTGGGGGCGGCTGAGCGTCTGGGTGGACGGGGGCACGGTCAGCTCAGGGGAGATCGAGCAGCTTCTCGCGGACGGCGTACATGACCGCCTCCATGCGCGAGTGCAGCTGCAGCTTCTCCAAGATGTTGCGCACGTGGTTCTTGACGGTGTTCTCGGAGATGAACAGCTGCTTGGCGATCTCGCGGTTGTTCATGCCCTTGGCCACCAGCCTCAGCACCTCCAGCTCACGCTCGGTGAGGCGCAGGCCCGGGCCGCTGACGCGCTCGGGCTTGCTCATCTGCTTGAACTCGTCGATGAGCTTGACCGCCATCGAGGGGCTGATCAGCGACTGGCCGTCGGCGACCACCCGCACCGCCTGCGCCACCTCCTCGATCGAGGAGTCCTTGAGCAGGTAGCCCGAGGCCCCGCTCTTGACCGCCTCGTAGAGGTCGGCCTCCTCGTCGGAGACCGTGAGCATGATGATCTTGGCGGACGGCACCGCCTCCTTGATGGCGCGGCACGCCTCGATGCCGGTGCGCTTGGGCATCCGGATGTCGAGCAGCACCACGTCCGGGGCGACGCTCGCCGCCATCGTGGTGCCCTCGATGCCGTCACCGGCCTCGCCGACGACCTCGATGCCGCCCTCGATGCCCAGCAGCATGGTCAACCCCCGGCGGAAGAGCTCCTGGTCGTCCACGACCATCACCCGGATGGGCTCGGTGCCCGCGCTTGCGGGGCCCGCACTCTCGTCTGCCACGTCGGCATCATGACACGGCAGTGGCCCGTTCGGGTGTCCGTACCACCCGAACGGGCCACGCCGTCCTGGTCCTCCTGGACCTCAACCCGCCTGCAGCGGGCCGTTCACTCCTGGCCGAGGTCGAGCGAGAGCACGCCGTAGTCGTAGCCGCGACGGCGGTAGACCACGGAGGGGCGCTCGCTCTCCTTGTCGACGAAGAGGTAGAAGTCGTGACCCACCAGCTCCATCTCGTACAGCGCCTGGTCCAGCGTCATGGGGCTCGCCGGGTGCGTCTTCTCCCGCACGATCATCGGGCCGTCGCCGTCCATGGCGACCGGGCCGACCTCGCGCTCGGTCTCCGTCTCGCCCTCGGCCCCCAGGTCCGTGACCATCGGGGTGCCGGAGAGCGCCTCTCCCACCGAGACCGGCGTCTTGCGCCCGCGGTGCACGCGGCGGCGGTCCGCGGCCCGCTGCATCTGGCGGGCCATCTTGTCCAGCGCCAGGTCCAGCGCACCCATCTTGTCGTCGGCTGATGCCTCGGCCCGGATGACCGGGCCCTTGGAGAAGGCGGTGAGCTCCACGTGCACGGCCCGGTCGTGCTGACGGGGGTTGGGCTCGCAGTCGACCATCACCTGGACCCTCATGATCCGGTGGTCGTGCTTCTCGAGCTTCGTCAACTTCTCCGAGACATGGGCCCGGAAGCCCTCCTTGATCTCGCAGTGCCTGCCGGTGACCACAATTTCCATGTGAACCTCCTCGTGCGCACCAGGTGCGCGATGGGTTTCTTCAGGCTCCTGGCTCGCCCCCGGTGCGCGCGGAGCGCGCAGGGCGGAGCCAGGCCGACGACCGGGTTGTCACCCGGTGGTGGGAGTGGGATGGAGCCCGTCCGGCCGACCTGGTCTTCGTCCCCACAACCGCCTGCTGAGGCTCTCGCAGCTTCTCTGCCACTACCCGCCTTCTCCCGGCGAGGACCGCATCTGACGGTCCGACCGAGGCAGGACTGACTTCTAAGCCGCACCGTGATCGTCGCCCCCCTCGAGGGGAGGTCGACTTACGTGGACCGTTTCGCCTGCGACTGGCATCGGCTTGTCGCGCGGACGCCCGGGCTGGCCGGAGCGTCCCCACGACGCAACCACGGACCCGGACGGACTCCATGACGAGACGATAGGCGAGGTGCGTCCGCGATGTAAGGGACCCCCCGGACTTTCACCCTGGCGAACGCCTGGCGACGCCGCGGCGCCGGGTCGCCGCCACCGCGGCGAGCGACACCACCGGCACCCCGACCGCCTCCAGGGCGCGCTGCGCCTCGCGCATCGTGGCGCCGGTGGTGACCACGTCGTCGCACACGACGACCCCGACCCGGGGACGGGCCACGGCGAGGCGACGCAGCGCCGGCGAGGGGCAGGTCATGGACCCCGCCAGGTTGGCGGCCCGGGCCCCGGCGTCGAGCCCCGCCTGGTCCTGCACGCCCGGCCGCAGGACCAGCAGCCGCGCGGCGGTGACCGGCTGCCCGGCGCGAGCCAGTCCTGCTGCGGCCGCGCGGGTCATCGACCAGGTCGGGTCGTGGCCCCGCGCACGCAGCGTCGAGGACCGTGACGGCACCGGGACGAGGACCAGTCCCCCGGCAGCGCCGGTCCTCGACGACGTGGGCGCCGGCAGGACCGGCTGCAGCGCCACCTCGAGCATCCGCGCCAACGGACCCCGCAGGGCGTGCAGGCCACGCTCCTTGTGCCCCAGGACCATCGCCCGCAACAGGTCGTCGTACGTCCCGGCGGCCCAGGAGTCGACCAGACCCGCCGGGCACGGGTCGGGCCGCGCTGCGACGGGTGTCACCGGGAGCCGGGCCCGACACGGACCGCACAGCACCCGGCCCGGTGCCGCACAGCCGACGCAGGCGCTGCCGAGCAGCAGGTCGAGTGCGGCGTCACGCAGCAGCATCCGCCGATGACACCACGAGGACCCCCCGTCCTCCAGGCCGTGGGCCGCGCCTGTGGACGAGCGGCTCAGCCGACGTAGCCGACGTAGGTGATGCCCTCGTCGAGCACCTGGGGACCGCGCACGGCCACCGACAGGTCGATGAGACCGCTGCCCGTGACCGCGTAGACGACCTCGGTCGGCTCCGGGGAGCCGGCGAGGGCCACGGCGCCCCCCAGCGTCGTGGTGATGCCCCCGAGACCGGTCGGGGACCCGTCGACGCCGATGGTGCTGACCTTGGCGCTCGTGGGCGTCAGCCGGTGCAGCACCGCGATGGTCGTGGTCGTGCGCCAGGCGATGTCGATGATCCGTCCGGAAGGCTCCTGCAGGGACAGGGGGCGGGCCTGGGTGGCCGCCACGACGCCCCCGCGCGGGTCCTGGCGCAACCGGGCCACGCGCACCTCGTCGAGGCGCGCGCGACGCACCACCGCGATCAGGCGACTGCCGTCGCGGGAGACCAGGAAGCGCTTGACCCGCTGCCCGGAGATGCCCGGGACGTCGAGGACGCGCCCACGCTCACCTCGGACCCACCGCACCACGGCGCCCTGCGGGGTCCGGTCCACCAGCCACAGCCGGCCGCGGTGGTCGTAGGCCGGGGCCGCGAGGTCGGTGGCCCCCTCCAGCACCGTCGTGACGGGCTCGTCGTCGCCGCGCACGGGCGCCGAGAACACCTCGGTCCCGTCCGCGGACACCTCGGCCGCCCGCTCGCCGCGCAGGTCCACCCCGACGCTGCGCGCCCCCAGGTCCGTCGAGCCGAGCGGTCCGACGACGGGGTCCAGCGAGCCGGGGGTGCCCGACACGAGCAGCCCGTCGCGCAGCCCGTAGAGCAAGGAGCTGGACTGGTAGCCGGTCGGGTCGAGCCGTGCCCCGCTCTCGACCGGGATCCGGTCCTCCCCGTCGGCCAGGCGGATGCGCTGCCCGCCGACGCTGAGCGTGAACGCCTCGATGTCGGGGTCCTGGCGCAGGGTCCAGGCCAGCTGCGAGAGCATCTGCGCGTTCTCCGAGGGCGTCAGCGCCATCGGCTCACCGCTGAGCTCGATCGTGGCCGTGCCCTCGTCCGTCACCGGGACCGACAGCTCCAGGCCGAGCCCGTCCGGGATCTGCGAGCGGGCGACGCGGTTGTCGACCGGCCCGTCGAGCAGTCCCGCGATCAGGGTGCTGGCGAGCTTCTCGTCGTCAGCCACGAAGACCGGCTCCGGCACCAGGATCTCGCCACCGGGGTCGAGGAAGTACAGCGCGAGCTGGGCGTAGCGGGCCTCGAACCAGCTCTGCGGGACCACCAGGTCGGTCGGCGGGTTGGTGATGCGCAGCTGACCGTCCTCGGTGGTCAGCGAGAACTGCAGGATCGACTCGTACTCCGACAGGCGCCCCTCGAAGGATCCGCGTCCGTCGATCCGGTCCGCCCCGCTCAGGCGCAGCGAGACCCGGCTGCTCGAGGTGCCCTGCGGCGGCTGCGCCTCGAGGTAGGTGACCATGCCCTCCGGGTTCCAGGCCGCGCGCGCGTCGGCGGTCAGGTACTGCTTGGCGGTGGTGAGCTCGCGCGGCCAGGCCTGCATCGCGTCGAGGAAGCCACGCACCACCTCGGGCGCGCTCTGCCCCTCCTGGGGGGCCCGGGCGTCGATCGCCGGCACGCCACCGCTCTCGGCGCTGACGGCGCTGCTGGAACCGGTCCCCACGACCGGGCCGGAGGCGGGCATGCTCACGCACCCGGCCACCAGCAGGAGCAGCGGCAGGAGCAGCGGCAGGAGGACGCGGACCGTGCGGCGGCGGCGGTTCACACCGGCTCCTCGGCGTCGTCGGGGATGAGGGTGATCGGGCTGCGGCGCAGCGGCTCGCCGACCCGCCGCGGCAGCGTGAGCCGGAACTGCGCCCCCTCGCCGGGCCGCCCCCACGCCTGCAGCCAGCCGCCGTGCAGGTGGGTGTCCTCCAGGGCGATGGCCAGCCCCAGGCCGGTGCCGCCGGAGGTGCGCGCCCGTGCCGGGTCGGCGCGCCAGAACCGGTTGAACACCATCGCCGACTCCCCCGGCGCCAGACCCACCCCGTGGTCGCGCACCGCCACGGCGGCCGAGTGCTGGTCGCCGGCCACGTGCACGACGACCTCGGCTCGCCCGCCCGGCACCTCGGGTGCGGCGTGGTCGATGGCGTTGGTGACGAGGTTGCGCAGGATCCGCTCCACGCGGCGCACGTCGGCCTCCGCCAGGCAGGGGCGGTCCTGCGGCGCCCGCACCAGCAGGTGCACACCACGCTGGGACGCGAGCGGCATCGTGCTGTCGACGATGCGGTGGGCCACGTCGCTGAGGTTGACGTCGTCGAGGTCCAGGACCGCGGCTCCGGCGTCGAAGCGGCTGATCTCGAGCAGGTCGACCAGCAGGGTCTCGAACCGGTCGAGCTCGACCTGGAGCAGCTCGGCGGCACGGGCCGAGACGGGGTCGAAGTCCTCCCGGGCGTCGTGCAGGACGTCGCCCGCCATGCGCACCGTCGTCAGCGGGGTGCGCAGCTCGTGGGACACGTCGGAGACGAACCGGCGCTGGACCCGGCTCAGCTCCTCGAGCTGGCGGATCTGGCGCTGCAGGTTCGTGGCCATCTGGTTGAAGGACGTGGCCAGGCGCGCCAGGTCGTCCTCGCCCTTGACGACGAGCCGTTCACGCAACCGGCCGGCCGCCAGCCGCTCGGCGACCTCACGGGCCAACCGGACCGGCGTCACGACCTGGCGGGTCACCAGCCAGGCCACCCCGGCGACCAGCACCAGCAGCAGCGACCCGGCGGTCAGGAGGGCCCGGCTGACCAGGTCCAGGGTGCGCTCCTCGCCGGAGAGCGGGAAGAGCAGGTACAGCGTGTAGGTGCGCCCGTCGGCCGGCAGGGTGACCTGGGACCCGACCACGACGCCCGGCTCGGCGACCCGGGCGCCGTCGGGGCCCTCGCGGCGGATGCGGGTGTAGGTCCAGGCCGGTTCCGCGACCTCGGAGAAGTGCTCGACGAGGGAGTCGGGCACCGAGGTCCGGTCCAGGCCCGGGGTGTAGGTGGCCCCGCCCTCGCGGAGGACACCGGAGCCGCTCGGCCCGGCCAGCACGACCGCGAAGTCGCGGCCGGCGCCGCGGGCGATGATCGGCTCCACGAGCGCACGCTGCTGCTGCGCGGCGTCCACGTCGTTGAACGGGGTCGACTGCAGCCGGGTGCGGGCGTCCTCGGTCTCGTTGACCGCCTCGGCGACGACCGTGTCGACGCGCTGGTCGAGGAGTCCGTCGCGGGTCTGCTGCAGCAGCAGCCAGCCGACCACGCCCACGACCGTGGCCGAGAGCAGCAGCGTGCTGATCACCACGCGCGCCTGGATGGAGCGACGCCAGAACGTCAACGCCCTGCGCGCCCCCGTCGCCACCGTGACCTCGCTCAGGCGTTCCCGGCCTTGTAGCCGACGCCTCGCACGGTCACCACGACCTCGGGGTTCTCGGGGTCGTGCTCGACCTTGGAGCGCAGCCGCTGCACGTGCACGTTGACCAGACGTGTGTCGGCGGCGTGCCGGTAGCCCCACACCTGCTCGAGCAGCACCTCGCGGGTGAAGACCTGCCAGGGCTTGCGGGCCAGGCACACCAGCAGGTCGAACTCCAGCGGGGTCAGGCTGATCGAGTCCGCGCCGCGGGAGACCTGGTGACCGGCCACGTCGATGCTGAGGTCGCCGATGGTCAGGCTCTCCGCCTGCGACGTCGAGTCGTTGCGTCGCACCCGGGCCCGGATGCGGGCCACGAGCTCCTTGGGCTTGAACGGCTTGACGACGTAGTCGTCGGCGCCGGACTCGAGGCCCACGACGACGTCGACGGTGTCGCCCTTGGCGGTGAGCATCACGATCGGCACGCCCGACTCGGCGCGGATCTCCTTGCACACGTCGATGCCGTCCTTGCCGGGCAGCATCAGGTCGAGCAGCACGACGTCGGGCCGGTAGTCGCGGAAGGCCGCGATGGCCAGGTCACCGCGGGTGACCATCCGGCTGTCGAAGCCCTCCTGGCGCAGCACGATGGTGAGCATCTCGGCGAGGGAGGCGTCGTCGTCGACGACGAGCACGCGCCCCTTGGTGGCGTACTCGCTCTGACTGGCTGCTGCCTCGCTCATGTGTCCCATCCTGCACCCTGGTGCCACGACCGCCCGACAGGCGGTCGTGGCACCAGGGACCGTGGCGCGGTCGGTGTCGTGGTGCTCAGTACCGGTACTGGTCGGACTTGTACGGTCCGGCCACGTCGACGCCGAGGTAGGCGGCCTGGTCGCCGGACAGCTCGGTCAGCTTCACGCCGAGCGCGCCGAGGTGCAGGCGGGCGACCTCCTCGTCGAGGTGCTTGGGCAGCACGTAGACCCCGACGGGGTACTCCTCGGGCTTGGTGAAGATCTCGATCTGCGCGAGCACCTGGTTGGTGAAGGAGTTCGACATCACGAACGACGGGTGGCCCGTGGCGTTGCCGAGGTTCATCAGGCGGCCCTCGGACAGCACGATGATCGAGGACTCCTCGCGCCCCTCGGCGGCCGGGAAGGTCCACACGTCGACCTGCGGCTTGACGTTCTTGCGGTGCACGCCGGGGAACGTCTCGAGGCCGGCCATGTCGATCTCGTTGTCGAAGTGACCGATGTTGCCCAGGATCGCGTTGTGCTTCATCCGGCGCATCTGGTCGACGGAGACGACGTCCTTGTTGCCGGTGGCGGTGATGATGATGTCGGCGACGTCGAGGACGTCGTCGAGCGTCGTCACCTGGTAGCCGTCCATGGCGGCCTGCAGCGCGCAGATCGGGTCGATCTCGGTGATGATGACCCGGGCACCCTGGCCGCGCAGGGAGTCCGCGCTGCCCTTGCCCACGTCGCCGTAGCCGCAGACGACCGCGACCTTGCCGCCGATCAGGACGTCGGTGGCGCGGTTGATGCCGTCGATGAGGCTGTGGCGGCAGCCGTACTTGTTGTCGAACTTCGACTTGGTCACCGAGTCGTTGACGTTGATCGCCGGGAAGAGCAACGAGCCCTCGCGCATCATGTCGTAGAGACGCAGCACACCGGTGGTGGTCTCCTCGGTCACGCCGCGGATCTCGTTGCCGATCTTGGTGAACCGGTCGCTGCTGGCGGCCAGCGAGGCCTGCAGGACCTCGAAGACGACGCGCTGCTCGGTGCTCTTGGCCGTGGCCGGGTCGGGCGCCTGGCCCGACTTCTCCGCCTCGGTGCCCAGGTGCACCAGCATGGTGGCGTCGCCACCGTCGTCGAGGATCATGTTGGCGAACGTGTCGGCGGGCCAGTCGAGGATCTGCTGGGTGCACCACCAGTACTCCTCGAGGCTCTCGCCCTTCCAGGCGAAGACCGGGACGCCCTGGGGGTCCTCGGGGGTGCCCTCGGGACCGACGACGATCGCTGCGGCCGCGTGGTCCTGGGTGGAGAAGATGTTGCACGAGGCCCAGCGGACCTCGGCGCCCAGGGCGACGAGGGTCTCGATGAGCACCGCCGTCTGGATCGTCATGTGCAGCGACCCGGCGATGCGGGCGCCGGCGAGCGGCTTGTCGGCGCCGTAGCGCTCACGCATCGCCATCAGGCCGGGCATCTCGTGCTCGGCCAGCGTGATCTCGGTGCGGCCGTAGTCGGCCAGGGTCAGGTCGGCAACCTTGAAGTCCATCGTCAGTCTCCTCAGACAGGTGGTGCAACGTCTGCGTCGCGCATCTGCGCATCGTCGGGATCTCCCACGCGGACGGATTCCAGCGTAGGTCGCTCCTGCGAGGATTCAGGAATTCGCGGAGGCGGACCGCCGCGGGCGCAGGTGGGCGAGGGCGACGACCACGGCTCCCACCAGCAGGCCCAGCAGCGCCGAGGCGGTGGTGTTGACCAGCCAGGCGGCGACCGCGCCGCCGGCGCCCGTCACGTCCTCCTCGAGGTGGTGCACGAGGTCGTAGAGCGCGTGCCAGCCCAGCTCGTCGACGCCGACGAGCAGGATGTGCCCGCCCACCCACAGCATCGCCGCCGTGCCGATGACGCTGATGACGCTCAGCAGCCGCGGCATCGCGGCCACCATGGCGTGCCCGATCCGCTGGGCGGCGGTGGAGGTGCGCTGAGCGAGGCTCAGCCCGATGTCGTCGACCTTCACGATCAGGGCCACGACGCCGTACACGAGCACCGTGATGCCGACCCCGACGACGGCCAGGATGATCGCCCGCGACAGGAACGGCTCGTCGGCGACCTCGTTGAGGCTGATCACCATGATCTCGGCCGAGAGGATCAGGTCGGTGCGGATCGCCCCGCTCACCATCTTCTTCTCGGTCTCGACCGGGTCGCCGCCCGCCTGCGCGTCGGGCGGCTCGCTGTGGTGGCCGCTGAGCTTCTCCCAGATCTTCTCCGCACCCTCGTAGCAGAGGTAGGTCCCGCCCAGCATCAGGATCGGGGTGAGCAGCCACGGCAGGAACTGCGAGAGCAGCAGTGCTGCCGGCAGGATGATGAGCAGCTTGTTGCGCAGCGAGCCGATCGCGATCTTGCGGATCATCGGCAGCTCGCGCTGGGCGGCGACGCCCTGGACGTACTGCGGGGTGACGGCGGTGTCGTCGACGACGACCCCCGCGGCCTTCATGCTCGCCCGGCCGGCCGCGGCACCCACGTCGTCGACCGAGGCCGCTGCCAGCCTGGCCAGGGCCGCCACGTCGTCGAGCAGCGCGAAGAGGCCGCCACTCATCGCGGGCCCCCCGGGAGGAGGAGCGAGGACGCGGTCATCGGGGTCGTCGGCACGGCGCGAAGCCTACCCACGCGCCGCCGGCGCAGCCACGGGTGCGGCCTGGTCGGTGTCCTGGGCCGCGACGAGGTGCTCGACCTGCTGCGCGTGCTCGTCGACGCGCTGGGAGGCGACGGCGACCTCGGCCGCGTCGCCGACCCTGCGGCCGGCGAACCCCAGGGGGTCGACGACGTGGGTGAGCACCCGCGCCACCGGCGGGCTGGCCAGCAGCAGCGCCAGCCCGACCGCGAGCAGGCTGGTGACCACGAACCCGGCGACGGGGTGGGCATCGGTGACGTCACCCCAGCCGGCGTACCCGGCGCCCTTGATGGCGAAGCCGTGGAAGAGGTAGACGACCAGCGTGGCGCCTCCCATCCGGGCGAACCAGCCCTGGACCCGGGGCACCAGGGCGAGGAAGGCCATGGCGCCGAGGGTGCCGAGGACCAGCAGGCTCGCGCGGGTCAGGAACGCCCGCGAGTCGCTGACGTCGAGCTCGTCGTAGCGCGCCCGGTAGTACAGCCACTCGGTCGCCGCCCACTGGTCGGTCCGGGCGGTGACCCAGAAGATCGCGACGAGCACGAGCACCGAGACCACCCGGACCCAGGTGGCCCGCAGCAGCTCGAGACGCTCCGGCGTCGCCTTGAGCCCCAGCACGAAGAAGGGCAGCAGGCCCAGCACCCGGGCGACGTCGAGGGTGTCGCCGGCGTAGAGGCCCGCGACGAGGCTGATCGCGACCGCCAGCGCCAGGCCGCCCCACAGGTCGCGGAAGACCGGGGTCAGCAGCCGCCAGAAGAAGAGGGCCGACAGGAACCACATCGGCCAGTGCGGGTCGCGCCACAGGTCCTCCAGTTGCTCGCCCCCGACCTGGATCCGGAACATCGCGATCCCGGCCTCGAAGAGCACGTAGGGCACCGCGACGGTACGCACCAGGTTCCACAGCCGGGCCCGGCTGTAGCTGAACGAGCGGGAGAGGTAGCCGGTGACCAGCACGAAGGCCGGCACGTGCCAGGCGTACAGGAAGTCGTAGGCGTGCTCGACCCGCGCGGTGTCGGGCAGCAGCACCCACGAGTGGCCCAGCACCACGAGCGTCACCAGCGCCATCTTGGCGTTGTCGAACCACGGGTCTCTTGGGGAGGCCATCCGGTGGTCCTACCCGCTGCGGGGGTGGGCCCAAACCTCAGTCGTCGACGAGGCCGAGGCTCAGGTACGCCGCCGCGTAGGTGCCGGAGAGCAGGAGCGAGGCGTAGCGGGCGACCTCGTCACCGTGCTCGGAGGTCAGGGTCTCGACGCGCACGCCCCGCTCGGCGGCGGTGGCCTCGAGCAGCTGGCGCTGCTCACGCACCCACGGGTCGTCCACACCGTCGTCGAGGACGACCAGCACCGGTCGTCTCTCTCCCCCGCCGTCGGAGAAGGGGTCGTCGAAGACGTCGCGGGGGCGGGCCGCCTCGAGCACGGGGAGCAGCTGGTCCACCTCGCCCGCGAGGGCGGTCCGGCCGCTGGAGCGGCGGATCGACTCCGCGACCCGGCGGGCCGCACGGGCGGCCAGCACGCTGCCACCCCAGACGAGCGGGTTGGCGTCGGCGAGCGCGATCGCGAGGGTCTTGGCCGGGTTGACCGCGAGGTCGCGGCGCGGGGCGCAGGACAGGGCGACCGCATCGAGCGCGTCGGCCACCGTCCCCGGGGCGGCCCGCGGCCCCAGCCGCACCTGCTCGAGGTAGGAGAGCATCACGACCGCGGTGGCCAGCGGGTCCCGCGTGGTCGTCGGCAGGATCGTGCTCCAGCGCCCCTCGGCGTGCTGGGCGACCATCGAGCCCGGCGGGCAGGCCACCACGACCTGGCAGCCGCGGCGCACGGCCTCGGCCACCGCCGACGCGGTGCTGGTGTCGCCGCCGTCCGGGGCGAGGACTGCGACGAGGTCCAGGCTCCCGGCCCAGCCGGGCAGGGCGTGGCCCGGCCAGGCGACGAACGGCACCGGGCACCAGGGCTCGAGCACCGCTCGCAGCAACCTCGAGTCCGGACCGGCGGCGATCACGGCCCGCGGCCGGGGCAGGTCCTGGGCGCGGAGCACGGCCTCCTCCATCGCGGGCGCGGCGTCGCCGGCCTCGCGGCGCACCCGCGAGCCGGACTCGGCGAGCGTGCGCAGGCGGAGGTCGAAGCGCTCGAGCGCGACCTCGTCGTCGAGCCGGGACTCGTCGAACCAGGTCACGGCCTGCGGGCCTCGTCGACCAGCAGCACCGGGATGCCGTCCCGCACCGGGTAGGCCAGTCCGCAACGGCCGCACACGAGCTCCGGGGCGGCGTCGGCGCCGGCCTCGGCCAGCTCGCCGTGGCAGTCGGGGCACACGATGATGTCGAGCAGGGCCGGGTCGAGGCCCAGGCCGCTCATCGGGTTCCCCGGATCATGCTGAGCACCTCGTCGCGCACGGTCGTCATGGTCTGCTCGTCCTTCCCCTCGGCGTTGAGTCGCAGCAGCGGCTCGGTGTTGGAGCCGCGCACGTTGAAGGCCCAGTCTGCGTGCAGCACGCTGAGCCCGTCGAGGCGGTCGGTGCGTACGCCCTCGCGATCGGCGTAGCGCGTCTCGATGTCGGCGATGACCGCCGCCTGGTCGGCGACCTCGGAGTTGATCTCGCCGCTGAGCGGGTACCGCTCGTACTCCGCGAGCAGCTGCGAGAGCGGGACGTCGGTCTCGGCCAGCGCGGCCAGGGCGTGCAGCGCGGCGAGCATGCCCGAGTCGGCGCGCCAGAAGTCGCGGAAGTAGAAGTGACCGCTGTGCTCCCCGCCGAAGACGGCGTCGGTCTCGGCCATGGTGGCCTTGATGTAGGAGTGGCCCACCCGGGTGCGCACCGGCGTGCCCCCGAGCTCCTCGACGATCTCCGGCACCGCCCGGCTGGTGATCAGGTTGTGGATGACCGCCGCACCGGGGTGCTTGGCCAGCTCCCTGGCCGCGATCAGCGCGGTGAGCGTGGACGGCGAGACGCCCCGGCCGCGCTCGTCGACCAGGAAGCAGCGGTCGGCGTCGCCGTCGAAGGCCAGCCCCACGTCGGCCTTCTCCGCCAGCACCCGCGCCTGCAGGTCGACCAGCGTCGAGGCGTCGATCGGGTTCGCGTCGTGGTTCGGGAAGGTCCCGTCGAGCTCGAAGTACATCGGCACGACCTCGGCGACCTCCTCGCCGAGCCGGCCGAAGACGGCCGGGGCGGTGTGGCCGGCCATCCCGTTGCCGGCGTCGACGACGACCGTGAGCCGTCGACCGACCACGGGGGCGAGGGTGAGCAGGTGCGCGGCGTAGGCCTCGAGGACGTCGTGGTTGCTCACGCTGCCGGTGCGGGCGCCGGTGCGGAAGTCTCCCGAGACGACGAGGTCGCGGATCTCGGCGAGCCCGCTGTCGGCCCCGACGGGCACGGCGTGGGCGCGGCACATCTTGATGCCGTTGTACTGCGCGGGGTTGTGGCTGGCGGTGAACATCACGCCGGCGTGGCCGAGGTACCCGGAGGCGAAGTAGAGCTGGTCGGTCGAGGCCAGCCCGATCATCACCACGTCGGCGCCCGCCTCGGTGGCCCCGTCGGCGAAGGCGCCGGCCAGGCCCGGCGAGCTCGGCCGCATGTCGTGGCCCACCACGACGGTCTCGACGCCCAGCACCTGGACGTAGGCCCGTCCCGTGGCGCGCGCCAGCGTCTCGTCGATCTGGTCGGGGGCGATCCCGCGCACGTCGTAGGCCTTGAAGACCGCGTGGACGTTGTCGGCACTCAGGGTGTCGGCCATGCCTCGAACCCTAGTGGTCGGTGCTGAGCACCCGCAGATGGCCCCGTCGGGTCGTCTCGCGGCCGGTCTCCTCCTCCGGCAGCGAGCGCTGCACGGGAGCCGGTCGGCCGGCCTCGCGCACCGCGTCGGCCAGGGCCAGGAGGTCGTCGTTGGTGGGTCCGGGCGGCGCCGGCTGGGCCAGGCGCAGGACGTCCCACCCCCGTGGGGCCGACAGTCGTTCGCTGTGGGTCTCGCAGAGGTCGTAGGCGTGCGGTTCGGCGTAGGTGGCCAGGGGGCCGAGCACGGCCGTCTGGTCGGCGTAGACGTAGGTCAACGTCATCACCGCAGACCGGCCGCACGCGGTGCGGGAACAGCGGCGGACGGGACTCACGCGGCAGACGGTACCCCGCACCACCGGCCCCGGCGACTAGGCTCGCGGCATGCCCGACCTCCCCTCGGCCCGCGGCCGCAGGCGCGACCGGCGCGGACGTGGCCCCCGGGGGCCCGCCGTCCTCCCCGCGGTGCCGGGCACGGTGGCCGTGCGCACCCGCCGGGAACGGTTCGACGACCTGGTCCTGGGGCTGGTCACCGACCTGGAGGACCGCTGGTCCGACCGGCTCGGCCTGGTCGAGTTCGCGGTCGAGGACACCCCGCTGGTGCCCGACGACTGGACGCCCGACAGCGTGCCGCTGGCCGCGCTGGTGCGTGGCAGCGGCACCCGACCGTCCCGGCTGGTGGTGTTCCGTCGACCGATCGAGCACCGCTGCGAGACGCGGTCGGACCTGCACGCCCTGGTCCTGACCGTGCTGGTCGAGCAGGTCGCCGAGCTGCTGGGCATCGACCCCGCCGACGTGGATCCGCGCTACGACCCCGAGGTCTGACTCAGGGTCGACCGGGGCGCACCGCGGGGACGAGGTCGGTGCGCACCAGCTCGCGCAGCGGCAGCACCGCGGCGCCGCCGTCGGTGTCGACCAGGACCGACCCGACGAGCGAGACGCCCTCGGGACGCACCTCCACGACCTGGGCCCCGTCGGGCAGCTCGACCTGCAGGCCGACCTCGGGGGTGATCTCGACCTTGCGGCGCAGCAGCCGCTTCCCGTCGACCGTCCGGGCCTCGACCCGGACCACGCCGACCGCGTCGGCGTCGGCGAGCAGCAGCTGCTTGGCGCCGGTCGGGGCCAGGAGGAGCGTCGTGGTGCTCACCCGCCCCCCCGGGACCGACTCGACCAGGTCGGCGCCGGTGCGCGCCCGGAAGGTCGCGGTGACGGGTCGGCTGCTGACCACGCGCAGGCCCAGCGCGTCCGAGGCGGCCTCCGACCTCAGGAGGCCTGCGATCGAGAGCCGCTTGACGCTGCCCGGGTCGATCGTGACCTCCTCGACGTCCGAGGGGGCGAAGACCGAGCGCGCCGTGACCAGCTCGAGGCGGACCCGGGCCACGTCCTCGCTGCCGTTGGCGACGACGACCGTGCGCTCCCCGCTGCCGGCGGGCAGGCCCATCAGCACGTTGGTCCCGGCCGGCTCGGCCTGGCCGGGCAGGTACTCCTTCGTGGGGACGCCGCGACCGATCGGCACGAACGCGTCCACGACCACCGCGGCGACCCGGCCCCGGTCGGTGGTCACCTGCAGGGCCAGCTCCTCGCGCTTGGGGATCTCGCTGCCCAGTCGCAGGCGGACGGTGCCGCCGCCGGGCACCGAGACGCCGCGCAGGCCGTCGGCGGCCACCGGACCCGACTGACCGTGCACGAGGACGTCGACCGTCGCCGGACCGGCGTCGGGGTTGGTCAGCTCGAGCACGGAGGTGTGCTCCGCGCCGGCCCCGACCCCGGTGAACCACTGGTCCGAGCTGGTCGCCGCACAGGCGACGGCTCGCAGGCCCGGACCGGACGTGCGCGCGGCCACGAGCCCGGGCGCGAGGTCGTCCACGCCGGTGATCACCTGGACGCCGTCGACACCCGCCTCGACGACGCCGGCCGCGCGGCGGGCGAGCGGGAGGTCCTCGGTGTCACCACCGGTGCCGAGGGTCACGGCGCCCGTGGCGCCGGTCCCGCTGGCCACCAGCAGCCGACCGTCCTGGCTCGCGGAGGGGCACACGACGGTGCTGCGCCCCAGGTCGCTCTCGGCCGGCGCCTGCTCCGACGCGCGTGGCGCGACCTCGAGGTCGGCGAGCAGGACCGCTCCCACGGTCAGGAGCGGCACCAGCACCGCTGCGAGCAGCATCCGGTCGACGCGCCGCCCGGGGGTCGCGGCCGTGCGCCGCCGTGCCGCTCGGCGCTCGTCGGAGGGGTGCTGCTCGGGCGGGTGCTGGCTCATGCGGTCCTCCTGCGCTCACGGGTGGGCGCGCAGAGCACGAGCACGAGGATCAGCCCCAGGCCCTGCACGACGAGCGCCACGACGTGCACCGCCGAGGTGCCACCGCCGAGCGCCTCGGTCGAGAGGTCCTTGCCGACCTGCCAGGCCCGGGTGTCGCGATCGGCGGCGGAGGCCTGCACCAGCCCGCCCGTGGCGTCGAGCCGGGCCGCCACGTCGCCGTCCGCGGGCGCGGGCAGGACGACGTACTCGATGCCGAGCGAGCCGAGCCGGTCGACGGTGGCGGGGGTCGGGGCCGAGACCAGGTCGCGGACGGTGGCGGTGAGGTCGGCGTCCTCACCGCTCAGCGCGAGCACCTCGTCCTCGCCCACGGTGGTGCCGTCACCCCGGCGCACCGTGTACTCCAGCCCCGTCGCCACCTCCCCGCCCAGCACGAGGATGCCGTGCTCAGGTCCGAGCTCGGAGCTCTGGACCATGTAGGCCGGGACCCCCGAGCCGGGGTCGCCGCCGAGGCCGTGGTCGGTGAGCACGCCCCAGCCCAGGCCCACCACCGGCACCAGCGCGGCCACGACCGACAGGACGACCAGCGCCGCGCGCGACAGCGTCGAGCTGCGCGCCGTCCGGTCGCGGGTCTCCCCCGACGCGCGGGCCCCCACTCCGCCGAGCACGACGGCGACGACGAGGGCGCCCACGAGCACGGCGAGCGGCGCACCCACCCCCGGCGCGGCGGTGCCGGTCGGGAGGTCGAGGGTGGTCCACGAGAGCGCCAGCGTCGTCAGGGCGGCGAGCAGTGCGACGCCCCAGGTGAGCAGGACCGGCAGCCGGGTGGTGCGGGGCACCAGCGCGAGGACCGCGAGCGCGACCAGGAGCAGGCCCACCACCGAGGGCGCGCCGGAGGAGTCGAGACGGCCGGCCAGGAGGTCGAGCCCGCCGGGTGCCGCGCTGGGCAGGCGCCCGGGGTCGAGCAGGAGCGCCTCGGCGGCATCGTGGCGCAGCGAGCCGACCCACCACGGGGCGAGCAGGACCAGCGGCACCGCCAGGGCGACCACCGGCGGCAACCAGGTGGAGCGGTCGCGCGCCGCTCCGCGCAGCAGCACGGAGGTGACCAGGACCGTGACCGACCCGATCGCGGCTGCGACCAGCCAGGCCGTCGGGGTGAACGCGACGAGCAGCGTGAGCAGCAGCCCGACCCGCCAGGCGGCCCGCCACCGGCGGTCCGGGGCCGGGTCGACGAAGCCGAGCGCCGCGTGCGCGGCCCACGGCAGGAGCGCGGTCGTCACCACGGGGCCCAGCCGTCCCCCGCCCCAGGCGCCGCTGGTGACCGGGACGAGCGCATAGGTGGCCGCGCCCCACAGCAGGAGCCAGCGGGGCGCGCCACGCACGGCCGCCAGGCGACCGGTCACGCGCAGGAACCGCCAGGCGCCCCACAGCGCCACGGGGACGGCGAGCAGGAGCACGGCGGACACCGCCGCGCCGGGGCCGCCGCCGAGCAGGGTCGCCACCAGGGTGAGCGGGAGCAGGTAGGCGGGAGCGGGGACGGGCGTGCCCTGGCCCAGCGCGTGCCAGGACTCCAGGTGCAGGCCCCACCAGGCGCCGACGCTCTCCGGCACCGGGGCGAGGGCGCCTCCGACGACCTGGCCGAAGGCGTCGCGGGTGGCCAGCACGGCGAGGACCACGACCAGCGCCGCGGTGACCGCGACCGGGTCGCTGAGGAAGCGGGCCACGAACGAGGTGTCGTCGGGGACCTCGTCCTCCTCGGCGACCGCACGACGCGCGCCCGCCGCACCGGAGGCGGCGTACGCCGCGGGGTCACGGGCAGCGGCCGCCGCGCGGCGCCGCTCGGCGACGTCGGAGGCCTGGTCGGTGATCGCGGAGGCCACGTCGCCCACGGCGTCGAGACCGTGCCGGTAGGGCAGCCACGGGGGTGCGAGCAGCCGGCGGACCTCCTGCGGCGGGGCCTGCGTGTGCTGCGCGCGCTCACGACGGGCCCGGCGCAGCTCACCGGTGGACCCCGCCAGCGAGAACAGCGCGGCCAGCTCGTCGAGGGCCTCGCTGACCGAGCGGACCAGCAGGAAGCCGAGGACGCGCAGGAACGTGCCGAGCACCAGTCGCACGACCTGGAGGGGCAGGCTCCGGGGGCGCGCATTGGCGATCAGGGTGAACAGCGCGGCGCGGCGCTGCTGGAAGTGCACGTGGCGACCGGTCAGCGCGGTGCGGCGCAGGCCCCGGGTCGCGGCCTCGGCGTGGAAGACCACTGCCGACGGCACCACCAGCGTGGTGTGGCCGGCGGCGGCGGCGCGCCAGCCGAGGTCGAGGTCGTTGCCGAAGACCGGCAGGTGGTCGTCGAGGCCGCCGAGCGCCTCGAGCACGCGGCGCCGCACCAGCATGCCGGCGGTGTTGACCGCGAGCACGCGGCGTACGTCGTCGTGCTGGCCCTGGTCGTACTCGCCGCGCTCGAGACCGGTCTCGCGGCGACCGGTGCCGGAGATGGTGACGCCGACCTCCAGGAGCCGCCGCAGCGAGGGCCACTCGCGCAGCTTGGGACCCAGGACGTCGGCCTCCGGGTGCTCCTCGGCCGCGGCGAGCAGCGCCTCGAGCGCGCCGGCGTCGGGGGTGGAGTCGTCGTGCAGCAACCAGATCCACTCGGGCGCATCGGGGCCCGCGAGCTCGGCGAGCCCTCGGCGCACGGCCTCGGGGTACCCGGTGGTCGGCGGCGCCGGCACCACGGGGCCGAACGCCTCCTCGAGGAGCTCCACGCTCCCGTCGCGGCTGCCGGTGTCGACGCAGACCACCCGGTCGGGCGCCCGGGTCTGGGCGCGCAACCCCTCGATCACGACGGGCAGCCAGCGCGCACCGTCGTGACTGACCACGAGGGCGACCACGGCCCCCCGACCCGACTCGGACACGATCGGCAACAGTATCGGGACCCGGCCCGCAGCCTCGAACCCGCCTTGCGGAAACGAAGGGACCCCGGTCGCGGACGACCGGGGTTCCCCCTCACCAGGGTGCGCGGGGCACCCTCAGACTGCGCGCTTCTTGAGCTTGCGGCGCTCCCTCTCGGAGAGACCGCCCCAGATGCCGAAGCGCTCGTCGTTCATCAGCGCGGACTCGAGGCACTCGTCGCGCACCTCGCAGGTCAGGCAGACCCTCTTGGCCTCCCTGGTCGAACCACCCTTCTCAGGGAAGAACGCCTCGGGGTCGGTCTGTGCGCACAGGGCGCGATCCTGCCAGCCCGCCTCGGTGGCGTCCGATTCGAGGAGAAACAGCTCTCTCACGGCGTACGCCCTTTCGACCCAGTGGAAATCCCGAAGAACACTGTGGGAATTACATGCCTGTCGTACACCGGAAGTCAAGCGAAAGTCTGGTATTGCCGCCCGGTCCCCGCCCTGGTACCCGGGCCCGGCCGGCTCCCCTCGGACCCCTGGCCCGGCCCGGCCGGCCCGCCTCGGGGACGACTGCGGCACAGTACTCCCCATGCGCGCCCTCACCGTCCTGTCCGGGGGGATCGGCGGTGCCCGGTTCCTGCAAGGTCTCCTGCACGCCCTCGACACCGGCCGACTGCCCGGCGTCGAGCCGGACGCCGTCATCACCGTCGTCACCAACACCGCCGACGACCTGTGGGTCCACGGGCTGAAGGTCTGCCCCGACCTCGACACGGTGATGTACACCCTCGGCGACGGGATCGACCCCGGCCGCGGCTGGGGCCGGCGCGACGAGACCTGGAGCGTGCGCGAGGAGCTCGCGGCGTACGGCGTGGAGCCGACCTGGTTCGGCCTCGGCGACCGAGACGTCGCCACCCACCTGGTGCGCACCCAGATGCTCGAGGCCGGCTACCCGCTCTCCGAGGTGACCACCGCCCTGTGCCGGCGCTGGCTCACCCCGACGTACGGCGAGCGGGTGCGGCTGCTGCCGATGACCGACGACCGTGTCGAGACCCACGTGGCCGTGGCCGACCCCGACGCCCCGAGCGGCAAGCGGGTCGTGCACTTCCAGGAGTACTGGATCCGGCTCGCAGCGGCGGTGCCGGCCGAGACGGTCGTGAGCGTCGGCCTCGACGAGGCCGCTCCGGCCCCGGGGGTGCTCGAGGCCATCAGCGGTGCCGACCTGGTGATCGTGCCGCCGTCGAACCCGGTCGTGTCGGTCGGCACCATCCTGGGCGTGCCCGGGGTGCGTGACGCCCTCGCCGCGACGGCGGCCCCCGTCGTCGGGCTCTCCCCCATCGTCGGCGGCCAGCACGTGCGCGGCATGGCCCAGCAGCTGCTCACCTCGATCGGCGTGGAGGTCAGCGCCGCCGGCGTCGGCCTGCACTACGGCGCCCGCTCGCGCGGCGGGGTCCTCGACGGCTGGCTCGTCGACAGCGTGGACGCCGACGCGGTGCCGGCGCTGGAGGCCGCGGGTCTGCGCGCGGCGGCCGCGCCGCTGATGATGACCTCGGCCGACGCCACCGCGGCGATGGCCGCCGCTGCGCTCGACCTGGTGACCGGGTGACGCTCACCGTCCACGCACCCGACGGCGTCCCGGAGGTCGTCGAGGGGACCGACCTCGCGGCCGTGCTGGTGGGCCTGGTCGACCTGGTCGACGGCGACGTCGTCGTGGTGACCAGCAAGGTCGTCAGCAAGTCCGAGGGCCGCGTCCGCGCCGGTGACCGCGACGGCGCGCTGGCCGCCGAGACCGCGCGAGTGGTGGCCCGCCGCGGCCCCACGACGATCGTGCGCACGCACCACGGCCTGACGATGGCGGCCGCAGGCATCGACGCCTCGAACGTCGCGCTGGGCTCGATCGTGCTGCTCCCGCTCGACCCCGACGCCTCCGCCCGCCGGCTGCGCGAGCGGCTGCACGCGCTGACCGGCCGGGTGGTCGGGGTGGTCGTCACCGACACCGCGGGACGCGCCTGGCGCGAGGGTCAGACCGACATCGCGATCGGCGCCGCCGGGCTCACGGTGGCCGAGAGCTTCGCGGGCCGCGTCGACGCCCACGGCAACGAGCTGGCGGTCACCGCCCCAGCGGTCGCCGACGAGATAGCGGGGGCCGCCGAGCTCGCCCAGGGCAAGCTCGGCGGGCGTCCGTTCGCCGTCCTGCGCGGTCGCGCCGACCTGGTCCTGCCCGCCGACGAACCGGGCCCCGGAGCGACGGCGCTCGTGCGGGCCGAGGGCGGCGACCTCTTCGGGTACGGCGCCCGCGAGGCCGTCGTGCGCGCCCTGCGCGGCGCGGCGCGCGACCAGGCCCCGTTCGGGGCCCCGGTCCCGCCCGAGGAGCTGCTCGCGGCGGTGGCCGCCGCGACCTGCGACCGGGCCACCGGCTCCGTCGAGGAGGGTGTGCTGGTCGTCCGCGCGGCTCCCGACGACGCCGCGCGGGTGAGGCCGCTGCTGGACCCGCTGGCCTTCGCGCACGGTTGGGTCTGCACCCCTGTCGAGCCGGGATCCGCGGTCGTTGCCCGGATGCGACCGTCCACTCCGTAGACTCCCGCAAGCCCCTCCGAGACCATCCCCGAGACACCGAGGACAGCCGAACCGTGGCCAAGCCCGCCAAGTCCGACCGTCAGGCCAAGATCGACGCGATCCGCAAGCAGCAGAAGGGCGCCGACAAGCGCCGCGGCTACACGATCGTCGCCGTGAGCGGCGTGATCGCCGCCGCGCTGATCGCCGTCCCCGTCTACGGGATCGTGAGCGACCGGATGGCCACCAGCAAGTACAGCTCCCTGGACCTCTCGGAGATCGGGGCCGCGGCGGACGTGTGCGGCGAGATCACCACCGAGCCGGCCGCCGACAGCGGCAACCACGTGCCGCAGGAGCAGCAGGTCACCTACGACACCGCTCCCCCGGCCTTCGGACCGCACTGGAACGTCGCAGGTGTCGCCCCGGTGTCGGGTGCCCGCGAGTTCTACACCGCTGACGACCGGCCCGAGCTCGAGGCTCTCGTCCACAACCTCGAGCACGGCTTCACCGTGCTCTGGTACGACGAGACGATCGCCGAGGACGACGACGCCGTGGCCGAGCTGCGCGGCATCGCCGGGAAGTTCTCCGACGACTCCAACCGACGCCTGGCCTTCATCGCCGCGCCGTGGACCTCCGACGACGGCGAGGCCTTCCCGGAGGGCCAGCACGTCGCGATGACGCACTGGTCCGCGGGCGGCGCCGGCGAGACCGACACCGCGAAGCAGGTCGGCGCCTTCCAGTACTGCTCCGAGGCCAGCGGGGCGGCCCTGCAGGACTTCATGGACCAGTACCCGCAGCAGGACAGCCCCGAGCCCAACACGCTGCTCTGACCCTCAGGTCAGGTCGCCACGACCGGACTCCTTCAGGGCCGCGACCACGGCCTTGACGTCCTGGGCTCGCGCCCGGGTGGTGACCAGCAGCGCGTCGGGGGTGTCCACCACCACGACGTCGTCGAGGCCGACGACCGCGATGGTGCGTCCCCCGGCCACCACCAGACCGCTGGCGTCGACCACGCGCACGTCGGCGTCGCCGAGCACCGTGACGGACTCCCCCTCGCGGGCCAGGAGACCGGCCAGGGAGTCGAAGTCGCCGACGTCCTCCCAGTCGAACGAGGCCGGGACCACGGCCACCCGACCTGCGGTCGCCGCGGGCTCGGCGACGGCGTGGTCGACCGCGATCCGCGGCAGCTGCGGCCAGACCTCGTCGAGGCGGGACCCGTCGGCGGCCAGCTCGCGCAGGGCCGCGGCGAACGCGGGGTCGGTCTCGGCCAGCAGGTCGAGCAGGACCCCGGGGCGGGCCACGAACATGCCGGCGTTCCAGCGGTAACCGCCCGCGGCCAGGTAGCCCTCGGCGACCTCCACCGAAGGCTTCTCGACGAACTCCGCGACCCGCCAGGCGCCGGCGTGGTCCTCGAGCCGGTCCCCCGAGCGGATGTAGCCGAAGGCCGACGAGGCGAAGGTCGGCTCCACCCCGAGCGTCACCAGCCAACCGTCCCGGGCGACCTCGACCGCGGTGCGCACGGCGGCGGTGAAGCCCTCGTCGTCGAGGATCACGTGGTCGGCGGCGAACGAGCCCATCACCGCGTCCGGGTCGGCGCGCTCGACCAGCGCGGCGGCCAGTCCGATCGCGGCCATCGAGTCGCGGGCCGAGGGCTCGGCGAGGATCGCCTCGGGCGGCAGCTGGTCCAGCTGGCGCGCGACCGCCTCCTGGTGGGCGGCCCCGGTGACGACCACCATCCGCCCGGGTGCGAGCGGCGCCAACCGGTCGTAGGTCTCCTGGATCAGGGTGCGCCCGCTGCCGCGCAGGTCGTGCAGGAACTTGGGCGCCGAGGCCCGGCTCAGCGGCCACAGGCGGGTGCCGGCACCGCCGGCGGGCACGACGGCCCAGAAGGAGTCGATGGGCGCGGGGCTCGTCATGGTCGACACCCTAGGGACCCGCCCGGGCCCCGTGCACCCGAGGTCCTAGGGTCGGGGCGTGACGACCTTCGCCGACCTGCTGCGCCGTGAGCTCTCCCGTGACCCGGGCCGCCCCCTGGTGACCTTCTACGACCACGAGAGCGGGGAGCGCACCGAGCTGTCGGTGACGACGTACGCGAACTGGGTGGCCAAGGCCGCCTCGCTGCTGGTCGAGGAGCACGACCTGGAGCGCGGGGACACCTTGTGCCTCGACCTGCCGGCGCACTGGCTCGGTCCGGTCGTGCTCGGGGCCGCCTGGAGCGTCGGCCTGGTGGTCGTGGGACCCGACGGCGCCTCGGGTGCCGACGTCGTCGTCTGCGGCCCGGCCACGGTCGAGGCGCACGCGGGGCGGGCCGAGGAGATCCCGGTGCTGGCCTGCTCGCTGCTGCCGATGGGGGTGCGCTTCCGCGACCCGCTGCCCGGGGGCGTCCACGACGTCGGGGTCGAGATCTGGGGCCAGCCCGACGCGTTCACCGCGTGGGACCCGCCGACGGCCGAGGACGTGGCCCTGCGAGCCCCGGGCGGCCCGCGCACCCACGCCGCGCTGTGGAGCGCGGCCGCCGCCGGGACTCTCGTCTCCGACGGCGGCCGCCTCCTGTCGGCGGCGAACCCGGCTTCCCCACCGGATGTCGCCACCTTCGCGGAGCCGCTCGCACGCGGCGGCTCGCTGGTGCTGGTCGCCCACCCCGACCGGACGCTGCTCGAGTCGACCGCGGTCGACGAGCGCGTCACGGACAGGGATCAGTCGACCAGGTCGTAGACCTCCGCCCCCTCGGCGAGGAAGCGGGGTGCCTTGAAGCCGTTGCCCTTGCCCCCCAGCAGCCACAGGTAGCCGGTCGCGCGCTCGCGCAGCACCAGGTCGGCCCGTCCCTTGAGGTCGGCGTCGCCGATGCCGGTCACCAGGTCGTAGCGGCCCAGGTCGAGGTCGATGCGGCGCGGGTCGGTGAGGCCGCCGGGGCCGTTGCCCGGGTAGGCCACGAGCCCGTCACCCTGGCGGAACATGCTGTCCGGGGCGCCGTCACCGTCCCAGAGACCGACGCCGACCTGGCGGGTGGCGCCGATCGCGCTGTGCGCCACGTAGCCGGGTCCGAGCAGGCCCGCGCCCTGTCCGGGGTAGATCCGCATCGATCCGCCGGCGGGCTGGCCCATCAGGTCCGGCCTGCCGTCGCCCGTCACGTCGCCGACGGCCTCGAGGAGCCGGACGTCGCCGAGGCCGCGGGCCAGGAGGACCGCCTTGCCGAAGCCGCCGGCACCGTCGCCCGGGCGCATCTTGAGCTTGCCGTTCTTGCGCTTGCGCAGCACGAGGTCGCCGTGGCCGTCGCCGTCCCAGTCGCCGGCGTTGACGAGCAGGTCGACGGCCCGGATCCGGACCCCGGAGTCGATGGGCGCCCGGGTCTCGACCTTGCCGGTCCCGGCCAGGCGCATCAGCTGGTCGCCCTTGAGGAAGACCAGGTCCGGGACCCCGTCGCCGGTCACGTCCGCGCCCGCGGTGAGCCCGGCGCGGCCCTTGAGCCGCTTGATGGGGCCCAGGGGGTGCCCGACGGTGCCGTCGCCGCGGCCGGGCAGCACGAACCCGTGCCCGCCCGCACGCCGTACGAAGAGGTCGGCGTGACCGTCGCCGTTCCAGTCGCCGAGGCCGCTCAGGACGTCCCAGCCCTTCCCGTTGCCGGCACCCTCGAGCACCAGCGCGGGGCCGAAGCCGTCGGCGGAACCGCGGTGCCACCACAGGGAGCCGTCGGTGCGGCGCGCGACCAGGTCGGCGTGCCCGTCCCCGTCGAGGTCGCCGCTGCCCGCCAGTGCGTCGTACCCGCCCCAGCCGCCACCGACGGCTGCGGAGCGGAAGCGTCCGTCGCCGCGCCCGGCGAGGATCTCGAGGCGGTCCCCGTCGCGCCCGACGAGGTCGGGCCGGCCGTCGCCGTCGACGTCGCCGACGGCGGTGACCAGGTCACGCCCCTCGGTGGCCGTCGCGGTGCGCGAGGTGTCGTCGAAGCCGTCGCCCCGGCCCGGACGCACGTCGACCGCGCCGGAGGCCGCCACGCCCAGCGCGTCGGGGTGACCGTCGCCGGTGACGTCGTCGGAGAGCAGCACCGAGTCGTAGCGCGACCACCCGGAGGAGACGGCCACCGGCTTGCGCACCCGGCTCAACCCCCCGGTCGGGATGACGAAGACGCGCCCGTCGGAGGCACGACGGGCCAGCAGGTCGGGGTGCGGGGTGTCGACGAGGTCGGCGGGCAGCTGGCGCCCTCCGAAGTCGGCCTGGGCGGAGTCGGCGAGCCCGCGGATGTCGCCGAGCCGCTGGTAGAGGAACTGCCCCGGGCAGGCGGTGGAGCCGGCGTCGCGGTGGCCGTTGACGGCCGGGAACGCGCGCTTGCCGACGGGCTGGGACATCGAGCCGGCATCCACGCCGTGCAGGGACAGCTTCCACGCGAAGAGCGCGCCGTAGGCCTGGACCACGGCCTCGGAGGGGCGGACGGTCTCGAAGTTGCCGATGGCCGACATGGCGAAGGAGTACTCGTTGTAGCCCAGCGTGTGGGCGCCGACGACCGGGCGGTCGATGCCGCCGTAGCGACCCTCCCAGATCCGGCCGAAGCGGTCGACCAGGTAGTTGTAGCCGACGTCGGACCAGCCCCGGGACTTGGTGTGGTAGGCGTAGATGCTGCGCAGCATCGCCGGGACCTGGTCCTTGGTGTAGTCGTTCGCGTTCACCGTGTGGTGCACGAAGCCTGCGTGCACCTCGTGGTAGCTGGGCGTCGAGCCGCGGCGCAGCGACTCGTCGGCGCCCCACTGGGCGCGGGAGTAGATGACGGGCTCAGGGGTGACCTCCCCGGCCCGGAGGACCAGCGTGCCGTCCGCAGCAGCCGGGTCCTCGGTGGCCGGGTCCGTGGAAGCCGGGTCCGTGGAGGTCGGGTCCGTGGCGCCGGCCGCGACGGCACGCGCCAGGGTCGAGGTGTCGAGCGCGGCGCGCTCCTGCGCCGTGGCGTCGGGCGTGCCGGGGTCGATCACGGCCATCCGCATGTCGGCGGGCAGCCGCCCCGCCGTGTCGGTGGTGCGCACCTGGACGTCGTCGACCTCGCCCAGCATCATCGGCTCGGTGCCCGGCCGCGAGGCGCGCCCCTCGGCGGAGTCGGGGTCGGGGGCGTGGTCGTCGTGGTACTCCAGCTCCGCCCAGGTGCTCCACGCACCGTCGGTGCGGGTGCGCACCTCGAAGGCGAGCTCCTCGTCGGGCACCGCGGCGCCGGGCTCCCAGGTGACGCCGACAGCGCCGTAGCCGGTGACCGGCTCGGGCCGGCTGGTCAGGGTGGCCACGCCCCCGCTGCGCAGGGTGCGGGCGGTGGTCGCTCCCGAGGGCGAGGTCAGCACGTGCTCGTCGACGACGGCCTCGACCGGCCGGGTCGGCACGGTCGAGGTCTTCTGCGCCGTGCGGACGTACGCCGCCAGGGCACTGTGGTCGCTGCTCGTGGTGTCGACGACAGGGCGCTTCACGACGTCCAGGCTGATGACGCTGGCGGCGGGCGCGAGCACGGCGACGACGGCTCCGAGCGCCAGCAGCTGCTGGCAGCCGGAGACGAAACGAGACCTGCTGGGGGGCATACGAGGGTCCTTCACGGTGCGCGGGGAAGTTCACACAGTGCGCAACTTTCACATGAGTCACAGGGGCCCCGAAAGGGTTCGTGAGTAACTACAAGCGTGTAATTTCCAGTCGACACGCCGATGAAGTCGAGAAAAGTCAAGTCTCGGAGTCGTCCAGGGACGCAGAACGGCCCCCAGGCGTGCTGCCTGGGGGCCGTTCGCGGTGCGGTGGAGCTCGCTCAGATGTCGGCGCCGAGCTCGTCGTCGTCCTTGTCCTCGTCGTCGGAGTCGTACTTGACGTACTTGATGCCCTCGTCGACGTCGCCGTCGAAGCCGAGGCGACCCTCCTCCAGGACCAGCACGCGGTTGCACATGCGACGCACCGAGCCCGCGGCGTGGCTGACGTAGAACACCGTCACCCCGGAGTCCCGGACCTCCTCCATCTTCTCCATGCACTTACGCTTGAAGGGCTTGTCCCCCACCGCGAGCGCCTCGTCGGCGAGGAAGATGTCGCAGTCGACGTTGATGGCGACCGCGAAACCCAGCCGGGCGAACATGCCCGAGGAGTAGTTGCCGACGGGTGAGTCCAGGTGCTTGCCGATGTTGGCGAAGTCGATGATCTCGTCGAGCTTGCGGTTGGTCTCCCGCTCGCTCATCCCGAAGACCGCGGCGTTGAGGTAGACGTTCTCGCGCCCCGTGAGCTGGGGGTGGAAGCCGGCACCGGTCGCGATCAGCCCGGCGATCCGACCGCGGGTCAGGACCCGGCCCGAGTCGGGCTTCATGATCCCGTTGACGAGCTTGAGCAGCGTGGACTTGCCGCTGCCGTTGAGTCCCATCAGGCCGATCGACTCGCCCTGCTCGACGGTGAACGAGACGTCGTCGAGGGCCTTGAAGGTGTCGCTGACCTGCTGGCCGCGCAGCTTCGCCACGCTCACCTGCTTGAAGGTGCGGTGGTAGCGCAGGGTGAAGGACTTCGTGGCGTTCTCCACCACGATGGACGTCGAGGGCGAGTAGCTCAATTCAACCGCTCCGGGATCTTGTCCTCCAGGGCTCGGAAGACCAGCTGGGCGATCACCAGGATCACCGCGGAGATCACCAGCATGATCACCCCGCGCGAGTAGAGGTGGTCGGGCAGGTCGGTGGCGGCAGTGGCCGCGGGGTCCTCGGTGGTGCCCACCCAGAAGGCCCGCTGGACCAGCAGCACCGCCTCGGCGAGCGGGTTGTAGAGGTAGTACTGCGCGAACCCCTTGAACCGCTCCTCGACCAGCGTGTACGGGTAGATCATCGGCACGCCGAAGCGCACGAAGTTCGTCAGGATGGAGACCGCGCTGGAGAAGTCGCGGAAGAACACGTTGGCCACGCTGAAGAGCAGCGCCAGCGCGGTGCCCAGCAGCATCACGATGCCCAGCGCCAGCACGAACGCCAGCATCCCGGCCACGCTCGGCACCCATCCGTAGAGGAGGCAGGCGATCACGAGGATCACCACCTGCGGCCCCACGTGGTAGAGCGAGACCATCATGGACGCGACCGGGAACATCTCCTTGGGCAGCGACATCTTCCGGATCAGTGCCTTGTTGCGCACGATCGAGCGGGTCCCGGCGTTGAAGGTCTCCACGAAGAAGTGCACGACGATGAGACCGGTGAAGATGTGGATCGCGAAGTTCTCGGTGCGGTTGCGGTCGAGCAGCATCCCGAAGACGACCAGGTAGATGAAGAACTGGCTGAGCGGGTTGATGTAGGACCAGATCATGCCCAGGAACGAGCCGGAGTAGCGGGCGTTGATCTCCCGCTTGACCAGCAGCTTGAGCAGGTAGCGGTGCCGGAAGACCTCGAGCAGGCCCTGGCTCGCGGCCGGCGAGCCCAGCGGCGCGTCGACGACGTGGGTGCTCGACGGACGCGCCATCTCCCCGCTCCCCTGCGCTGCGCCCTCGTCCGGGCGCTTCGACTCAGCCATCCAGGTCCGCCCGGTCCTCGGTCCAGGGACGGAAGGTCTCCTCCCACGCCTCGGGCGAGGTGATGTTGCCCAGCTCCGCGCGGTACTCCTCGACCAGGCGCGGCCACTCGCGCTTGAGGCGCTCGTGCAGCTGCAGGGTCTTGGTCATCAGCTCGCGGAACGTCTCCGGGTCTCGCTGGTACAGCGCGGCCGAGGAGCCGTCGTTCATCGACACCACGGCGGAGTCGTAGCGGGCCAGGCGGTACCACTTCGCGTCCATCGCGCGGACCTCCGCCTCCGGGTTGCTGCGCGAGAGCGGTCGCGGCTTCTTCAGCTGGCGGATCGGCATCAGGCCGGCACTGACCAGCAGGGCCATCCGCCCGGGCACCGCGGAGTCGTCCTTGCCCTTGCGCGGCGGCTTGGAGCGACGCACCGGGGCGAACGAGTCGGGATCGGCCTGGAGCCGGGCGTCGGTGAACTGCTTGCGGGTCGCGTTGACCTCGGCCAGCTTCGTCGCCAGCTGCGCGTGCAGCGCCCGCGGCCCCTCGAGCACGTCGAGCAGCGCCTGGTGGCGGATCTCGACGGTGGAGTACTGCATCGCGACCAGGTGGGCGATCTGGTGGTTGCGGCTCTCGCGGATCATCCGGCCGCCGTGCGGGTACGGCGAGTGCAGCAGCGCCGCGACGAAGCGGTTGCGCACGTGGAAGTAGGCCTGCCAGTCGAGCGCGTCGTTCTTGTCGGTCCACGGGACGTGCCAGACCGCGGCGCCGGGGAAGGTCACCGTCGGGTAGCCGGCGGCCTTGGCGCGCAGGCCGAACTCGGAGTCGTCCCACTTGATGAAGACCGGCAGCGAGAGCCCGATGTCCTCGAGCACGAGGCGCGGGATCAGGCACATGAACCAGCCGTTGAAGTCGACGTCGATGCGCTGGTGCAGCCACCGGGTCGAGCGCAGGTTGCGCGAGGCGAAGTCCCAGTCGCCGAAGACGCCGGGGGCCGACTGCCACCAGAAGCGCCACGGCTGCACGACCTCGCCGAAGCTGTGCAGGCGGCTGCGGGAGAACAGGTTGAACATGTGCCCGCCCACGATCGTGGGCCGCCGGGCCAGGTCGCCGAAGGTGATGGCCCGGATGATGCCCTCGGGCTCGCAGACGACGTCGTCGTCCATCATCATCGCGTACGTCGCGGTGCCCTTGCGGACCGACTCGAGCTGGCCGCGGGCGTAGCCGCCCGAGCCGCCGAGGTTGCCCTGCTCGATGATGCGCAGCAGGTCGCCCAGCGCCTCGCGTGCGGCGGGCAGCTCCGGGGAGTCGACGACCTTGTCGGTGCCCTGCTCCATCACCATGACCGAGTCGAGGTAGGGACGCAGCGCGTCGTCCTCACCGACCTGCTGGAGCAGCTTGGCGCAGAAGTCGGGGCGGTTCATCGTGGTGATGACGAGGTCGACGGTGCCGTGGGCCTGGCGGTCCGCGGGGACCTCGGCGGTCCACTCGGCGGACTCGACGACGACCTCGTCGTCGCCGGCGACGACGTCGTACCAATACCAGCCGCCGTCCACGAAGGGCTTGAGGCTGAGGTCGAAGACGAACGTGCCCGACGACTCGGAGCCGGTGGTGGCGGTCTCCACGCGCTGGCTGTTGCCGCGGGCCATCGACTTGTAGACGATCACCGACGCGCCCCGACCGGTGACCCGGACGGTGAGCCGGACCGAGGTGACGATGCTCCAGCGGCGCCAGTAGCTGGCCGGGAAGGCGTTGAAGTAGGTGCCGAAGGAGAGCCGGTCGCCCGAGGGGATGCTCATCGCGGTGCGCGAGACGATCTGGTCGGGGTGCAGCTGCGCTCCGGTGGTCACGCCCTGGCGCATCGTGGCCACGTTCAGCTCGCGGGCGTTGCGGTTGCTGCCCACCTCGTACTTGTCGGCGTCCAGGACGGCCGGCTCCGGGTCGACGTACAGCGGCAGGACGTCGAGGTCGCGGTCGACGGGCAGGACCTGGCGCTGCAGCAGCCGGGTGCTCGTGGTGCTCATCCTTCGACTCCTCCGCTGGTCAGTGGCTCGCCGTCGCGGAAGTGCGGGACGAGCTTGTTGTCGAACATGGAGAGCGCCGAGCCGATCGCCATGTGCATGTCGAGGTACTTGTAGGTGCCCAGCCGGCCGCCGAACAGCACCATCGGCTCGGCCCTGGCCAGGTCGCGGTACTTCAGGAGCTTCTCGCGGTCCTCGGCGGTGTTGACCGGGTAGTAGGGCTCGTCGCCCTCCTCGGCGAAGCGGGAGTACTCGTGCACGACGATCGTCTTGCCCGGCAGGTAGGTCCGCTCGGGGTGCAGGTGCTTGAACTCCAGCACGCGCGTGTGCGGCACGTCCTGGTCGTTGGCGTTGACGACCCCGGTGCCCTGGAAGTCGTCGACGTCCAGCGTCTCGGCCTCCAGGTCGATGGTGCGCCACGACAGGTGCCCCTCGACGTTGCCGAAGTACTCGTCGACCGGGCCCGTGTAGACGATCGGCACGACGCCCTTGTACTGCTCGGCCACGTCGAAGAAGTCGGTGTCCGTGCGCACCTCGATGTTCGGGTGCTCGGCCATCCGGGTCAGCCACGCGGTGTAGCCGTCGACCGGCAGGCCCTCGTAGGTGTCGTTGAAGTAGCGGTTGTCGAAGGTGTAGCGCACCGGCAGCCGCGTGATGATGTCGGCGCTGAGCTGCGTCGGGTCGGTCTGCCACTGCTTGGCGGTGTAGCCCTTGACGAACGCCTCGTACAGCGGGCGCCCGATGAGGCTGATCGCCTTCTCCTCGAGGTTCGTGGCGTCCTCGGTGGCGATCTCGCTGGCCTGCTCGGCGATCAGGGCACGGGCCTCTTCGGGGCTGTGGGACTTGCCGAAGAACTGGTTGATCAGACCCAGGTTCATCGGGAAGGAGTAGACCTGGCCCTGGTACTTGGCGAAGACCCGGTGCTGGTAGCCGGTGAAGTCGGTGAACCGGTTGACGTACTCCCACACCCGCTTGTTCGAGGTGTGGAAGAGGTGGGTGCCGTACTTGTGCACCTCGATGCCGGTCTCGTCGTCGATCTCGCTGTAGGCGTTGCCACCGAGGTGGTAGCGCCGCTCGAGCACCAGGACCTTCAGTCCGAGCTCGGAGGCGCAGCGCTCCGCGATCGTGAGTCCGAAGAAGCCGGAACCGACGACGACGAGGTCGGGAGCCTGCTCGGGGGCCTGGTCGTCGGCTGGGGCGGGATCAGTGTGAGGGGCTGGCACGGTGGGTCAGTCTACGGATGAAGCAGGCAGCGGGCGCATCGCACGCGCGGCGCCGATGGCGCGGATCACGTTGACGGCCTCGGCACGCCCCCCGCGCAACGGGCTGAGGAGCACCACGGCCAGCACGATCAGCCAGGGCTTGAGCCGCACCAGCGCGTTCTCGCCGTAGCGCAGGTGCACCGTGAAGAGGTTGCGGTACATGTAGAACCCCTTCCAGCCGGCCAGGTCGTGCTGCTGGTCGAAGTCGAGCTGGCGCACGAGCACCGCGTCGCGCAGGGCCCAGATCCGGAACCCGGCCCGCCGCGCCCGGACCGCGAAGTCCACGTCGTCGTAGAAGATGAAGTAGGAGGGGTCCGGCAGCCCGACCCGCTCCAGCACCCGGCGCCGCACCATGAAGCCCTCGAAGGCGACGTTCTCGAGCTCGACCCGCTCCGGCATGGCGGAGCGGGTGACCCAGTCGGTCTCGACCATCGCGGTCTTGGGCTTGATCGCCAGCGGGTTGCGCAGGTCGAAGCGGGTGGCGGCCTTCTCGCACAGTCGTCCGTGGGAGTCCTCACGCACCGCCATCAGGCAGTCCTCGTCGGCGGCCAGCATGACCCCCAGGCAGTCCGGCGCGGGCAGCACGTCGTCGTCCATGAGCCAGATCCGGTCCACCCCGGCGTCGTACGCCGTGCGGGTGCCGAGGTGGAAGCCCCCGGCGCCGCCGAGGTTCTCCTGCGTCCGCACGACCTGCAGCCCGGGAAGGGTGCAGGCGGCCAGCACGTCGGGGGTGTGGTCGGTGCTGGCGTTGTCGACGACCACCACGAGCTCCGGCGCAGGGTCGAGTGCGGCCAGGCCCTCGAGCATCGGGGCCAGCAGGGCGGCGCGGTTGTAGGTCACCACCACCACCGCCGTGGTCTCGCGGATGGGCTCGGTGGGGGTCATCGCAGGAACCTCTCGTGGCCGGTGAAGTCGCCGCGCAGCCCGGCGCGTGCGGCGCGGGCGCTCAGCACGATGCGGCCCGGGTCGCGGCGGGTGAGCAGGTAGAACCACACCGTCTTGGCCCAGAACATCACCACGTGCGCCCAGCCGCGGTAGTCGCGCAGGTTCACGGTGTTGTTGCGGGCCATGCAGTAGGCCTTGAGCTCGCTGGGGCTGTGGTTGTAGGTCGTGCGCCCGCCCATCATCGGGGTGCCGAGCTCGCCGACGGAGGGGTGGTGCACCCGGGCCCCGGTGATGGTGGCGATCCGGGCACCGGCGGCCTCGGCGCGCAGGCGGTACTCGTGGTCGTCGCCCCAGATGAAGAACTCCGAGCGCGGGAGTCCGATGCGCGCGACCAGCTCGCGCGTCACCAGCACCCCGTTGAAGGGGATGACGATGTCGTCGAGGCGACCGCGCGGGCCGCCGGCGCGCTCGACGTCGGCGAGGCGGTGCACCACCCGGGTGCCGCCGGGCAGCCGGATCGGGAAGACCAGCCGGTCGGGGTCGGCCTCGTCGACGACCAGCGGCCCCCAGAAGTCGAGGTCGTCCTCGGCCAGCAGCCGGGCCAGGCACGCGGGCTCGGGCAGGCCGTCGTCGTCCATCAGCCAGACCAGGTCGGCGTCGCGCCCGCACGCCCACTCCAGGCCGTCGTGGAAGCCGCCCGCGCCACCGAGGTTGCGCTCGAGGGTCCGGGCGAGCAGCAGGGTGCCCTCCGCGGCGGCGGCCTCGGCCAGCCACTCCCCCGTGCCGTCGGTCGAGGCGTTGTCCACGACCAGCACCTCGTCGACCTCGGGCACCTCGCGCAGCCGCGCCACCAGGCGCTGCAGCAGCCCGAGCCGGTTGAAGGTGACCACCACGGCCACGACGCGACGGGGGTCGGGACTCGGGCTCGGCACGGCCCACACCCTACGGGTGGGCGGACTAGCCGAGGAGGCCGACGTGGTTGAGCAGGAACAGGCCCGCGAACCCCACCAGGTAGACCAGGCCGGCGTACGAGAGGTAGCGCAGTCCGGGGCTGAGCGAGCCCTCGCCGCGCACCAGGCTGAAGTTCAACCAGGCGAAGACCGGCGCGGTGAGGAACGCGCTGATCATCGCGAAGGTGAGCATCGCCGCCAGGGAGGCGCTCATCGCGAGGATGATCACGAGCCCGACGCCGACGATCCCGCTGAGCCACAGGTTGAGCGAGCCCCTGCTGAACTCGGGCTCGCCGCGCAGGAGGCGCAGCGACTCGGCGCACGCGCGGGCGTAGCCGTCGATGACGGTGATCACGGTGCCGTACATGCAGGCGAAGGCGATCACGGCCATCAGCGGCACCGCCCACTCCCCGATCGCCGTGCCGTACATCTGCAGCAGCTGGTCGACGTACGCCCCGCCCGCGCCGGCGACCTCCACGCCCGCGCCGTACTGCACCAGTGCGCCCAGGGACAGGAAGAACAGCGCGAGCACCGCCGAGGTGGCGTAGCCGACGTTGAAGTCGAAGAGGACGTCGGCAGCCCTGCTGGGGTGCAGCTTCTGCTTGGCCTGGATCCACAACGAGTTCAGCGCGCTGATCTCGATCGGTGCCGGCATCCAGCCCATCAGCGCCACCAGGAACGGCAGCGTCGCCCACGTCCACGGCGTCGGCTCGACGAACCCGGCGACCCGCTCGGAGCCGGCCGAGGCCGCCATGAAGGTCGCCGTGATGGTGGCCAGGGTGAGCGTGACGATGATGACCTTGGTGACCGCGTCGAGGGCTCGGTAGTGACCCGCCACCAGCAGCAGCCACGCCGAGGCCATCATCGCGGTGGCCAGGGCCGGCACCCCGGGGGCCCAGCTGTCCGGGAGCATGAAGCCGAGGATGACCGCGCCCAGCAGGCCCACGCCGGCGGTCGAGATCACCGAGCTCACCGTGGCCAGCACGAAGAAGACCCACAGGTAGGCGCGTCCCTTGCGGGCGTAGCCCTCGACCAGCGACCGGCCGCTCTCCACGGTGTACTGCGGGCCGAACCGGAAGAAGGGGTACTTCAGCACGTTGGCGAGCACGATGACGAAGGCCAGCTGCCATCCGAACCGGGCGCCGGCCTGCGTCGAGGAGATCAGGTGGGACCCGCCGATCGCCGCGGAGGCCATCAGGATCCCCGGCCCCAGGGCACCCAGCCTCCGGGCCCAGACCCCGGGCTCGCTCGCGGGGGTCTCGGTCGCAGTGCGCTCCGCTGCCGTGGCCATGGCCGGAAGTTAGCACCGTCGCGGCCCGGGCCCGCGGTCGACTGCTCGGTGGTGCACAGGTGACCGGTCGGTGGTGCACAAGTGACTGGTCGGCTAGAAGAGGGTGCCTTGGGCGGGGGCCGGAGCGGGGGCCGGGGGCAGGCGCGGCGGGGCGGGGGTGGGCGCGGCGCGCCAGCGCGGATCGACGTACGACGTCGTGGTGCGCTCGGGCGCGCCGGGGGTCGGCTCGGCGAGGCACAGCGCGCGCACGGCCCCGTTGACGAAGAGGTCGTGGCGCCCGAAGACCGAGCGCACCCGCGACTCCTCCAGGGGCAGCGCGCACGCGTCGGCGAGGCCGACGTCGACGGTGCGCACCATCGCCATCACCTCGCGGTTGAGGTAGAAGCGCTCGCGCGCCTCCTCGGTGCCCAGGGTGCGGGCGCGGGCCGGCCCGACGGCGGCGCGGCAGCGCTCTCCCCCGGCGGCGGCGTCGGCCAGCGCGTCGGCCCCGGTGTCGAGCGCGGCCAGCAGCTTCGCGGCGGTCTTGGCGCCGAAGCCCGCGACGCCGGGCAGGTTGTCGGAGGCGTCGCCGCGCAGCGCGGCCAGGTCGAGGTACTGGTCGGGGCGGACCCCGGTGACCAGGGCCAGCCGGGCAGGGTCGAGCAGCGGTGAGGCGTCCACGCCACCGTTGAGGATGCGCAGCACCCGGGTGTGCTCGTCGACGAGCGCGAAGCTGTCGCGGTCGGAGGTCGCGAGCACGGTGCGGAACCCGGCCTCCGGGGCCTGCGCTGCGACGCTGGCCAGCACGTCGTCGGCCTCCAGCCCGACCGGCACGACGACCCCCACGCCCAGCTCGCGCAGCACGGTGACCACGGAGTCGAGCTGCTCCACGAGCGTCTCCGGCTTGGGCGTGCGGTGCGCCTTGTACGTCGGCCAGCGCTCGCGCCGCACGCTGGCGGCAGGGTCGTCGAAACCCACGACCACCGCGTCGGCCATGGCCCGGTCGACCGCGGCGACGAGCTGGGAGAGCAGGCCCCGCACCGCCCACGCCGGGCGACCGTCGGCGGTGCGGAACCCGCTGCGTGCCGAGGCGTGGAAGGCCCGGTGCAGCAGCGAGTTGCCGTCGACGGCGAGCACGGTGGTGACGGGGGTGGACATCACGCCCAGGCTAGGCGCCCGCGCCGACCCCGGCCGCCGCGGGTGGGCTCAGCAGGCGCTGGACAGGTCGCCGGCCTGGTTGGCGGCGTACCCCTCGGAGAGCGAACCGACCGAGCCGCCGGTCACGGCCGAGGTGGAGTCCTTCTTCGGCTTGGCGCGCGGCCCGTCCTCGGCGCTGGCCTCGGCCTTCTCGATCGCGGCCTCCACCTTGCCCCGGACCAGCTCGATGTCGGGTTCGGCGGTGTTGATCATCGGCGGGACCAGCGAGAGCGTCGACATCTTCTGGTCGCGCGCCTTCATCGCCAGCGACATGAAGGTGTCGAGCTCGGAGGCCGGCAGGTTCGTCGAGATCATCTCGGAGGAGGCCTCGGCGATGCTCTCGAAGTTGCGCAGCGCCGACTGCGGGCTGACCTGCTGCAGCATCGCGTTCATCACGCACTTCTGCCGGGCCATGCGCGAGTAGTCGTCCGAGCCCTCCCGGGCCCGGGCGTACCAGAGGGTCTCGAAGCCGGACAGGCGCCGGGTGCCGGGCTCGATGTAGTCGTAGACGTCGGAGCCGAGGCCACCCACGGGGATCGCCTGGCGCACGGTGAGGGTGACACCCCCGACCGCGTCGACCAGGTCCTTGAAGCCCTGGAGGTTCACCATCGCCCAGTAGCTGATCTCCAGGCCGGTGATGCCCTCGATCGCCGAGACCGTGGCGTCCACGCCCGGGTTGTCGGAGCCCTCGAAGAGCTCGGTGTTGTCCTGGGCCCAGGTGCTGACGCCGTTGAGGTAGTCGGCGTCGAAGCCGTCGGGGAACTGCTCGGCCATCACCGAGCCGTCCGCGAAGGGGAAGTTCTCCATGTTGCGCGGCAGCGAGATCAGCACGGTGCGCCCGGTGGTGGCGTCGATCGAGGCCACGGTCATCGAGTCGGGGCGCAGGCCCCAGCGGCCGGCACCGGAGTCCCCGCCCATGAGCAGCACGTTGAAGCGCCCGTCCGCGGCGCCGGCGACCTCGCCGGAGCCGAACATCGTGACGATGAGGTCGCGCTGGACGGCGACCAGGTGGGCGCCGAACAGCAGGGTGCCCGCGACGCTGAGCGACAGCACCCCGTTGACCCCGACGACCGCGCGCCGGTGGGCCAGCCCGAGGCTGAGCGGCGCGCCCAGGCGCCAGGCGTCCATGAACAGCACGGCCCACCCGACCGCACCCGCCAGCAGCGCGGTGCGCAGCAGGAGCAGCAGCCACGCCTTGGATCCCAGGGTGACGGCCTTCTCGGGGTCGAGCAGGACGACCAGCCCGGTCACCAGCACGATCGCGACGACGACGAGCCACACCCGCAGCGCGAGGCGACCCACCCGTCGGTTGCCGGCGACCAGCTGGGCCGAACCGGGCGCGACGAGGGTCATCGCCATCAGCGACAGCGCACGACGGAAGCGGACGCGTGCGGCTCGGTCGGCGGCACTGGGGCGCTGCTGGGGCTCCTGGCCGTCGAGCACCCGGGGGGAAGAGACGGGTGGCATCGAGATGCCTTCCTGCTGTGACGGAACGTGTACGTCCCAGCAGTATCACCAGTCACAGCCGTCACGACGGTACGCCGCGCCGACCCTCCTCGATCTCGGTGCGCCGAGCCAGGCGGTGCGCCCGCCGGATCTCGGCCTCGCGCTGCCGGCGCCGGTCCTCGTCGGTCTCGGGGTCCAGCGGCGGCACGTCGCGCGAGCGGCCGTCGGCGTCGACCGCGACGAAGACGAAGTACGCCGACGCCACGTGCAGCCCCCCGGCGGACGGGTCGTTCCAGGGCTGGGCCTCGACGCGCACCCCGATCTCCATCGACGAGCGGCCGGCCCAGTTGACCTGCGCGACGGTGCGCACGATGTCGCCGACGTGCACGGGCCGCAGGAAGACCATCTCGTCGAGGGCCGCCGTCACCGCCGGTCCCCCGCTGTGCCGCTGCGCGACCGCGCCTGCGGTCGAGTCGGCGAGCTTGACGACCTCGCCCCCGTGGATGTTGCCCAGCAGGTTGGCCTGGCTGCTGGAGGTCATCACCGCCAGCGAGACCCGGGCGAAGGACGAGGGGCGGGCGGCGAGCGGCTCGGGCGCGGCTCCGGACGGCGAGGGCATGGCGGCACGGTAGCGTCAGCGCCATGGCACAGCGGCCCGGCAGCGGGGACGGCGACGGCGAACGCTTCGACTGGTTGTACGGGGGCAAGGGCGATCCCGAGCCGGACGCGACCCGGCAGATGCCCGTGCAGCCGCGGCCCGCGCCCACGGGCCGACCCGCCGCGACCCCCTCCCCTCGGCCGACACCCCAGCCCGCGCCCCAGCCCGCACCCCAACCCGCACCGCGGCCCGCGCCGCGGCAACCGGTGCCGGCGAGGTCGGGCCGCTCGTGGCGGCCCCGCTTCCGGCTGCGCTACCTGGCGCTGCTGCTGGTGGCCTGGATCGTCTTCCTGGTCGCAGTGCCGATCTACGCCTGGACCCGCGTCGACGAGGTCGTCTTCGCCCCCGGCGGCGACCGGCCCGAGGAGCAGAAGGGCACGACCTACCTGATGGTGGGCAGCGACTCCCGCGAGGGCCTGACCCCCGAGGAGCGCAAGGCGCTCGGCACCGGCAACGCGGCCGGCCAGCGCACCGACACCATCATGCTGCTGCACACCGGCTCGGGACCGAACCTGCTGATGTCGATCCCCCGCGACTCCCTGGTGGAGATCCCCGACCGCGGCACCACCAAGATCAACGCCGCCTACGCCTTCGGCGGGCCCAAGCTGCTGGTCAAGACGATCGAGCGCAACACCGGCATCCACATCGACGAGTACGTCGAGATCGGGATCGGCGGCTTCGTCGGCCTCGTCGACGCCGTCGGCGGTGTCGAGATCTGCCCGGAGAAGGCGATGAAGGACCCGCTGGCGAACCTCGACGTGGAGGCCGGCTGCCAGGAGGCGGACGGCAGCACCGCCCTGGGCTACGCCCGCTCGCGCAAGACCTACACCGCGCTGGGCGACGTGCAGCGCGCCCAGGCCCAGCGCGAGGTCGTCTCCTCCGTCGGCTCCGAGGTGCTCTCGCCGTGGTCGGTGCTCAACCCGGTGCGCTACTGGCGCCTGAACATGGCCGCGACCGACACCGTGGAGTTCGGCAAGGGCATGACCCCCTGGCGCGCCGGCCTGTGGGCGATGGCGATGACCCGCGTCAACGGCGACAAGGGACTGACCTGCGGGGTCCCGATCAGCGACCTCGCCGTGAACTGGGACCCCGACCGGGCGCCCCAGATGTTCCAGGCCATCATCGACGACGACACCGACCGGATCGGGCAGGGCCTCTGCTCGCCCTCCGGTCTTGCGAAGGGAACCACCGGATGAGCCAGACCAGCCACGACACGCTCGACATCGCCGTCGACGGCGACGGCGTCGCCACCCTGACCCTGGACCGGCCCGAGGCGCTCAACGCCTTCGACCTGACCATGGCCCGCGAGCTCGAGTCGGTCTTCCGCACCGAGCTCACCGGCGACGACGTCCGCGCCGTCGTCGTGACCGGCGCCGGCCGCGCGTTCTGCGCCGGCATGGACCTCTCCGCCGAGGGCAACGTCTTCGGGCTGGACGAGTCGGTGCGCCCCAGCCCCGAGGAGTTCCGGGCCGCCTACGACGAGGCGCCGTACGACGCCGGCGTGCGCGACACCGGCGGCAAGGTCACCCTGGCGATCCACGCGCTGCCCAAGCCGGTCATCGCCGCCATCAACGGTCCCGCGGTCGGGATCGGCGCCACGATGACCCTGGCCATGGACCTGCGCCTGGCCTCGACGAAGGCCAAGATCGGGTTCGTCTTCGGCCGGCTGGGCATCGTCCCCGAGGCCGCGTCGAGCTGGTTCCTGCCGCGCATCGTCGGCATCCAGCAGGCGCTGGAGTGGGTGTACGCCGCCGACGTCCTCACCGCCGAGCAGGCGCTCGAGGGCCGGTTGCTGCGCTCGGTCCACGAGCCCGACGACCTGCTGCCCGCGGCGTTGGAGCTGGCCCGCTCGTTCGTGCGCGACCGCTCCCCCGTCGCCCTGGGTCTGGCCAAGCAGATGCTCTACCGCAACTCCGCCCTGGCGCACCCCCTCGAGGCGCACCTGTCGGACTCGCTGGCGATGTACTGGACCTCGCTGGGCGACGGCAAGGAGGGCGTGGCGGCGTTCCGCGAGAAGCGCACCCCGCAGTTCGAGGGCAAGGCGTCGGCGCTGCCGCGCATCCACCCCGTCGTCTGACCGGACCTGAGCGTGGCCCTCTAGGTCCGTCGGTGGAACCGGACCTGGTTGTCGGCGCCGACGTCGGCCTCGTAGTCCGGGTCGTGGATGCGGCGGTGGTGGAACGGGCACAGCAACCTGCCTCTGGCGAGGTCGGTGCGCCCTCCGCGGGACCAGGGGTCGTCGTGGTGGGCGTGGCACATCGCGGGTGGGGCGTCGCAGCCCTGGGCGGTGCAGCCCCGGTCGCGCACGGCGAGGGCGATCCGTTGGGCGTAGGTGAAGAACCGGCGGGTCCTGCCGACGTCGAGTGGCTGGCTCTTCCCACCCAGCACGACCGGGACGATCCCGGACTCGCACGCCAGCCGGCGCGCGGTCGCGGCGCTGACCCGGGCGCCGGTGTCGAGGGTCGCGGCAGCGAGTCCACCCATCAGCGAGGCTGCGGTCATGGTCACCACCACGGTCGCGTTCACCCCGCCGGCACGGGGAAGAGTCGTCGGGTCGAGGCGCTCGATGAGCTCCACGAACGCCGCACCGAGGCGCTGCGCGGTCGGCCGACGTACCGGCACCGGCGCCTGGTCCTCCTGCTCGTCGCGTCCGGCGCGCTTCGCGATCTGGTGCCTCGGCGCGGCGAACGCCAGCAGCGCCCGCTCCAGCATCTGGCCGACCAGCAGCGGCACCGTGAAGGACCCCTTGCAGCGACCCTCGCCGTCCTCGCGGATCCGGAACACCGCAGCCTTCTCCGCCTCCCGCTCGGCCTTGGCGAGCTGCTCGGCCTCCCACGCCTCGGCCACCTCGGGGGCGACGACCTCGAGGATCCGCCGGCCCAGGATCTTCAACGCCTTGGCGTCGTGGACCTCGGCGTAGGCGACCAGTGTCTTCGCGGCCTGCTCCAGCACCGAGGCGTCCAGGTCGTCGGGCAGGACGTCCAGCGCGTTGACGATCACCGATGCCTGCTCCGCGACCAGGTCCCCACGCCCCAGCGCTTCGCGCACGACGCCGTACTGCTCCAGACCGGTGGCGAGGTGGACCTCGCGGAACGACTCCCGCTTCGTCGACCGGGTCGCGTAGGCGTGCCACACCGCCAACGACGGCGAGGCGTTGCGCTCCTGGACCGCCACGGCCTCCGCCTGGACCAGCGCCCGGGAGCGGAGCTCGACCAACCTCGCCTCGGCCCGCGCGATCTGCACCAGCACCTCAGCGGCGTCGGCCTGGCCCATCGACCAGGCCGGGGTCTCGGCCACCTCGTCGAGGGCGGCATGCACGCGCGCCACCGCACCGGCGATGGGGTGCAGTGCCGTCGTGGCCATGGGAGCATTCTCCCAAGCCGCTAGGTAAAACGCCAGGTCAAACGGCGTTTTCCACAGGCTGATCGAAAACTTTTTCGAGCGTACGGCGAGTGACTGCTCGAGGGTGCAGAGGTGACCGGTCGACGGTGCGAAAGTGACCGCTCGTCGAACGATCCAGGACCGCGATTCCTGAGCCCTCGCGCGTCACCGGGTGACGTCGAGCTGTCTGGTGTAGACGACGACGTTGGACTGGTAGCCGCCCTTGCTGCTGTCGTAGGCCCCTCCGCAGGTGACCAGGTTGAGCCTCCTGCCGTCGAGGCGCCCGTAGACCTCGTCGGCCGGGAACTCGGCGTTCGGGTACGTCTCGACCGAGACGACCCGGAAGGTGACCGTCGAGCCGTCGGTCCGGCCGACCCGCACCTCGTGGCCGGCACGCAGGTCCTTGAGGCCCGCGAACACCGCAGGCCCGTCCGTGCTGTCGACGTGCCCGAGGATCACCGACGAACCGGCTCCGCCCGGCGGGGTCCCCAGCTGGAACCATCCCGCGTTGTCGGCGATGCGAGGGACCTCGACCGTGCCGTCCGCCTGGAGGCCGAGCCTCTCCAGCGAGGTGGACACGGAGATCGCCGGGATGTCGAGCCGCACCGGCCGAGGGACCGTGGCCTGCACCGGCGTGACCGTTGCGGCCGGCGTCGGGTCGAGCGTCGGGTCGAGCGTCGGGGCCACTGTCGAGGCGGCCGTCGAGGCCGGCACCACCGGAGAACCGTCCGCCCAGCGCAGCAGGCAGCCCGCGGCGACGAGCACGAGGACCACGGCCGCCAGGGCCCAGACCCGACCAGGCGGTCGACCCCGGTGGCGCGACGCCGGGTGGCGACTCACGCCCGGTGGGGGTGCGGCATCCGGGCTCGTCGACCGCCGAGTGCGGCTGCGCCGGCGGCAGTCAGGAGGGCGACACCGCCCGCCATCAGCAACCACAGGCTCCCTGACGTGTGCATGCTGGGAGCAGCGCCGGTCGCCGGGTGCCCGGACGGGACGATCGGACCACCAGGCGAGTCCGGACCACCGTCGCCACCACCCGTCCCAGTCCCGGTGCCGGTACCGGTGTCGGTGTCGGTGCTTCCTCCGTCGGTGGGCGTCGCGCTCTCGGTCGACGACGTCGGACCGGCGGAGGGATCGAGCGTGACCGTCGGACCAGGGGTGGGGCTGGACGTCGGGCTGGGCGTCGACGTCGGACCGGCGGTGGGACTGCTGGTGGGAGTCGACGTCGGGCTCGGCGTCGACGTCGGGCTGGGCGTCGACGTCGGGCTGGGCGTCGACGTCGGGCTGGGGGTCGGCGCCGCGGCGCAGCTCGCAGCGGTGATCGTGTTGGTGTCGAGGCTGACCTGGCCGTTCCTCGCCAGGACCCGGCCCTCGAGGGTGGCGCCGGTCTGGAGGGTGGCACTGCTCAGCGCGAGGATGGTCCCGATGAAGTCGGTGGCGGTCCCCAGGGTCGCCGAGCTCCCCACCTGCCAGAACACGTTGCAGGCCCGCGCCCCACCGGTGAGGGCGACGGTGCTGTTGCTCGCGGTGATGAGCGTGGAGCCCGCCTGGAAGATGAACACGGCGTCCGGGTCGCCCTGGGCGTCGAGGGTGAGGGTCCCGGTCAGCGCCATCGAGCTGGCCGCGCGGTAGACACCGCCGACCAGGGTCTGGCCGCCGAGGTCGCGACCCGTCTGGTCGACGTCGGCGCTCCGCCCGGCCGCATCGTTGTAGGCCGTGGTCACGTCGTCCTGGGCCTGCGCTGCCACCGCGTCGGTGACGTGCTGGGTCCCACCGACCACCCGACCGGGCGGGAAGCCGGTGACCGCGGTGCCGGGGCTCAGGCCCAGGTCACCGGAGACGACCGTCGGTCCGACGTTGGTGACCGTGCTGCCACCGAGCACGGCGAACGACGTCGCGGTGCCGAGGCCGACCCGGGCTGGGGCCGCGTGGGCCACGACCGAGGGCAACGCGATCACGAGCCCGACTGCGAGCGACAGCGGTGCGAGGAGAATGGCGGAACGACGCATAGCGACCCCGAGACTTCGCCGGCGTGGCTGCCGCGGGGGGTCGGCACCAGTTCCGGATGCGAGGACCGTACACCGGCCTAGGCCGTGTTTGTGGCACAACACGGTAGCCGATGCGCCAAGCGGGTCGCTGAAATTCGAAACGACGCCCGCACCTCAGCGGTGCGGGCGTCGCGTCGGGTCTGCGCTACGGCTCAGCCGGCCGACCGAGCGGCGTCCTTCTCCGAGGTGGCGCCCTCGGTGGACAGGCCGCCGGCCTTGTCCTCGAGGTGCGCCCGGATGAACCAGTGGAACAGCTCGAGCTTCTCGGTGTGCCCGATGAACATGTCCTCGGTGACCGGATCCAGCTCACCGAGCTCCTTGATGCCGTCGCGGTAGCTGCTGATCACACCCTGGTAGACGAGGTCGAGGGCGCCGAGGTGCTCCTGCGTCGTGGCCCGCCCGATCGAGTACTCCTCCCAGCTGCGCGCCGCCACCAGCGCGCCCGGGGTGCCGGTCGGCGAGCCACCGAGGGTGGCGATGCGCTCGGCCAGCTCGTCGGCGAAGCCGCGCACGGCCTCGACCTGGGGGTCGAGCATCTCGTGCACCGCGATGAAGTGCGGGCCCACGACGTTCCAGTGCACGTGCTTGAGGGTCAGGTGCAGGTCGTTGGCGGCATGCAGCCGCTCCTGGAGCAGGGCGATCACCCGCTCCGCGTCGGCGTCGGACATGCCCGGGACGGTGTACTTGAGGTTGGCCATGACCTCGAACCTAGCCCGCGCCCCAGGGCGTCCCACCACCCTTGGGGATGGCCTTGCCGAGCCCCCTAGGCTCCTGGCATGAGCGCCACCATGCGGAGCTGGCAGGACCCTGCGTGGGTCGAGACGATGCTGGAGGACTGCGCCACCTGGGCGGTCGTCGGCCTGTCCGGCGACCCGAGCCGCACGGCGTACTCCATCGCGGCGCTGCTGCAGGAGCGCGGCAAGCGGGTGGTGCCGGTCCACCCGGCCGCCGCTCGCGAGGGCGGGCTCGAGGTGCTCGGCGAGCGGGCCTGGCCGACCCTGTCCGACATCCCGTTCCCGGTCGACGTCGTCGACGTCTTCCGCCGGTCGGAGGCGGCCGGGCCGTTCGCCGACGAGGCGGTGCGCATCGGCGCCCGGGGCGTGTGGTTCCAGCTCGGCGTGGTCGACGAGGAGGCCTTCGAGCGGACGACGAGCGCAGGCGTGGCCATGGTGATGGACACCTGTCCCGCGATCGAGTGGCGCCGCCGCGGCTAGCGCAGCGCGGCCTCGACCCCCTGCGCCGCCCGGGCCACCACGGCCTCCATCGGCCCGCGCCACCCCCGGACGGCGAGCAGCGCGCCGGCACCCAGCACCACGACGTACTGCACGACGGTGCCGGGATCGCCCAGGTCGGGCGGCAGCAGGTCCGAGGTCATCAGCACGTGCAGCGTGTACAGGCTCAGCGTGGCCGCACCCGCGCCGCCCAGCACCGCAGCGACGACCGCACCGCGTGCCGGCAGCAGCCGCACCAGCAGGAGGCAGGCCGCCACCACGAGGACCGCGCTGCCGATGGTCTGAGCGAGGTCGAAGGGGGTGGTCGAGTGCGGGGCGACCACCAGCAACCACTGCCACGGACCCTCGACGGGGGTCTGGCCGTACAGGCCGCCCTCGACCGACCCGCGCAGCCGCACCTCGGCGACCGCTGGTCCCCGCCGGGCCAGGACACCGGGGACCAGCGCGCCCAGCACGTCGGCCCGCGCCGTGAGCGTGTGCGAGAGCCAGGTCGCCGTGACGGCCAGCGCCGCCCCGGCCAGCGCGAGCCCGGCCAGCCCGCGGCGGCGCACCGAGCCCAGGTCGAGCCGGCCCAGCGCCAGTCCGGCCAGCAGGTAGGCGAACCACGAGGCCATCGGGTAGTAGCCGGTGAACAGCAGCTCCGAGAGCAGCCGGACCGGGTCGCCGAGCTGCTCGAGGCTCGGACTGGCGTAGCCGCGCGCGGGCAGGTGGGGTCGCACCAGCTGCGAGGCGACCGGGGCGAGGAGCACCCACGCCGCGGCCAGCAGTGCCAGGGCCCGGGCCCGGAGCCCGACCACCAGCAGACCCAGCAGGAAGAGCAGGCCGTAGTGGGTCAGGATCACCGCGATCCCGGAGTCCACCGCGCCCAGGGCCAGGCCGACCGCCGCGATCAGCACGGCCCGCACGGCCAGGCCGGCGGACCGGGTGAGACGGGCGCGCCCGCGCAGCGGCCGGGCCCGTCCGGTCATCAGCGCCAGGCTGACCCCCGCGAGCACGGCGAACAGCGCCGACGCGCGGCCGGAGAACAGCCACGCCGACGTGCTCAACGAGCCGTCGGCGGAGCGGGGGTCCAGCAGGTGGGTGGCCATCATGGCCAGCAGCGCCAGGCAGCGCGCCAGGTCGAGCCCGACCAGGCGGCCTGGTCGCAGCACGTGCGTCAGAACCCGACCCGCGGCGCCGCGCCGCCGGCCTCGCGGCGCACGACCTCACCCTTGGCGTGGGCCGCCTCGCGCAGCGACTCCTGGAACCGGACCATCCGCTCCTGGAGCGCCGGGTCGGTGGCGGCCAGGATGCGCACCGCGAGCAGCCCGGCGTTGCGGGCACCACCCACCGCGACCGTGGCCACCGGTACGCCGGCGGGCATCTGGACGATGGAGAGCAGCGAGTCCATGCCGTCGAGGTAGGCCAGCGGCACCGGTACGCCGACGACCGGCAGCGGGGTGACCGCGGCGAGCATGCCGGGCAGGTGGGCCGCGCCGCCGGCGCCGGCGATGATCACCGACAGCCCGCGCCCCGCCGCGTCGCGGCCGTAGTCGATCATCTCCTGCGGCATCCGGTGCGCGGAGACGACGTCGGCCTCGTGGGCGATCCCGAACTCCTCGAGCGCCTCGGCCGCGGCCCTCATCACCGGCCAGTCGGAGTCGGAGCCCATCACGATGCCCACCCGGGGCCGGTCGGTGCTGCTGGTCGGACCGCTCATCTCACTCGCTCTCGTCGCCGAGGTCGCCACGGAACCACGCGGCGGCGTGCCGCGCGCGCTCCAGGCAGTCCTCGAGGTCGTCGCCGTAGGCGTTGACGTGGCCGACCTTGCGCCCGGGGCGCAGGTCCTTGCCGTAGAGGTGCACCCGCAGGTGCGGGTCACGGGCCATGGCGTGCGGGAACCCGTCGTAGAGGTGCCCCACGTCCGCGCGCTCGCCGCCCAGGATGTTGACCATCACCGTCCACCGCTCGCGCGGGGCGGGCGACCCGAGCGGGAGGTCCATCACCGCGCGCAGGTGGTTCTCGAACTGCGAGGTGACCGCGCCGTCCTGGGTCCAGTGGCCGGTGTTGTGCGGGCGCATGGCCAGCTCGTTGACCAGGATGCGTCCGTCCGTGGTCTCGAAGAGCTCGACGGCCAGAACGCCGGTGACGTCGAGCTCGCCGGCGACCCGCAGCGCGATCGCCTGGGCCTGGCCGGCGAGGTGCTCGTCGAGGTCGGGGGCCGGGGCGACGACCTCGTGGCAGATGCCGTCGAGCTGCGTCGAGGCCACGACCGGGTAGGCGGCTGCCTGGCCGCTCGGCGACCGGGCGACCAGGGCCGAGAGCTCACGGCGGAAGTCGACGAGCTCCTCGGCCAGCAGGCGTACGCCGCTCTGCTCGGCGACCCGGAAGGGCTCGGCGCAGTCGGCGCTGCTGCGCACGACCCAGACCCCCTTGCCGTCGTACCCGCCCCGGGTGGTCTTGAGCACGCAGGGGAACCCGAAGGCCTCGACCTCGGCCACCTCGCCCACCACGGCGTGGCGGGGGCAGGGCACGCCGAGCTCGACGAGGCGCTCCCGCATCACCGCCTTGTCCTGGGCGTGGACCAGTGCGCGCGGGCCGGGCCGCACGGCGATGCCGTCGGCCTCCAGGGCGTGCAGGTGCTCGGTCGGAACGTGCTCGTGGTCGAAGGTGACCACGCGGCAGCCCTCGGTGACCCGGCGCAGGGTGGCCAGGTCGCGGTGGTCGCCGACCTGGTGGTCGACGATCACCTGCGCCGCAGAGACGCCCTCGGCCTCGGCCAGGAGCCGCAGCGGCAGCGCCAGCGCGATCGCCGGCTGCGCCATCATCCGGGCCAGCTGACCCCCGCCGATCACGGCCAGGGTCGGAGCGGTGGTGGGCGTGGCGGGCTCTGTCACGCCGCTCAGCCTAGGGCGTGCCGGGCTGCGTCAGGCGGCCGGGCTGGCGGTCTCGAAGCGCAGGCCCTTGCCCCGGATGGTGGTGATCAGGTGCGGGTTGCGGCTGTCGTCACCGAGCTTGCGCCGCACCCACCCCAGGTGCACGTCGATGGTCTTGGAGCTGGTCCAGAACGACGTGTGCCACACGTCGCGCATCAGCTCCTCCCGCGTCACGATGTCGCCGGCGCGGGCGATGAGGGCGTGCACGAGGTCGAACTCCTTGCGCGAGAGCGTTATCTCGTCGCCGGCGCGCCAGGCTCGTCGGGTATCCGGATCGAGGCTGATCTCCTGAACATTGATCACGTGGACAATCATAGAAAGTGAAATGACCGGTCGGTAGCCAAAGGGAGAGAATGTCACTGGCATCTTTGTGCCACATTCGACCAAGCCAGTTCTTTACCTAGCACGAGCGCGGCAGGTAAAGGACATCTCGCCAAGATCGAGCCGATCCTGGGACGGTGGACGTGACGTGGGTCACCCGCCGGGTCCGCGGTCCTCAGTGCCGGCGTACGGCGACCGGCTCGACGATGCCGAACCCGCGCACCGGTCGCGCGGCCATCCGCCGACGCTCGAACTGATCGACCGGCAGCAGCGCCGCGGTCGCCTCGTCGGTGATGATCCGGTTGCGCCGGGCCACGTTGGTGAGCCGGGCCGCCATGTTCACCGGCGGCCCGAAGACGTCGCCGAGCCGCAGCACCACCGACCCGGTGGCGAGCCCGACCCGCACGTCCGGCATCCGGGGGTCGCGGCCGATGACGTTGATGATCCCCTCGGCGATGTCGTAGGCGCGCAGCGGATCGTCGTTCACGAAGAGCACCGAGTCGCCGATGCTCTTGATGACCCGGCCGCGCTGGGTGGCCACGACATCGGCGCAGCGCATCTCGAAGAGCTCGACCAGGTCGCCGATGCGTTCCTCGGTCAAGGTGTTGGACAGCGCGGTGAAGCCGACGATGTCGGCGAACCCGACGCTCAGCTCGACGGTGTGCAGGTCCTCGTCGTCGGCGGCCAGGGCCTCGATCCGGGCGGCGGCCGCTGCCAGGTGGCGTCGCCACGCGTAGATCAGCAGCTCCTCGAAGGGACCGCTGAGGTCCTCGACCAGCTGCAACGCAGCGTCCACGCGGGTGCCCGACGGCACCGGTCGGTCGGCGTCGGCCTGGCCGTGGATCTGCTCGACGCGCTGGACCAGCGCCGTGACCTCCCACTCGGCGAGGCGCGCCATCGTCTGGCCCAGTGCCCGCGTCATGTTCACGGCCATGTCGTCGTCGAGCACGCCGCCGTCCATGACCTTGCGCAGCGTTGCGATCGCCTTCGCGTCCGAGGGCAGGAAGGCGACCACGTTGTCGTCGTGCTCGGGGAAGCCCAGCGCCCGCCACAGCCGTCGGGCCTGCTCGGAGCTGATGTCGACCGAGCGGGCCACCTCGCTCCCGGTCAGGGCCGGCTTGTCGCCGAGGATCGCGCTCTCCAGGTCGCTGTGCGAGATCCGCATCGGGCGCGGCGTCGGCTCCTCGTCGCTCACGCGCCCTCGCCCCGACCCGAGTGCCCGTGCAGCAGCGCGTTGAGCCGGCGCTGGACCTCCTCCACCCGGGGGATGTCCGGCAGGCTCACCTGCCCGTGGGTGCTGGCGTCGCTGACGACCAGCGTGCCGCAGCCCAGCATCCGGTCGATCAGGTGCAGCTCGACGGCCACGTCGCTGATCCGCGAGATGGGGATGTCGTGCCCGCGCCGGGTGAGGACACCGGTGCGGGTGATCAGTCGACGGTCGGTGAAGGTGTAGCTGCCGGTCAGCCACACCAGGAACGGCCAGAGGACGAAGCGCAGCACCCCGAGGGCCACCACGGCCCACACGACCCAGGCCACCACCCGCCCACCGTCACCGCTGGTGCGCACCTCCACGAAGCTGCCCAGGGCCAGCAGCAGCACGAGCACGAGCAGGGGCAGCAGCAACGCCTTGGGGTGGGTGCGGGTGGAGACGACCACGTTCTCGCCGTCGTTGAGCAGGCTCCGGTTGATCGGCACGTCGCTGATCCTCTCACCCGCGGGCGTGCTGTGTCCTCAGCGTCGACGCACGTGCACCACGTCGCCGGCGGAGACGGCCACCGGCTGCTCTCCCCCGGCGTCGACCAGCAGCCGGCCCTGGGCGTCGATCCCGACGGCGTCGCCCTCCAGCGGCCCGGTCCCCGGCAGCTCGACCCGCACCGGCTGCCCGAGCGTCACGCAGGCGTCGGCGTACGCCGTCCGCAGCCGCCGCGCCGCCGGCTCGCCGCCGCGCTGCCAGTCGTCGTGGCCCGCGCGCAGCGTGTCCAGCAGACCCAGCAGCAGACCGGTCCGGTCGGGGACCTCGAGCCCGCGGCGCTCCGCCTCGACCAGCAGCGAGGTCGCGGTCGGGACCGGCAGGTCGGCGGCCGGCAGCCGCACGTTGAGCCCGACGCCGACCACGGCGGCGGGGCCGGACGGCGTCGCGACCAGCTCGACCAGGATGCCGGCCACCTTGCGGTCCGCGATCAGCACGTCGTTGGGCCACTTCACCCCGGCGGGGAAGCCGGCGGCGTGGAGCGTGCCGGCCACGGCGTGCCCGGTGAGCAGCGGCAGCCAGGGCCACCGGTCCGCCCCGACCGTGGGGCGCAGCAGCAGCGAGAAGGTCAGGGCGGAGCGGGCCGGGGTGTGCCACACCCGGTCGAGCCGCCCGCGCCCGGCACGCTGGTGCTCGGTGACCACGACCAGTCCCTCCGCGGCTCCGGCGCGGGCCCGGTCGGCCACGATGGCGTTCGTCGAGGCGGCTTCCGGGACCACCTCGACACCCGCTCCGGACAACCGGTGGACGTCCAGCGGCTCGTCGAGGGGTGGGCACTGGCTCGGCACGTCGCTCACGGGCACTACATTGACGCACGAGCAGACGGAAGGGCCACACGGACGGGCCCAGTCAGGAGGCCGGATCACGTGAGTGCACAGCCAGGCGAGGGCACCGAAGTCCCGCAGGACATCGATCTCCACACGACGGCGGGCAAGCTCGCCGACCTGGACCGACGGTTGGACGAGGCCGTCCACGCCGGATCGGCGAAGGCGGTCGAGAAGCAGCACGCCAAGGGACGCCAGACCGCCCGCGAGCGCATCGAGATGCTCTTCGACGAGGGCAGCTTCGTCGAGCTCGACGAGCTCGCACGGCACCGGTCCACGGCCTTCGGGCTGGAGAAGACCCGTCCCTACGGCGACGGCGTGATCACCGGCTACGGCACGATCGACGGCCGCCAGGTGTGCGTGTTCTCCCAGGACTTCACGGTCTTCGGCGGCTCGCTCGGCGAGGTCTACGGCGAGAAGATCACCAAGGTGATGGACCTCGCCATCAAGACCGGCTGCCCGATCATCGGCATCAACGAGGGGGCGGGCGCGCGCATCCAGGAGGGTGTCGTCTCGCTCGGGCTCTACGGCGAGATCTTCCGCCGCAACGTGCACGCCTCGGGCGTCATCCCGCAGATCTCGATGATCATGGGCAACTGCGCCGGCGGTCACGTCTACTCCCCCGCGGTCACCGACTTCACCGTGATGGTCGACAAGACCTCCGCGATGTTCATCACCGGACCCGACGTCATCAAGACGGTCACCGGCGAGGACGTCTCCATGGAGGACCTCGGTGGTGCGCGCACGCACAACACCAAGTCGGGCAACGCCCACTACATGGGCGCCGACGAGGAGGACGCCATCGAGTACGTCAAGGCGCTGCTGGGCTACCTGCCGCAGAACAACCTCGACGAGCCGACCGTCTACGACGACCCGGCAGACACCGAGTTCACCGACCTCGACCGCTCGCTCGACACGATCATCCCGGACAGCCCGAACCAGCCCTACGACATGCACGACGTGATCCGGGCGGTGCTGGACGACGAGGAGTTCCTCGAGGTCCAGGAGCTCTTCGCGCCGAACCTCATCATCGGCTACGGCCGGGTCGAGGGCCGGCCCGTGGGCGTCGTGGCCAACCAGCCCATGCAGTTCGCCGGCACCCTCGACATCGACGCCAGCGAGAAGGCCGCACGCTTCGTGCGCTTCTGCGACGCCTTCAACATCCCGGTCCTGACCTTCGTGGACGTCCCCGGCTTCCTGCCCGGCACCGACCAGGAGTGGAACGGCATCATCCGGCGCGGCGCGAAGCTGATCTACGCCTACGCCGAGGCCACGGTCCCGCTGATCACGGTGATCACCCGCAAGGCCTACGGCGGTGCCTACGACGTGATGGGGTCCAAGCACCTCGGCGCCGACATCAACGTCGCCTGGCCGACCGCCCAGATCGCCGTCATGGGCGCCCAGGGCGCGGCCAACATCGTGCACCGCAAGACGCTGGCCGAGATCGAGAAGGCAGGCGGCGACGTCGAGGCCCGCCGGGCCGAGCTGATCGACGAGTACGAGACCACGCTGGCCAACCCCTACATCGCGGCCGAGCGGGGCTACATCGACGCGGTCATCGCCCCGCACGAGACCCGCCTCGAGATCGTCCGGGCCCTGCGCCTGCTGCGCTCGAAGCGGGAGACGCTGCCGCCCAAGAAGCACGGGAACATCCCGCTGTGAGCAACGACCAGCGCCCGGCGCTGCGGATCGTCAACACCGACGCCACGGCGGAGGAGGTGGCCGCGGTCGTGGCCGTCCTCTCCGCCCTCGGCGGCGGTGCGGCGCCCGCACCGCGCCGCACCCCCGCGTGGTCGGCGCCCGCCCGCGGCGTACGCCGCCCGCTGCTGCACGGGCCCGGCGCCTGGCGCGCCAGCGCGCTCCCGCGGTGAGCGCACCGAGCCGTTCGTCTTGAGCAACTCCCGCGCCAATCTTTGGTCAAACCCGCCTCCGACCTTGAGCCACGGCGGGCAGACTCCAGGGACGACGCCCCGGTCCGAGGGTGTCGGACGACGGGAGACCAGCACATGAGCGACGACCTCGGGGCCGACCACCGGCTCGAGACCGGCCGCGGCGCCCCCCAGGGTTTCGTGCAGCGGCCCGACCCGGGGCTGGAGGCCTACGCCGAGGACTTCCTCGACCACCTGGACTCCATCCCGACGACGCGCGCCACCGTGGGCTGCATCATCCCGGCCTACAACGAGGCCGAGACGATCGCCGGCGTCCTGGACTCCCTGCTCCAGCAGACGCGGCTGCCCGACGTGGTCCACCTGATCGTCAACAACACCAGCGACGAGTCCGTGGAGATCGCCAGCCACTACGCCGGCCCGCACACCCGGATGACGCCCACGGGTGAGCAGAGCACGGTCGTCTACGTCCACGACATCGGCAAGAACCCCGACAAGAAGGTCGGGGCCCTCAACTACGGCTTCTCCCTGGTCGAGCACATGGACTTCCTGCTCGGGGTCGACGGGGACACCACCCCCGAGCCCGACGCGATCCAGCACCTGGTCGACGAGATCGAGAGCGACGACCGCATCGGCGGCATCTCGGCGATCTACTCCATCGACGACTCCGCGCTCGACGGGCTGATGTCGAAGTTCCTCATCGCCGGCCAGCGCGCCCAGTTCTCCGCCTTCAACATGCAGAACCTGCTCAAGGGCCGCAACATGGCGGTGCTCGGCGGCCAGTTCTCGATCTTCTCGGTCCAGGCCCTGCGCGACGTGATGCGCGACAGCCACCAGCGCACCCCGTGGGTCAGCGACTCCGAGGTCGAGGACTCCCTGCTGTCGCTGCAGATCAAGTCGGCCGGCTACCTCACCAAGATCTCCGCGCGGGCCCGGGCCCACGTGGGCGGGATGAGCACGCTGCGCTCGCTGGACGCCCAGCAGGTGAAGTGGAACTTCGGCGCGATCGACCTGATGTGGCCCGGCCAGCGCGGCGACACCAAGGGCCAGCCGTTCCACCCCAACCTGCGGCTGCGCTGGTTCGAGCACATGTCGATGGTCATCAACATGACCACCCGGTTCCTGTTCGTGGTGCTCCTGGGCTGGTCGCTCTCCCTGGGCGCCTTCGTGTTCAGCCCGCTGTGGCTGGTCCCCCCGGTGGCCGCGGTCTACCTCAACTTCCGGGTCGCGCACTCGATGGCGTTCCGCAACCGGCGCGACTACCTCTTCGTGCTGCTGGTCTTCCCGGCCGAGATCTACATGATGACCCGGATGGGCCACTTCGTCCGGGCCTGGTTGAAGTTCTTCTCCAAGCAGCAGACCGACAACTGGGCCGCGCAGGCCAAGGCCGAGCGCGGCAAGGGCGTGGCCTGGATCTACCCCTTCGTCTTCGCCGCCGTCCTGTTCGCCGGCCTGTACGCCGGCTGGGTCTACGGCCCGCTCGACGTCGACCAGAAGTCCGACGTCCTGGCCATCGGCTGGCCGATCCTCGGCGTCATCACCGTCCTGCAGACAGCATGGATGATCATCAAGGCCAGCAGGCGCTACCGGGGGTTCAAGGCATGACGTCGCACCGCACCACGAGGACCCCGCGGGTCCGTCTCCTCGCCGCCGCCCTGGCGCTCGCCACGTCGGCGGGACTCAGCGGCTGCTCCCTCCTCGACCGTGGCGGGGAGCCTGTCGAGGCGCAGCCGACCGCGAGCCCGACCGAGAAGCTGTACGACTCCCAGTTCACCCGGGACGGCACCTTCCAGAGCCACATCTCGGTCGACGGTGCGTCCGGGATCGACTTCGTCTACACGCTCTACCCCACCAAGTCGACGCCGCGCACGAACGAGTGGTACGCCCGGGGGTCGAAGTTCTTCTCCTTCACCTTCCAGGCCTACGACCTGGACCGAGCCATCCGCGCCCCCTTCGCGACCAAGCGCAAGGTCTACCTCGACCGCATCAAGGTCGCCTCGCGCACGATCACCGCGGGCGGCGGGAAGCCCCAGCAGCCCTACCGGCTCGACGCCGAGGCGCGCGACGTCACCTTCGACCCGCAGCCGCTGAGCACGACGTACGGCATGCTCATCACCTCGCCCAAGGGCGCCTTCGAGCTGCGCAACCAGAAGATCAAGGGCACCTCGAAGGACACCCGCGGCATCGAGCTCATGTTCACCGCGACGGTCTCGATCCAGGAGAGCCCGGGCAGCAGCCGGTTCATCCAGCGCACGGTCAAGCAGACCGTGCCGATCGCGATCTTCGAGTCGGACGAGAAGACCGACAGGGCGAAGATCCCGGTCAACGCCAACTAGGGCCGGGCGCCGCTCAGAGCGGGTCGGCGAGCCGGTAGCCCACGCCCCGGACCGTCTCGACGTAGCGCGGGTTCGCGCTGTCGTCACCGATCTTGCGGCGCAGGTTGGCGATGTGGACCTCGACGGAGCGCTTGTCGGCCTCGTTGACGAAGTACGACGTGACGTACTGCTGCCCGCGCATGGTCAGCACGAGGTCGGCCTTGCTGCGGACCCGACGCCCGGTGCTGAGCAGGGAGGCGAGCAGGTCGAACTCGGTGCGCGTGAGCTCGACGCCGGCACCGCCAACGGTGACGCTGCGCGTCTCGTTGTTGAGCGCCAGACCGTTGAACCGCACCCAGGAGCCGTCGGCGGCGGCACCGCCGTGGTCCACGTGCGGGGGCGGTGCGACCGCGTGCAGGTGTGCGGGGACCGGCACCGGCTCGGCGGCCGGTGCCGCCTCGGGGATCGGTGCCCGGGCCGGCGGCAGCGCGCTGACCGATCGCGGCGGCAGGGCCTGCTCCTGGAGGTCACGGGCGGCCTGGGCGGCCCACGAGTCCGGCTCACGGGCGGGAGCCGGCTCGACGGGGGCGCTGGGACCGGTGGGCTGGTCGACTCGCTCGCGCGGGCGCCGCAGCATCGAGTCGGCCCGCGCGCGCAGCTCGCGGGGACGGAACGGCTTGACGAGGTAGTCGTCGGCGCCGGCCTCGAACCCCTGGACCACGTCGATCTCGTCGGCCAGCGCCGTGATCATGATCAGGTAGGTGTTGCTGAACTCGCGCAGCCGCTTGGCGGCCGCGAACCCGTCCATGCCGGGCATGTTCACGTCGAGCGTGGTGATCAGCGGGTCGTGCTGGCGCACGGCCTCGATGCCACTCGGCCCGTCCTCGGCCAGGACGGTGCGGAACCCGGACTGGGTCAGCACGATGTCGATGAGGTCGCGGACGTCGGGGTCATCCTCGATGATCACCGCGGTCCATTCGTCCGCTGTCATGGGGGGAGACTAACAACGTCCCACCCGGCTGCGTGGCACCTGTCCGGACTTCAGCGCAGAAGGCGCAGCGCACCCTCGGCCCAGAACTCCCCGGCCGGCGGCCCGCCGCCGCAGGTGCCGTCGGACTCCCCCGGGGGTTTGACCCACAGGTAGGCGTCCAGGCCCGATCCGTCGTCGACGAACCCGGGCCGCTGACCCAGCGTCGACTCCGGCGGGTTGCACCACTCGTCGGTGGCCCCGTTCCCGTTCCGTCCCCGGTCGACGACCCAGTGCTGCGCAGCGGGCAGCAGCTCGTCGAGCGTGCGCGCGTAGGCCTGCTCGTCAGCGTCGCGCTGGTAGTTGGCCACGTTGGTCGCGAACCCGCGCACGCGGGCCACGCCGACCTCCTCGAGCATCCGCGCCATCGCCCGGGCGGGGATCCAGTCGGAGTGCCCCGCATCGACGTACGTCGTCACGCCGGCGTCGGCGAGCAGGTCGACGGCCGCGCCCAGCTGGTCGACCCGCTCGTCACGCCGTCCGCACTCCTCGGCCGTGGCCAACGCGTCCGGCTCCAGCACCACCACCGCCGGCCCGACGGCGGTGCCGAGCGCGGCAGCGACCTCCCCCACCCAGACGGGGTAGTCCTCCGGGGGCAGGCCACCGGCCGAGAGCAGGCCGGCGCAGTCGCGCTCGGGCACGCCGTACAGCACCAGCAGGGGCACCTCGTCGCGCTCGTCGGCGCTGCTCACGAGCCCGGTGACGTAGGCGCCCACCGCCCCGATCGGGTGCTGCTCGGGGGTCAGCCAGATCCCGGACGGGACGGAAGCCAGCTCGTCGAGCCGGTCGGCGAGCTCGAGGTCGCCGTCGGCGCGGGCCCGGGTGGCCGCGGCCCGGGCCTTCGAGTCGGGATCGACGTACGTCGCCCGGTCGGCGAAGTGGTTGCGCCCCTGGGGTCCGGGCGCGAAGGGGCCCACCTCGAGGCCCCGCACCACCAGGACCGCTGTGACCGCCAGGAGCGCCAGGGCCACGAGTGCGGCGACGGCGACCAGGGCCGGAGCAGGGCGGCGAGCGGGCACGGGAGCATTGTGCCAACCCACGTCATAGGGTGCGCCGGGTGACCACCGACTCCCCCGTGCTCGTGCTCGGCTCCGCCTCCCCCGCCCGTCTCGAGACCCTGCGGCGCGCCGGCGTCGAGCCCGTGGTGGTCGTCTCCGGCGTGGACGAGTCGCAGGTCGCCGACCTGGCTCCGGCCGCGCTGGCGGGGGCCCTGGCCCGGCTCAAGGCGCTGGCCGTCGTCGATCGGGCGGAGGTGCCCCCCGGCGCCCTGGTGCTCGGCTGCGACTCGGTGCTCGAGCTCGACGGGCAGGCCTTCGGCAAGCCCGCGGACCCCGCCGAGGCGGCCGCCCGGTGGCGCACCATGCGGGGTCGCTCAGGCGTGCTGCACAGCGGCCACAGCCTCCACGACACCGCCAGCGGTGCCAGCGCCGAGGCGACGGTCTCGACGACCGTGCACTTCGCCGAGGTGAGCGACCGCGAGATCGCCGACTACGTGGCGACGGGCGAGCCGTTGCACGTCGCCGGCGCCTTCACCATCGACGGGTTCGGCGGCGCCTTCATCACCCGCATCGAGGGCGACCACCACAACGTGGTGGGCCTCAGCCTGCCCCGCCTCCGAGAGCTGGTGGCGGAGTTGGGCCACTCCTGGACCGGTCTTTGGTCGCCTGCTCGCTGAGCGGGGCCCCCGGCACCTCGTCGCCCTCCGGGCCCAGACCCGGGTCGAGGGGCCGCGCCGACTCCGCGGGGTAGATGTCGCCGAGGTTGATGGGGCGGCGGAAGACCAGGGTCCGGAAGAGCCAGAACCGCGCGGCCACGCCCAGCGCCAGACCGATGACGTTGGCGGCGATGTTGTCGCTGAGGGGGTCGTCGAGACCGAGCAGGTCGCGGCTGACGAAGAGGCACAGCACCGGGATGGCCATCGTGACCACGTTGATCACCACGAACGCCGATCGACCGCCGTCGGCGTGCCGGGTCGGGCGGTCACGGAAGGCCCACTGACGGGTGCCGCGGTAGCTGATGACCATGCCCACGGTGTTGGCCAGCACGTAGGCCAGGATCGGCTTGTCGTCGAGCAGCGCGTGGGCGCCGGTGTTGAAGCCGTGCACCAGCAGGTTGAACAGGACCAGGGCGACGATCGTCGCCAGCCCGCCCACGGCGAGGAAACGTCCGGCCTCGCTCAGGAGACGCTGGCGGCGAGGACCCATGCGCTGAAGGTTATCGCCGGGTCACTCGACCGGGAGGCCGAGCCCCCGGGCGATCAGCATCCGCTGCACCTCGGAGGTGCCCTCACCGATCTCGAGCACCTTGGCGTCACGGTAGAACCGCGCCACGGGGTACTCCTCCATGAAGCCGTAGCCGCCGAAGACCTGGGTGGCGATCCGGGTCGCGGTGACCGCGGACTCGGTGGTGTAGAGCTTGGCGACGGCCGCGGCCTGCTTGAACTCCTGGTACGGCGCACCGGCGTCCTTGAGGGCCGCAGCGCGGTAGGTCAGCATCCGCGAGGCGTGCAGCATCACCTCGAGGTCGGCGATCTGGAAGGCGACGCCCTGCTTGCGCCCGATGGGACCGCCGAACGTCTGGCGCTCGCCGGCGTACTCGACGCTCATGTCGAGGCAGGCCTGGATGCAGCCGACCGACAGCGCCGAGATCGCCACCCGCCCGTCGTCGAGCGTGGCCAGGAACTGCGCGTACCCCCGCCCCCGCTCACCGAGCAGGTTCTCGGCCGGCACCCGGCACGACTGGAAGCTCAGGGGGTGCGTGTCGGAGGCGTGCCAGCCGAGCTTGTCGTAGGCCTTCTCGGCGGTGAAGCCCGGCGTCCCGGCGGGGACCATGATCGTGGAGATCTCGGGCCGACCGTCCTCGCGGGTGCCGGTGCGCGCGGTGACGGTGACCAGCGAGGTGATCTCGGAGCCGGAGTTGGTGATGAACTGCTTGGAGCCGTCGACGACCCACTCGCCGCCGTCGAGCACGGCCTTGGTGCGGGTGGCGCCGGCGTCGGAGCCGGCACCGGGCTCGGTCAGCCCGAAGCCCGCGAGCTCCTCCCCCGCGACGAGGGCGGGCAGCCACTGCTTCTTCTGGTCCTCGGTGCCGTAGGTGAGCACCGGGTTGATGCCCAGCCCGACCGCGGCCTGCAGCGTGATGCCCATCGACTGGTCGACCCGCCCGATCTCCTCGATCGCGACGCAGAGGCTGGTGAAGTCGCCGTCCTCGCCGGCGCCGCCGTACTCCTCGGGGGAGGTGAGCCCGAAGAGGCCGAGCGCGCCCATCTTGCGCACCACGTCGATCGGGAAGTGGTGGTCGCGGTCCCACTGGGCGGCGTGCGGGGCGATCTCGGCGGCGGCGAACTCGCGCACGCTCGCGCGGAACTCCTCGTGCTCGCGGGACAGCTCGAAGGCAGTGGTCGTCATGTCCGCCATGCTACCCACGAGGTTAGCGGTTGTTAACCCGAGAAGAGGGCCGACGCCCGGCGCAGGGTCTCGACCAGCCCGTAGGCCAGCGGGATGCCCACCAGGGTCCAGGCTGCCGCGATCCTCATGCTGTGGCTCTCAGGCTGTCCCTCGTGCTGCTCGGCGCTCATGCGCTGCTCCTCTCGTGCTCGCCGGACGTGCGGGAGCCGGGCTCGTGGAACTTCTCGGCCACCGGTCGGATCATCAGGTTGGCCACGAAACCCACGACCAGCACGCCCACCATCGTCAGCAGCGCCGGGCGGTAGTCGCCGGAGACCAGCTTCCCCGGTTCTCCCTGGGCGTCGAGGAAGGCGTTGACGATCAACGGCCCCGCCACGCCCGCGGCGGCCCACGCTGTCAGGAGCCGGCCGTGGATGGCGCCGACCTCGAAGGTGCCGAAGAGGTCGCGCAGGTAGGCCGGCACGGTGGCGAAGCCGCCGCCGTAGAAGCTGATGATGATGCCGGCCAGCGCCACGAAGACGATCGTCGACGTCGATCCGCCCAGCGCCAGCGCCAGGTAGAGCACCACGCCCACACCGAGGTAGATCATGTAGATCGGCTTGCGACCCACCTTGTCGGATGTCGTGGACCACACGAAGCGACCGGCCATGTTGCAGATCGACAGCACTCCGACGAAACCACCCGCCGCGGCCGCGCTCACCGCCGACGTGCCGCCCTCGCGGAAGAAGTCCTGGATCATCGGGGAGGCCTGCTCGAGGATGCCGATGCCGGCCGTGACGTTGCAGAACAGCACGGTCCACAGCAACCAGAACTGCGGGGTGCGGATCGCGTTGTTCGCCGAGACGCTGGCGTCGGTGACCATCGCGTCCTGCGATGCCGCGGGGTCGTAGCCCTCCGGCGACCAGTCGTCGGCGGGGACCCGCACGATGAGGGCACCGAAGAGCATGAAGGCCAGGTAGACCAGGCCCAGGGTCACGAACAGCGCAGACACCGCGCCCCCGCTGGCCACCGACCCCGGGTCAGAGGAGTCGTAGCCGGAGTCGTAGAGGGCCATCAGCCGGCCGCTGACCGGGCTGGCGACCATGGCGCCGCCGCCGAAGCCCATGATCGCCATGCCGGTGGCCAGCCCCGGCCGGTCGGGGAACCACTTGATGAGGGTGGAGACCGGGGAGATGTAGCCGATGCCGAGCCCGATGCCGCCGAGCACGCCGTACCCGAGATAGACCAGCCACAGCTGGTCGGTGCTGATGCCGAGCGCCGCGACCATGAACCCGGAGGACCAGAACACCGCGGCCGTGGCCATCGCGGCACGCGGGCCGTTGCGGTCCACCCACGTGCCGAACACCGCCGCCGACAGCCCCAGCATCACGATCGCCAACGAGAAGACGAAGCCGATCTGGGTCAGCGTGGTGTCGAAGTGGGCTACCAGCGCGCTCTTGTAGACGCTGGTGGCATAGACCTGGCCGATGGACAGGTGGACGGCGAGCGCCGCCGGTGGGATCAGCCACCGGGAGTAGCCGGGTCGAGCGACGGTGCGCTCGCGCGAGAGGACTGCCAGCACCTGGGTCTCCTGACGGACGACGGGGTCGGAAGCGACGCAGTCCTGACTACCGCCCGCGGACGGGCCGCCGACACACCCCCTGGTAGGTGCTGGCCCGGCTGTCCACGAGACGAGGCGGGCGCACGACCCCCCGGTCACCTACCCCTAGACTCCGAGCACCGTGCAGTCGTGAGCTAGGAGCCAGGGTGTCGCAAGTCAAGCCGTTGCAGAAGGTCCTGATCGCCAACCGTGGCGAGATCGCAGTCCGGGTCGTCCGGGCCTGCAAGGACGCCGGCATCGGCAGCGTTGCCGTCTACGCCGAGCCCGACCGGGACGCCGTCTTCGTCCGGATGGCCGACGAGGCGCACTCCCTCGGGGGCGCGACGCCCGCGGACTCCTACCTCGACATCGCGAAGATCATCGCGATCGCGCAGAAGACCGGCGCCGACTCGGTGCACCCCGGCTACGGCTTCCTGGCCGAGAACGCCGACTTCGCCCAGGCCGTCCTCGACGCCGGGCTGGTCTGGATCGGGCCCCCGCCGGCCGCCATCGAGGCCCTCGGCGACAAGGCGAAGGCCAAGCACATCGCCCAGCGCGCGAACGCGCCCCTGGCACCGGGCACCAAGGACCCCGTCAAGGACGCCGACGAGGTCGTCGAGTTCGCGAAGGAGCACGGTCTGCCCGTCGCGATCAAGGCCGTCTTCGGCGGCGGCGGACGCGGCCTCAAGGTCGCCCGCACCCTCGAGGAGATCCCCGACGCCTACGAGTCGGCCGTGCGCGAGGCCATCAGCGCCTTCGGTCGCGGCGAGTGCCTCGTGGAGAAGTTCCTCGACCAGCCGCGCCACGTCGAGACCCAGTGCCTGGCCGACCAGCACGGCAACGTCGTGGTCGTCTCGACCCGCGACTGCTCGCTGCAGCGCCGCCACCAGAAGCTCGTAGAGGAGGCGCCCGCACCGTTCCTCACCGACGACCAGGTCGCCCGGCTCTACGAGTCCTCCAAGGCGATCCTGCGCGAGGCCGAGTACGTCGGTGCCGGCACCTGCGAGTTCCTCGTCGCCAAGGACGGCACCATCTCCTTCCTCGAGGTCAACACCCGCCTCCAGGTCGAGCACTGCGTCTCCGAGGAGGTCACCGGCATCGACCTGGTCCGCGAGATGTTCCGCATCGCGGCCGGCGAGGAGCTCGGCTACGACGACCCCGAGGTGCGCGGCCACTCGATCGAGTTCCGCATCAACGCCGAGGACGGCGGCCGTGGCTTCATGCCCGCTCCCGGCACCCTCTCGGCCTGGGCGCCGCCGCAGGGTCCGGGCGTGCGCGTCGACGGTGGTTACGAGAACGGCGAGACCATCCCCGGGTCCTTCGACTCCCTCGTCGCCAAGCTGATCATCACCGGTTCCACCCGCACCCAGGCGCTGGAGCGCTCGCGTCGCGCGCTCGACGAGTTCGTCGTCGACGGCATGCCGACCGTGATCCCCTTCCACCGCACCGTGGTGCGCGACCCCGCGTTCGTGGGCGCCTCCACCCCGTCGGGCGAGGGCGCGTTCGAGGTCTACACGACCTGGATCGAGACCGACTTCGACAACCAGATCGAGCCGTACGCCGGCGCCAGCGCCGAGGCCGACGAGCCGGAGGAGCGCCAGAAGGTGGTCGTCGAGGTCGGCGGACGCCGCCTCGAGGTCGTCGTGCCTGCAGGCCTGGGCGGTCTGGGCGGCGGCGGCGCCGCCGGGGCGAAGAAGCCCAAGCGTGCGGCGGGCAAGAAGGCCGGCGCGGCCGCCAGCGGCGACGCCGTGGCCAGCCCGATGCAGGGCACCGTGGTCAAGGTCGTCGTCGAGGAGGGCCAGGAGGTCGCCGAGGGCGAGACCGTCGTGGTCATCGAGGCGATGAAGATGGAGCAGCCCCTCAAGGCGCACAAGGCCGGCACCGTGACCGGGCTCAGCACCGAGGTCGGTGCGACCGTCACCAACGGCGAGGTCGTCTGCGAGATCAAGGACTGAGGCGTCCGTAGGCTCTCGGGCATGGCCGACCTCCGCGACCCCGCCCACCGGGTCAGCCCGCGCGCCCGGCTCCTGTGGATCCTCGAGGAGGTCGTCGGGTCCGCGCTGGTCGCCGCAGCGCTGCTGGTCGCCACGCTCGGCTTCGACCTGTTCGACCTGCGGTGGTGGATGGTCTCGCTGCTGGTGGCGCTGCCGGTCCTCTACGTGCTGGTGGTGCCGCAGTGGCGCTACGCCGTGCACCGCTGGGAGGCCACGGAGACGGCCGTCTACACCCAGACCGGGTGGTGGTCGCGGGAGCGACGGATCGCACCGATGTCCCGCATCCAGACGGTCGACTACGCCCAGGGCCCGCTCGAGCGGTTGCTCGGCCTGGCCGACGTCACCGTCACGACCGCCTCCGCCGCCGGCGCGCTGACCATCTCCGCGCTCGACCGGGACACCGCGCTGCGCCTGGTCGACGACCTCACGCTGCGCGCTGACGCCGTCGCCGGCGACGCCACGTGAGCGCGCTCGAGCCCGACCCGACCACGTGGCAGCGCCTGGACCGGCGGATGCTGCTCGTCCACCCGTTGCGCGAGCTGCTCCGGTTCCTGCCCTTCGTCCTGGGCCTGCTGGTGTTCGGATCCACGACCGACGGCCCGGTCTGGCTGCGCTGGGAGCTGCTCGGCGTCGCGGTGCCGGTCGTCCTGGGCCTGCTGCGCTACCTGACCACCTCCTACCGCATCCTGGACGGCAGGGTGGAGCTGCGCCGCGGTCTGCTCCAGCGCCACGTCCTGACCGCCCAGCTCGACCGGGTGCGCACCGTCGACACCACCGCCACGCTGCTCCAGCGGCTCCTGGGCCTGGCCAGCGTCAAGATCGGCACCGGCAGCGCCGAGCAGGACCTCGACCTCGACGGACTGCGCGCCACCCGCTCGCGGGCGCTGCGCGCCGAGCTCCTGAGGGAATCCACCGAGACACCTCCTGCCGTGGAGCAGGGTGAGCTCGTCGTACCTGCCCCGGCTCCCCCGCCCACGAGCCGAACCGTCCTGCAGCTCGACCCCTCGTGGGCGCGCTATGCGCCCCTGACGGGTACCGGCCTGCTCATCGCCGGCACGCTCATCGGCGTCTGGACCCAGCTTCCCGGACCCCTGCGGCTGGACCCCAGCGGTCTCGCCTCCAGCGGGCTGGGTGGTCCCCTGCTGGCCCTGGTCGGCATGGTCGCCCTGGCAGTGGTCGTCTCCGGGCTGGCCGTCGGCGGCTACCTGGTGAACAACTGGGGCCTGGTGCTGCGCCACGAGGCGACACCCACCGGCGGCACCTGGCACCTGAGCCGTGGTCTGACGACCACGCGCGAGACCAGCGCCGACGACGAGCGCGTGGCGGGGGTCAGCATGACCGAGCCGCTGGGGCTGCGGCTCGCCGGCGCCGCGCGGCTCGAGAGCATCGTGACCGGGCTGAGCGGAGAGGGCCAGAGCGCGATGGAGCTGTCGCCGCCCGCACCGCGGACGGTCGTGGCCGGCGTCGCCGGCGAGGTGCTGGGCCGCCCCGCCCCGCCCACCGTGGCGCTGGTGCGCCACGGTGCCGCCGCCGTACGCCGCCGTTGGACCCGCGCGGTGCTGCCCCCGCTGGTGCTCGGCGCGGGGTGCGTGGCGCTCGTCCTCACCGGCACCACCGGTGCGTGGCCGCTCGTGCCGGCCGTGATCGCCCCGCTGCTGGGCGTGCTGCTGGCCGTCGACCGGTCCCGGGCGCTGGGCCACGCGCTCGTCGAGGGCCACCTCGTGGCCCGCAGCGGCAGCCTGCTGCGCCGTCGCGACATGCTCGACACCACCCACGTGATCGGCTGGAACCTGACCGCGACCTGGTTCCAGCGCCGCGCCGGCCTGACGACGCTCGTCGCCACCACGGCGGGCGGGCGGCAGTCCGTCCGCCTCCTCGACCTGCCCGAGGCCCGGGCCGTGCAGCTGGCCGACGCCGCCGTGCCCGGTCTGCTCGCTCAGTTCCGTCACTGAGACGGGGCAGACCCGAGTTCCGGTCCTCGGTAGGTTGCGGGCATGTTCTCCAAGGTGCTGGTGGCCAATCGTGGCGAGATCGCGGTCCGCGCGTTCCGCGCCGCCTACGAGCTCGGGGCCCGCACGGTCGCCGTCTTCCCGTACGAGGACCGGTGGTCCGAGCACCGCCTCAAGGCCGACGAGGCCTACGAGATCGGCGAGCGCGGTCACCCGGTGCGCGCCTACCTCGACCCGGAGGCCATCGTCGACGTCGCGGTGCGGGCCGGGGCCGACGCGGTCTACCCCGGCTACGGCTTCCTGTCGGAGAACCCCGGACTGGCCGAGGCCTGCGCGGCCGCCGGCATCACCTTCATCGGGCCCACCAGCGAGGTCCTCGAGCTGACCGGCAACAAGGCCCGCGCCATCGCCGCGGCCAAGGCCGCCGGCGTACCGACGCTGGCCTCGGTGGAACCCTCTACCGACGTCGACGCCCTCGTGGAGGCGGCATCCGCGCTGCCCTACCCGCTCTTCGTGAAGGCCGTGGCCGGCGGCGGCGGGCGCGGCATGCGCCGCGTGGACGACCCGGCCAAGCTGCGCGAGGCCGTCGAGACATGCATGCGCGAGGGCGAGGGCGCGTTCGGCGACCCCACCGTCTTCATCGAGCAGGCCGTCGTCGAGCCCCGTCACATCGAGGTCCAGATCCTGGCCGACTCCCAGGGCGACGTGATCCACCTCTTCGAGCGCGACTGCTCCGTGCAGCGCCGGCACCAGAAGGTCATCGAGATCGCCCCCGCGCCGAACCTCGACCCGGAGCTGCGGGAGCGGATGTGCGCCGACGCGGTCCGCTTCGCCCGGGAGATCGGCTACCGCAACGCCGGCACCGTGGAGTTCCTGCTCGACCCGGCCGGCAACTACGTCTTCATCGAGATGAACCCCCGCATCCAGGTCGAGCACACGGTCACCGAGGAGGTCACCGACGTCGACCTCGTCCAGGCCCAGCTGCGCATCGCCTCCGGCGAGAGCCTCGCCGACCTCGGGCTGTCCCAGGACACCCTGGTGCTGCGCGGCGCTGCGCTGCAGTGCCGCATCACCACCGAGGACCCCGCCAACGGGTTCCGTCCCGACACCGGCCAGATCACCACCTACCGCTCCCCCGGCGGCGGCGGGGTCCGCCTCGACGGCGGCACCGTCTACACCGGCGCCGTGGTCTCGGCGCACTTCGACTCCATGCTGGCCAAGCTGACGTGCCGCGCCGCCACGTTCGACAAGGCCGTCGAGAAGGCGCGCCGCGCGGTCGCCGAGTTCCGCATCCGGGGCGTGGCCACCAACATCCCGTTCCTCCAGGCCGTGCTCGACGACCCCGACTTCGCCGCCGGCCGGGTCACCACCTCGTTCATCGAGACCCACCCGGAGCTGCTCTCGGCGCGCGGCTCGGGCGACCGCGGCACCAAGCTGCTGACCTACCTCGCCGAGGTGAGCGTCAACCAGCCGTACGGCCCCGCGCCGGTGAGCCTGGACCCGGCCAGCAAGCTCCCGCCGACCCCGCTCGACGTGCCGGCGCCCGACGGCAGCCGTCAGGAGCTGCTGCGCCTGGGCCCCGAGGGCTTCGCCCGCCGGCTGCGCGAGCAGCGCGAGGTCGCGGTCACCGACACCACCTTCCGCGACGCCCACCAGTCGCTGCTGGCGACCCGGGTGCGCACCCGGGACCTGCTCACCGCCGCGCCGCACGTCGCCCGGACCACCCCGGAGCTGTGGTCGCTGGAGTGCTGGGGCGGGGCGACGTACGACGTCTCCCTCCGCTTCCTGTCCGAGGACCCCTGGGAGCGGCTGGCCAGCCTGCGCCAGGCGGTGCCGAACGTGTGCCTGCAGATGCTGCTGCGCGGACGCAACACCGTGGGCTACACGCCGTACCCCACGAGCGTCACCGACGCCTTCGTCGCCGAGGCGGCCGCCACCGGCCTCGACGTGTTCCGGATCTTCGACGCCCTCAACGACGTCGAGCAGATGCGGCCGGCGATCGACGCGGTGCGGGCCACCGGGACCGCGGTCGCCGAGGTCGCGCTCTGCTACACCGGCGACCTCTCCGACCCCGGCGAGCAGCTCTACACCCTCGACTACTACCTGCGCCTGGCCGAGCGGATCGTCGACGCCGGGGCCCACGTGCTGGCGATCAAGGACATGGCCGGGCTGCTGCGCGCACCCGCCGCCCGCACCCTGGTCACCGCCCTGCGCGAGCGCTTCGACCTTCCCGTGCACCTGCACACCCACGACACCACGGGTGGCCAGCTGGCCACCCTCACCGCCGCCATCGAGGCCGGCGTCGACGCGGTCGACGCCGCGAGCGCGGCCCTGGCCGGCACCACGTCGCAGCCGTCGCTGTCGGCGCTGGTGGCCGCGACCGACCACTCCGATCGCCCGACCGGGCTGTCGCTCGCCGCGGTCAACGCGATGGAGCCCTACTGGGAGTCCACCCGGCGCGTCTACGCACCCTTCGAGTCGGGACTCAGCGCGCCGACCGGGCGGGTCTACCGCCACGAGATCCCCGGCGGTCAGCTCTCGAACCTGCGCCAGCAGGCCATCGCGCTCGGGCTCGGGGAGAAGTTCGAGCAGGTCGAGGACATGTACGCCGCGGCCAACGACATCCTCGGCAACGTGCCCAAGGTGACCCCCTCCTCGAAGGTCATCGGCGACCTGGCGCTCGCCCTGGTGGGCCTGGGCGCCGACCCCGAGGAGTTCGCCGCCGACCCCGGCTCCTACGACATCCCCGACTCGGTCATCGGGTTCCTCAACGGCGAGCTCGGTGACCCGCCAGGCGGCTGGCCCGAGCCGTTCCGCACCAAGGCGCTCGCCGGTCGCACGTGGACCCCGCCGACCGAGGAGCTCGACCCCGAGGCCGCCGAGAAGCTGGCGGGCTCGTCGGTGCAGCGCCGCCGCACGCTCAACGAGCTGCTCTTCCCCGGCCCCACCAAGAGCTTCCACGAGGCCGTGGAGACCTACGGCGACCTGTCGGTGCTCTCGACGCGCGACTACCTCTACGGGCTGCGGCAGGGTGAGGAGCACGAGGTCGAGCTCGACGAGGGCAAGACCCTCATCATGGGCGTGCAGTCGATCAGCGAGCCCGACGAGCGCGGCTACCGCACCGTGATGGCCCTGCTCAACGGCCAGATGCGCCCGGTCAGCGTGCGTGACACGTCGGTCGCCTCCGACGTCGTCGCGGCCGAGAAGGCCGACCCGTCGGTGCCCGGCCAGGTCGCGGCGCCCTTCCAGGGCGTGGTGACGATCGTGGTGGAGCAGGGCCAGCAGGTGGCGGCCGGCGAGACCGTGGCCACCATCGAGGCGATGAAGATGGAGGCCTCGATCACCGCACCGGTCGCCGGCACCGTCGAGCGGCTCGCGCTGCCCGGCACGCAGGCCGTCGAGGGCGGGGACCTGGTGGTCGTGCTGGCTGGCGCATGACCCAGGAGCACTCCCCCGTCGTCGCCGGCGTGGTGGCGGCGGTGGTGGGGTTCAGCAGCTCCTTCGTCGTGGTGCTCGCCGGGCTGGTGGCCGTCGGTGCGACGCCCGCCCAGGCCGCCTCCGGACTGCTCGCGCTGTGCGTCGCCCAGGCGCTGGGGATGGCCTGGCTCGCGGTGCGGCACCGCACCCCGCTGTCGCTGGCCTGGTCGACCCCGGGGGCCGCCCTGCTCGTCTCCACCGGCGCCGTCGCCGGCGGGTGGTCGGCCGCGGTGGGTGCGTTCCTGGCCACCGCGGTGCTCATCACGCTGACCGGGCTGGTGCCCGCCCTGGGTGACCTGGTCGCGCGCATCCCCGCCAGCCTGGCCCGCGCCATGCTCGCCGGGGTGCTGCTGCCGATCTGCCTCGAGCCGGTCCTGGGGGTGGCCGCCGCACCCCTGCTGGTCGGGCCGGTGGTCCTGGCCTGGCTGGTCGGCCAGCGGGTCGCCCCGCGCTGGGCGGTGCCCGCCTCGCTGGTGGTGGCCCTGGTGGTGGTGCTCGTGTCGACGGCCGGCGAGGTGGGGCTCGCGGACGCCGTGCCGACGCTGGCCTGGACGACGCCGTCGTGGAGCGTGCCCGCGCTCGTGGGCATCGCCCTGCCCCTGTACGTCGTCACGATGGCATCGCAGAACGTGCCGGGCGTCGCGGTGATGGCGAGCAACGGCTACCCGGTGCCGTGGCGCGAGACGATGGGCGTGACCGGGCTGGCCACCGCCCTGGTCGCGCCGTTCGGCGGGCACGCCGTCAACCTCGCGGCGATCACCGCCGCGATGATGGCCGGGCCCGACGCCGGCCCGGACCGGACGGCGCGCTGGCGCGCGGCGCTCTCGGCCTCGGTGACCTACCTGGTGCTCGCCGCCTGCGCCGCGGGGCTGACCGCACTGGTCACCGCCGCCCCCGACGGTGTCGTGCAGTCGGCTGCGGGCCTGGCGCTGCTCGGCACGCTGGCCACGTCGCTGGCCGACGCCCTGGCGGACCCCAGGGAGCGGGTCCCCGCCGTGACCTGCCTCGTGGTCGCGGCCAGCGGGGTCACCGTGCTGGGCATCGGTGCCGCGTTCTGGGCGCTGGTGGTGGGCCTGGTCGTGCGGGCGGTGCTCAGCCCTCCCGCACCCGGAACGTCACCCACGGCGACCTCAGCCCCAGCCCGAAGCGCAGGGCGTCACCGCTCACCGTGACCTGACCGCCGGTGCCCGACAGGCGCACCGAGCGGACGCGTCCGCCCCACTGGCCGTTGCCGTCGCGCTGGAGGACCTTGATCGAGCGCAGGTCGCCGACCCGGGGGAAGGCGCTCTCGATGCGCGCGTCGCCCAGGGTCACCGACCAGTCGTGGTGCGGGTTGCCCGCCCAGTCGTCGTACGGGTCCGCCCTGGCGGCCAGGTAGGGCCGCGAGCCCGCTGCGGTCCAGCCGCCGGAGCTGGAGGAGAACTGGGTGAACGCCGGCTGCCCGTCGGCGAGGCGGACCTGCTTGGCGGTGGCGGCCACGGCCGCGTCGGAGCCGGGGTGCTCGGCCCGCACCCCGCCGTAGACCTGGCAGGAGGTGGTGTCGCAGAGCTGGTAGTGCGCCGCGCGCGGCGAGCGGCGCTCGAAGACGGCGTAGCTGCGGGCGGCGACCGCCTGGGCACGGACAGCGGCCTGGCTCCACGAGGCGGGGATCTCGAGGGGCACCACACCGCGCAGGTAGTCGTCGAGGCGGACCTTGTTCACGGTGTCGCGGGCCGCGCTGCCGCGGCTCGGCGGCAGGGCGCGGAGCCGGCCCCGGTAGGCGCGGTCCCCGGAGGGGGTCACCAGGGTGACGGGCGCGTTGCCGGCGCTCAGCTCGCCATGGCCACGCAGGTCACGGAGCTTGGTCCACGCACCCGACCCGCCGGAGGCGGTGCGCCAGGAGACCCGGGTGCGGTCGCGGTGGTTCTGCTTGACCCGCCACAGGGCCGGGGTGCGCCCGCCGATGCGGCCGGGCAGCCGGGTGGTGCGTCCGGTGCCGAGGTCCCGCACCCGCAGCCCCTTGCGGGCGCGCACGACCAGGTCGTCGGTGGTGTCGGCCGAGATCAGCACGCTCACCCGTCCGCCCCGGCGCCCGGCGGTGGTGCCGGGGTAGTAGAACTTGAGGATCTGCGCCGCGGTCCGGCCCTGCCGGGCCGCACCCTCGGCACCGTGCTGGGACATGCCGTGCCCGTGCCCGTAGCCGTGGCCGCGCACGGTGATGCTCGCCTTCGCGGGCACCTTCCAGGAGTCCTCTGCCGCGTCGGCCGACCCGGATCCCGAGCCCCAGACCGCACCGCCCACGACCACGGCGAGCAGCGCCGATCGGAGGCGTGGTGGACGAGACGGCATGCGGGGGCTCCTGACGAGCGTGGGGGCTCCTGAGGAGCCTGGGGGCGGGCGTGATCACACCAGCACCTATCGCACCACGCGTCACAGTGGACCGCAACGGCCCCCCGTGAACTACAGTCCTGTAGTTCCTCAGCCCCGGTAGGAGGGCTGCGACTGGGCGTTGAACGTCCCCATCCGGACCTTCTTCGCGGCGTTCACCCGGGCGTCGTCGATCGCGAACACCTCGAGCCCCCGGGTGATGTCGCTGGAGTAGATGTGACCGTTGTACCAGTAGACCGACCACGCGCCGCCGAGCTCCGGGCTGGTCGCGGAGATGGGACCGCGGTCGAACCAGGCGATCTCCTCGGGGTCCGTGGAGTCGGTGAAGTCGAAGACCGAGAAGCCGCCCTGGTACCAGGCCTGGACCATGATGTCCTTGCCCCTGACCGGGATGAGCGAGCCGTTGTGGGCCACGCAGTTCTCGGTCATCGTCTGGACGCGGGGGATCTTGTAGTAGCTCTTGAACTCCAGCGAGCCGCCCTCGATGTCGTAGATGCCGTCCGCGCCCCGCGTGGTGCCGAGCGCCGGGTTGCAGGTGGGCAGCGACCCGCCGCCGAGCTCGTCGGTGAAGAGCACCTTGGTGCCGGAGTTGTTGAAGGTCGCGGAGTGCCAGAAGGCGAAGTTGACGTCGTCCGTGACCCGCTCGACGACCTTCGGCCGTGCACGCTTGCTGATGTCGAGCAGGATGCCGTCACCCATGCAGGCGCCGGCGGCGAGGTCCTTGGCGGGGTAGGCCGTGATGTCGTGGCAGCCGCTGGTCTTGCTGGAGGTCAGCAGCGGGACCGGACCACCCGGGTTGCCGCCGTCGGGGAACAGCACCGGGGTGCTCGCGAGCCTGGCCCGCGCGGGCTTGCGCACCGGCACCTTGACCACGGAGATGAAGTCGTGGGGCGGCTGGCAGTCGGGGAAGTCCGCGCTCGGGGAGTAGGAGGAGACGTAGACGAAGACCTGCTTGCCGTTGCGGGTCGGTGCGAGCGTGTTGGTGTGGGAGCCGCACGCGGTCTCCACCGACGCGACGTAGCGCGGCTTGGCGGGCCGGGAGATGTCGAAGATCCGCAGGCCCTCCCACGAGGACTTCTCCGTGGCTGGTTGCGCGGTGCTGGCGCACGAGTCGTCGCTGCGGCTGGAGTCGACGCTGAGCACGAGCACGTTCTCGTGGATGGAGATGTCGCCCTGTCCACCGGGGCACACCACCTGGGCCACCCGCCGGGGCTGGGCGGGCTTCTTGATGTCGAAGACCTGGAAGCCGTTGTAGTTGCCGTCATAGAGGTAGCGGCCCTGGAAGGCCATGTCGGTGCCGTAGGCGCCCTCCTCGGCGAACGCCCCGGCGAGCGGCACGTGCGCGACCAGCTCGATGTTGTCGGACTTGTCGATGTCGTCCTCGCTGAGACCCGGTGCCGCAGCGCCGCCGGCCGGGAGCGAGCCCGGCAGGTCGCAGCCGAGCGCGAAGTTGTCACCCGCCGCGAGCAGCGCGGCGTACTGCTCGGGGGTGCAGGCGCCCGCACCGGGGTCGGCGGTGGCCGAGCTGTTCAGCGCGGCGAGGCCGACGCCCGTCACGAGCACGGCGCCGAGGCCGACGAAGGAGAGACTGGTCCGGAGCGGGAGTCGGCGCATGCTGCTGCAACCGCAGGGCGCCCGAGAAGTTACGGCCCGGAGCGTGGTCTGATGAGACTGACATGCGACGACCTCCCAGCACCGTGAGCCGACTCGTCGGCCGCGCCACGGCCCTGGTCGTGCTCGTCGGCCTGTCCGGGTGCAGCGGGCAGACGCAGCGCGAGGCCGAGCCGCTGCCCGACCCCGGGGTCACCCAGGTGCAGCCCGGCGCGCCCGGCGAGCCTGCCCGGGAGCTGGCCGCCGACGCCCGGGTGGGCACCCCGGGCTGGAACCACGACGACCTGGCCTTCGTGCAGATGATGGTGCCCCACCACCAGCAGGCGCTGGAGATGGCGGCTCTCGCGCAGACGCGCGCGTCCTCCCCCGACGTCCTGGGCCTGGCCCGTCGCATCGAGGCCGCCCAGGGACCGGAGATCGTGCTGATGGCCGGCTGGCTCGCCGAGCAGGGCGTCGACGTCCCGGCCCCCGGGGACGCCCCGAGCGCCTGGGACCACGCCGCGCACGGTCACACCGGCATGGCCGGGGTGCTGACCCCCGAGCAGATGACGGAGCTGGCCGCCGCGGACGGCGAGGACTTCGACCGGCTCTTCCTCGAGGGCATGATCGCCCACCACGAGGGCGCGGTGGAGATGGCGCTCGACGTGCTCTCGGCCGGACGGGACCAGCGGGTGCTCGAGCTCGCCGACGACGTCAGCGCGGGCCAGTCGGCCGAGATCGTCCGGCTGCAGCGGGTGCTGGCGGGCCTGTAGGCCCACAGCCCTCAGCCGGCGGGTCGGAACCAGTCCGAGCGCAGCCCGAACCAGCGGCGCACGTCGTCTCCGGAGAGGGAGCGGGTGGCACCGGTGAAGCGGACCTCCACACGCTCGACCCGACCGCCCCAGGCGCCGTTGCCGTCGCGTTGCACGACCGAGAAGGACACGAAGTCACCCGAGCCGGGCCAGGCGGCCTCGAGGTCGGCGGCGGTGATCGTCGCCCTCCAGGCCAGGTAGGGGTTGCCGGGCGCGGAGTCCCAGGGGTCCTCGACGGCCCGCAGGTAGTCGAACGAGCCGGCCCGGGTCCAGCCGCCGTTGCTGGCCGAGAACTGGGTGAAGGCGGGGGCGCCCTGGTGGGTCAGCACCACCCCTGCGGTCGCCTCGATCGCCGCGTCGGAGGCCGCGTGCTCGGAGTCGACGCCGCCGTACACCTGGCAGTGCGAGGTGTCGCAGAGCTCGTAGTGCCGGGTCGCGGGCGCGTGGTCGCGCTCGTACGCCGCGTAGGTGCGCGCCGCGACGGACTGCGCCCGCACCGCCTCGACCGGCCACAGCGCCGGGACCTCGCGCGGCACCACACCGCGCAGGTAGTCCTCGAAGGAGACGACGTTGACGGTGTCGCGCTCACGCCCCTGCCCCGTCGACGCCGAGCGCAGCGCGCCCCGGTAGGTCGCGCGGCCGGTGGGGGTGATCAGGATCAGCGGCTCGCGCGCCACGAGCTCGGCGTCGCCGTCGGGCTTCAGCACGCTGCGCCAGCGACCGTCCACCTTGGCCTGCAGGTGGCTGCGCCCCTTCGTGGCCGAGGTGAGACGCCAGGCGCGGGCCTCGGGCGCGCGGCGCGAGACGTTCCAGGTGCGCCCCTCCCCCAGGCTGCGCAGCCGCAGCCGGCGGGCCGGGAGGATCTTGACGTCGTTGCTGGTGTCGGCGCTGATGAGCACCTCGACGTCGCCCTCGACCCGGCCGCGCTGGGTGCCGGGGTAGTAGAAGTCGAGGATCTCGGTGTGGCTGCGGCCCTGCTGCGCGGCCGCGCGGGCGCCGTACTGCGACAGGCCCTTCCCGTGCCCGAACCCGCGTCCCTCGAGGACCACGTCACCGGCGCGCTCCGCCCGGTCCGGTGGCTCGGCCTGGGCAGCGGCTGCGACGAGCGGGGACGAGAGCACGGCGGCGAGCAGGAGCGCGAGCGCAGCGGGACGACGGGGCATGGTGGACCTTCCGAGACGGGGGCGGGGCGCGCGCGGTCGCACGCCTGCCCTGGGTGCGACGCGCACATCGAGGCAAAGGTTGTCACCCCGGGGCGCCCGGGACCTACGACTCTGGTCGATCGGTGCGGACGACCAGCAGGCTCGGAGCATGCCGATGCACCCGCCCGAGCTCGTCGAGATCGACCCGCAGCACGCGATCACGGTGCGGGGGGACGTGCCGCCCGACGACCTGGCCGCCTTCTTCGGACCCGCTCTGAGCACCGCGGCCGCGGCGGCCGCGACCGCCGGCGTCGAGCTCGCCGGTCCGCCGTTCGGCTACTACGCCGAGATGTCCGCCGAGACCGTGGTGGTGGAGGCGGGGTTCCCGGTGGCGGAGGCGGTCGCGGACCTGGGCGACGCGCACCCGCTCGTGCTGCCCGGGGGCCGGGCGGTGCAGACCGTCCACGAGGGCTCCTACGACACGCTGCAGCAGACGTACGCTGCTCTCGAGGCGTGGATGGCGGAGCGGGGGCTGCACCCGGCGAGCGGCCCGTGGGAGGTCTACCTCACCGATCCCGGGACCGAGCCCGACCCCGGCAGGTGGCAGACCCGGGTCGTCTGGCCGGTCGGCTGAACCACTCAGCCGGGCAGCACCCGCGCCAGCGACTCGGGGTCGCGGCCCACCACGGTGGTGCCGTCGTCGGCGGTGATGATCGGGCGCTGGATCAGCCGGGGGTGGGCGGCCAGCGCGTCGAGCCACTGCCCTCGCGCCTCGGTGGTGCGCGGCAGGTCCGCGACCACGCCGGCCTCGTCGAGGGCGGCCGTCGCGGTGCGGCACTTCGAGCAGGCGGGGTTGATCCAGATCTCCACGTCCCCATCCCACCAGGTCCGCGGGTCGGTGGTGTGCACCGGGCGGAGATCGGGTAAAGAGGGGGGCATGAAGACACCCTGGGGAGCACGACGCGAACGCCGCGAGCAGGAGCTGCAGGCGGCCGAGGCGTTCCGATCGGCGCGCAGGCTGGCCCGCGAGGACGTCACTGTCCTCGGCGAGCAGGTCGCCGAGCTGGAGGTCGACCTCGAGGGCTCGCAGAGCCACGAGTCCCGCGACTTCCACCAGCAGGCGCTCGACGCCTACGCCGAGGCGGGCGCCGCACTCGAGGCCGCGACCACGCTCGAGCAGGTGGGTGCGATGGAGGAGGTCCTCGACCGGGGCCGGTACGCCCGGGCCGCGGTGCTGGCCCTGCGAGCCGGCGAACCGCTGCCGGAGCGCCGTGGTCCGTGCTTCTTCAACCCCCAGCACGGTCCTGCGGTGACGACCCTGGCCTGGACGCCGCCGCACGGCACCGAGCGCCAGGTCGAGGTCTGCCGCAACGACGCCCTGCGGCTCGGCGAGGGCGCGGAGCCGGAGGTCCGGATGGTGCGCGTCGGCGACCGCTACGTGCCCTGGTACGCCGCCAACGACGCGGCCATCCACTCGTGGAGCTCGGTGGCGAACGCCTCCACGTCAGGTTGGTTGACCAGCGTCGCCAAGGCGGAGGCGGGGACCCGGGCCGGGGTGTCACAGGCCGGGATCGGTCGCATGTAGGGGTCAGGCGGCTCGGTCGATGCGGCGGGTGCCGGTGTGGTCGACGAGGTAGAGCGCGCCGTGGGGGTCGCGCCAGATGAAGACGCCGGGGAAGGGCTGCTTGAGGCGCCACCGGGTGAAGGTCTTGATGCGGTGGTGGGTGGTGGTCATCGGCCCGTAGTTCCCGACCTCGCTGAGGCCACCGTCGCCGTCGGATGCGTAGGGCACGGTGTGGTCGACCTGCATCGTGTCGCTGGTGCAGGAGGAGAAGGGGAAGACGTCGGCCGGCGAGATCAGTCGCACGGCCCGTCGATGTCGTTGCGGGATCTCGTAGGCATCGACCGGCACCTGGCCCAGCGGGTCGAGGACCGGGCGGATCGTGAACTTGGCGTGCGGACCCAGGACCTCTCGGACCCACTCGCGGGTCACCGGGCCGTGGCCCTCGACCCGCGCGATCGAGGGCAGGGCGCCCCCGCTGGTCTCAGTGTCGATGTCGTGGCCGTCGAGGTGGATGACCAGCTCGGCGCGTGGCGCGAGATCGGTCAGGTCGAGGGTGTCGGGGGCGGCGTCGGGGTTGGCCAGCATCAGGACCGCCAGGACCCGACGCTCGTCGGCGCTCACGACGGTCGGCACGGCGTCGGGCTGCTCCTCGCCCACGGGCTGGTGCAGCGTGTCGGCGGCATGCGGGTCATCCGGGAGCTGCTCGCGCAGCCGCTCGGCCAGCGCACCGATCGCGGTGTCGAGCTGCGCGATGACCGGGATCGGGGCGCGGATCAGGAACGAGGCCATCCCGTGCTCGGGTGTGCCGATGATCTTCGCGAACGTCGCCCGACGGGCACGTTCCTCCTTCTCCCGGGCCAGCTGGGGGGCCGCGGCAGCGACCTTCCCGACGACCAGGGCCTCGAACCGGGTCCACGGGATGCGCCCGTCGGCCGATTCGGCGACCTCGGCATCGACCCACTCGGCCTCCAGCGCGGTCAGCTCCCGGGTCTTCGTGACCACGAACCGGGCGTAGGAGGCGCGCACCTCCCCCGCCGCCACCCGCCCCCACAGGACCGGATGGCGGTGGTGCAGGTCCTGGGCATCAGCGATCAACGCTGCGGCGGCGAAGGTCGTGCGTCCGATCCGGGCACCGAACTCGGCAGCGGCGAACTCGCTGACCGGCCGGGTGCCCTCGCCGCCGTACTGACGGGCCTTCTCCCGACCCGGCAGCACCGCCACCTCGGGGTTCAGCCTGCGGTCGGGGTCGTGCAGCACCGCCCACCGGTACGCCGCCCGCAACAGCCCGACCTCGCCCTGCTGCACCGCACGCGCATAGGCAGTGGCGGTGTCGAGGACAGCGTCCTCCGACATCTCCTCCACCACCGCGTTCCCGGCCATGAACCCACTCAAGCACTGACCACCGACAGTGATGAGGGAGCCGTCACCAGCCTGTGCAACCCCAGCCGCGGCGACCCCGCCCGCCACGACGGCACCGCGACCGTCCTCAATCGGTGTTGTCGAGGATCAGTCGGGTCGCTTCGTGCGGTGCATCCCACTGTGGGAAGTGACCGCACCGCTCGAACCAGTGCAGCATCGCGTCGGGGAACAGCTCCTGCGCACGTGCTGCCTGGCGCGGCACGGTCACCAGGTCACGACGACCCCACCCGATCGTGACCCGGCCGGGCACTGAGCCCGCCGCGGCCCCTTGTTGCTTGGGCCCCTTGATCAGGGCGTCCAGGGCCGGGCCGGTCGCTGGGGAGTCGGCCAGTCCCCGCACGTCCGGCAGCACGGTCTCGCGCGAGAGCGCCCAGGGCCGGGCCGACAGCTGCGCCAACAGCAGAGTCCTCCCGACAGGATTGCCGAGCAGTGCTGGCAGCATGCCTCGCAGCGCTCGGACCGCAACGATCGACGGCCGCAGCGTCGCGCCGAAGACGACGCGCTCCCGGTCACTCCAGAAGCCACCCGGGTCCAGCGCCACAGCGTCGCCGCCGACGCCCCGCCGCGCGAGCTCGAGCACCATCCGGCCGCCCATCGACTGGCCGGCGGTCGAGACGCCGTCCAAACCCTGTTCGCGGATGAAGTCTGCGACGGAGTCCGTCAGGGTGGCGATCGAGACCTCGCCGGTCAACGGCGGCGTCTCGCCGAAACCCGGCAGGTCGACGGCGACCACCTCGCGGCTCTCTGCCAGCTCGTCGATGATCGGGGACCAGGATCGCCACCCAGCACCCAGCCCGTGCACGAGCAGCAGGGGCTTGCCAGTCCCGCGGCGCACATGGTTCAACGTCATGCCTGCGACGCTATCTCGCGCGGATCTCGACCTATCTCGCCCGCGGAGGCGACGTACGGCTCCAGCTGAGGCGCAGCCGAGACCAGCAGACCCCGTCGCCAGAGCCCGTGCACGACGACTCCGGCGATCACCGCGCCCAGCGAGCCGAGGGCGAGGTCACCGAGCGTGTCGGCGTAGGCGTGGCGCCTCTCGGAGGACTTGCTGATGAACGCGAAGTACTCCGCGATCTCCCAGCCGACGGCAGCGGTGACACCGAAGGCCAGGGACCTCTCCAGGACCGCTGCGAAGGTCGACCTGTGCCGCATCGTCAGCACGAGGACGGCCGCGGTGAGCAGCCCGGTGTTCATGAGGTGCATCAGGTCGTCGAACCAGACCACCGAGTCGTAGAGATCCAGCCTGTTGCCCAGGGTGTCGGTGAAGCACGTGGAGGTGATCATCAGATCGGCCACCCACGGGAACGATGCTCGCTCGCGCCAGAACACCCACCACACGACCGGCACGGTGAACGCGAGCACCGGGTAGGCGATCGCTCGCAGACCCGCGGCCTTGTCCTCGACGTTGCCCAGGTCGGGGAAGAGCAGGGACACGACGAGGAGCATCACGAGACCCGCCTTCGCGGTCACGTCGAGACCCGCCACCAACGGCGGGGTCGCATGGCGCAGGTCGTCGCTCCCAGTCATCCGGCGCAACGGTATGCCACCCCGGCGTCACGACCGACCACGGTTCGGCCAGTCGCTCGCGGCGACTTGGTCGTCCGGGCCTCGGTGGGCCTACGCTCCAGCGGTGACTGCCACGCTCGTTGCGAAGGACCTGTCCGGTGGTCATGGCCATCGGGTGCTGTTCGAGGGGCTAGATCTCACGGTCGCCCCGGGCGATGTGGTCGGGGTGGTCGGCGCCAACGGCGCCGGCAAGTCGACCCTTCTCGCCCTGCTCGCCGGCGCCTCGTCACCCTTCTCCGGCACCGTGGCGTGCGCGCCCAGCGACGCCTTCGTGGGCTGGCTGCCGCAGGAGCACGAGCGGGTGCCGGGCGAGAGCATCGCCCACTACCTGGCCCGCCGCACGGGCGCCGCCGAAGCGACCGCCGCGATGGAGGCCACCGCGGAGGCGCTCGGCTCCGGGCAGCCCGGCGCCGACGACGCGTACGCCGTCGCGTTCGACCGGTGGCTCGGCAGCGGCGCCCCGGACCTCGAGGACCGGATCGCGCCGGTGCTCGCCGAGGTCGGTCTGCAGCTGGACCCGGCCACGCCGATGACCGCGCTCTCGGGCGGACAGGCGGCCCGCGTCGCGCTGGCTGCGCTCAAGCTCAGCCGCTTCGACGTCGTGCTGCTCGACGAGCCGACGAACGACCTCGACCTCGACGGCCTGGCCCAGCTCGAGAGCTTCGTGCAGGGACTGCGCGGGGGTGTCGTGCTGGTCTCCCACGACCGCGAGTTCCTGGCCCGGTGCGTGACCCGGATCGTCGAGCTCGACCTGGCCCAGGGCCAGGTCACGGTCTACGACGGCGGCTACGACGCCTTCCTCGAGGAGCGGGCCGTCAACCGGCGCCACGCGCGGGAGGCCTACGAGCAGTACGCCGACACCCGCTCCGACCTGGTCTCGCGGGCGCGCACCCAGCGCGAGTGGAGCTCGCAGGGTGTGCGCAACGCGATGAAGAAGAACCCCGACAACGACAAGATGCGCCGCAAGGCGTCGACGGAGTCGTCGGAGAAGCAGGCCCAGAAGGTGCGCCAGATGGAGTCGCGGATCGCCCGGCTCGACGAGGTCGAGGAGCCGCGCAAGGAGTGGACGCTGCAGTTCGACATCGCCGCAGCACCGCGGTCGAGCTCGGTGGTCGCCACCCTGAACGCGGTGACCAAGCGGCACGGGGACTTCGAGCTCGGCCCGGTGTCGGTGCAGGTCAGCGCCGGTGACCGGATCGGTATCACCGGCCCCAACGGGGCCGGCAAGACCACGCTGCTGCACCTGCTGCTGGGCCGCACGACCCCGGACTCGGGCACCGCGTCGCTGGGGGCCTCGGTCGCGGTCGGCGTCATCGACCAGGCGCGGACCGGGCTCGACGACGACCTGCCGCTGGGCACCGCCTTCGAGGGCGTCGTACCGGAGATGACGCAGGCCGAGGTGCGCACGCTGCTGGCGAAGTTCGGGTTGAAGGCCGACCAGGTCGCCAGCCACGTCGGCCGCCTCTCCCCCGGCGAGCGCACCCGCGCGGCCATGGCGCTGCTGCAGGCCCGGGGCGTGAACCTGCTCGTGCTCGACGAGCCCACCAACCACCTGGACCTGCCGGCGATCGAGGAGCTCGAGCAGGCGCTGGACTCCTACGACGGCGCGCTGCTCCTGGTCTCGCACGACCGCCGGCTGCTCGCCGGCGTACGCCTCGACCAGCGCTGGCACGTCGACGCGGGACAGGTCGTCCTCGGAGTCAGCTAGTTCTCAGGAGTGATGATGGATCTCGTCTTCTTCTCGTTCATCCGCCTGGAGGAGGGCTCGGCGGAGGACCACCGTGCCTACAACCGGTGGCACCAGCTCGACCACCGCCCGGAGAACCTGGCGCTGCCGGGTGTGGCGTGGGGGGACCGCCCCGTCCCCATCGATCCGCTCCGGCGCTTACAGGTCGCCACCGACCTCGCCGTACCCGGCCGCGTCGCGGGCATCGTCGACCGCGTTGGTCTCACACCACCGCACCGCCACCCGCAGCACCCGCCGCGCCGCTGCCCGCTCCAGGGCGGGCCCACGAGCCGCTGACCAGCAGAAGCCCGAGCCAGCGACGTGCGGGGCCAGGCCGACCATCCGCAGAGAACGACGCGGGTGTCATGCGCAGCGCCCCCGGGTCGGTCAGGGCGGCCGCGGCCGCCATCCTCACGACGGTCCTTCTGGTGCTGGTGCCGTCCACGGCCGCCGTTGCTGCCGACGGTACCGCCAGATCTGAGTCACCAGATGGCAAGGCGTTCGCCACGGCTGACCTCACCTTCAGCAAGTACAGCGCCGTCTGGAAGCCCGTCCGAGTGAACGATCGAGACTGCCACGACAACAGGGGCGCGTTCGTGACGTTCAAAGTTCGCTATCAGGGCAAGACTCACGGCAAGTCGCTGGGCAGCCGTGGCTACAAGAAGCCCTGCGGCGGCGACCAGATGCAGACGCAGAAGTCGACGTACGGCGACATGAAGATCGGTGCGGCCGGGGTCAAGGTCTGCTCAGTGTCGTTCGCGAAGGACACCAAGCCCATCTGCGCGCCCACCGTCTGGGTCGACAACCCCACCGTCGTCGGCTGACGCCACGAGTCGCACCGCGCAGGTGCTCCGGTGCCGAGCCCGCGCGCCTGAGGCACTGACTACCGTGGGGGGCGATGATCACCCGCCGCGACGCTGCCCAACGCTTGGACATCCCCCTGCAGATGGCCACCCGACACGGCGTGCCCACGACGCTCACCGAAGCCCAGCTGCGTGAGATCGAGGACAGCCCGCCACCGTGGCTGGTCCAGTCCCGTGCCAACCGGACCGGCCAGAAGCCGGTGTGGGTCGATCTGGTCTGCACTGTCTGCGGGTTCGCCGAGAAGGCCCGGCCGAAGAAGTGGTGGCCGACGTTCACCTTCGTCAGCTGCGCCCTCCACCAGCCCTCCGATCTGCCGCGTCCGCTCCGCGGCGACCGTCGTGAGGAGATCCCTGGTATCGGCAGCCGGTTCGTAGGCTGGGTCGACACCCCACTGGACTGAGCCCCCCTCGGTCTGTGCGGGTCTCCTAGGCCGACTTGAAGAAGGTCAGCAGCAGGTCGGCCGCTTCCTGCGGCTTCTCCAGAGCCAGCGAGTGGCCGGCGTCGGCCACGGTCTCGTCGCGACCGCCCGTGGCCCGGGCGATGTTGGACCCGGAGATCGGTTGCGGGTAGGCGTGGTCCTGCTCGCCCGCGAGCGCCAGGATCGGGACGGAGCAGCCGGCCAGCTCCTCGACGATCCGGGTGCGGTGGATGACCTGGTGCGCGGCGTCCCCGATGGACGGGCCGAGCGCCAACATCTTCTCGCGCCAGTGCTCCACCACGGGTCCACCCACGGCCAGGCTGGCGTCGCCGAACATGATGTAGAGCAGCACGTCGATGACGGGTGCGCCCCCCTGCTCACCGAGCGTCTCGACGAGGGGCGCGAACTCCGCCAGCTTGTGCTCCTCCTCGCTGGAGGCGCCGAGCGCGGCGACCGTGCGTACGAGCTCCGGGTGCCTGGCCGCCAGGCGCAGGGTGATGAACCCGCCCATGGAGTTCCCGACCGCGTGAACCGGACCGATCTCGAGCGCCTCGATCAGCGCGGCCGCGTCCGCGGTGAGGTTGTCCATGGACAGCTCGTCGCGGTCCGCTGCCGGAGCGCTGGCGCCCTGGCCACGGTGGTCGTAGGCCACGGTGCGGTAGCCCGCCTCGTTCAACAGGGCCGTCAGGGGCTCGAACATCGAGTGGTCGAAGAACAGCGAGTGGCTGAGCAGCACGACCTCGCCGTCCCTCGGTCCCGCGTCCACATAGGCGAGCCGTGTCCCGTTGACTTCCACGTGCTCCATCACAGTTCCTCCGGTCGGTGGGGTGGGTGCTCCTAAGATGCGACCGTAGTCACACCCGCTCGGGCCGGTCTCACCGATTCGCGCCCAAGGAGGACGGATGCACGCACGGCCTCACCGGTGCTCGCCGTGACGGTGGACTACCTCCTCGGGGGACGGACACCGGCACCTTCTCGCCGACGGAGCGCGCCGCCGCCTGGCGCGACCACGTCACGGACAACCACGGCCGGCTCAGCCTCGACTTCGGCTCACCGACGGCCTTCAACGGAGGGACGCAGGTCCAGCGCTGCGGGGCGTTGCAGCTCGTCGACTTCTGGTCCGACGCGATCTGCTACCTCAGGCTCGAGAAGGACGTCGACCACGACGGCGACGACAGCCTCCGCGTGATCGTGCCGACCTCGGGCACCGTGCGCATCGTCGCCGCCGGCGTCCGCCACGACCTGTCCCCCGGCCTCGCCGGGGCGGTGTCGATGGAGCGCGGCTTCCGGCTGGAGCAGGACGCCCACGCCCACGCGCTCGTGCTGAGCCTGCCCCGCGCCTGGTGGCGTACCGAGCCGATCGACCGGCCTGCGGTCTGGGACCTTGCCCGCGGACCGGGTGCCGTCTTCGTCGCCATGCTCCGCCAGATCGCCGCGGAGCGAGCAGACCTCGACGCGGACTCCTTCCGGCGGGCCTGCGAAGCGGCAGCCCTCGTCCTGCCCCGTGGCGCGCAGGTCGACCTGACCGCGCAGGCCCTTGCCCTGATCCGGGAGCACTCGGACTCCCCTGACTTCGGGCCCGCCGAGCTCGCCTGCATGCTGGGCTGGTCGCTGCGGTCCCTGCAGAAGGCGATGCGCCTGGCCGGGCACGCCCCGGCCGAGATGATCCGCACGCAGCGACTCGAGCGCGCAGCCTCCCGGCTCGGTGACCCCGGCTGGCGGGCGAGCACCGTCGGTCACGTCGCGCACGCCTCGGGTTTCGGGTCCTTGACGGCGTTCAACACGGCCTTCAGGTCGCACCTGGGCTGCAGTCCCACCCAGTTCCGGGCCACCGTCGGGTAGCACCGCCAGGCGGGCTGTCGACCTGTGCGTAGACAGGGCCGAACTCGTGGCCTACGTTGGTTCTCGGTGGTTGGGATGTCAGCCCGCGGCACTTTCGGCTCGGCCGTGACGGCTCTCCTCGAGAGGTTCTTCCATGTCCACCTCCACCCGACGCCTCACCCCGGACGCGCGTCGCTCCGCGAACCGTCTGCTTGACGTGCTGCAGCGCGAGCGAGCTGCCGACGGGGCCGCAGGCACCGACCGATCGCTTCCCGCCTCGTGCGAGATCAATGCCAGCCCTGCGCTCATCGAGCAGGCCAAGGGCGCGTTGATGCTGTTCTACGGGATCGACTCCCACCAGGCGTTCGCGGTGCTGGTCGGCTGGGCGCGGATGTCTCGCACACCCGTACCCACCGTCGCCCACACGTTCCTGCGCGGGGTCTGCGAAGGCAATCCGCAGACCGCGGTCCGGCAACGGGCCTTGCTGCGCTGGCTCGAGGCGCAGCTCCGCGACGGCGATCCCGACCATGCCCGAGTCCCGAGCGCGCCTACCCGGTTGCGACCGGCTCATGAGACTCCGCGCTCCAGCTGAGTGCGGACGGGGGGAAATGCAGGGGCGCGCGACTCACGCAGCCACGCGTCCCTGCAGCCCCCCACCACGCGGCGGTTCCGTCACCTCGGCGTCTCACCCGTGCGCACCAGCTCCTCGGCTATGCGGTTGAGCTTCACGTTGCGCCCTTGCGAGACGCGGCGCAGCACTCCGAACGCCTGGTCTGCCGGCAGGTCGAAGCGTTCCATCAGGATGCCCTCGGCCCGACCTATCACCGTGCGACTGGCGATCGCCTCCTCGAGGTGCTCGGTGTTCTGCGAGGCAGCGAGCGCCACGCCGACGTGGGCGGCGAGCGCATGTCCGTTGTTGATGTCGTCGGCGTCGAACGCGTCGGACCCAGCCGAGTAGAGGTTCATGGCGCCGAGCGTGTCCCGGGTGGTGTACAGGCGATAGCTCACGATCGAGACGACGCCCACCTCCCTCGCGACCAAGGGCCCCCACGTGGGCCAGCGCTGGTCGTTGACCAGGTCGCCGCTGCGCACGATCTCGTGCATGTGGAGCGCGTCGAAACAGGGGCCTTCCTTGAGCACGAACTGGAGCTCGTCGATCCGGTTCAGCGTCTCGTTGCTCCCCACCGGGGTGTCGATCCTGTCCTTGTGGCACACGGAGATCCCGACCAGGTCGCACCCCTGGATCATCTCGGTGGCCACCAGCACGACCTTCTCGAGCGTCAGCTGCGTGTTCGCCCATCCCTGCATCGAGCGCGCAGCATCGGCCAGCTGGTCGGCGAAGCTCTCGAGAGGCTCCATGCTCTCGACTGTCCTCCTCCCGGCCGGTCCTGACCAGAGGAGTGGGTCGTGGACGGCGTTCGAGACCGGGACACGGATGACGCCGCCGTCGTGCCGGCGCGACGGATCTCACCCTGCGCGGAGCCTGGCCTCCAGCCCGTCGAGCACCAGCTCCAGCCCGACGTCGAACTCGTCACCGAAGGCGTAGCCGGGCTGGAGGGCGTGCTCGAGGGCGAACTCGCGGAAGTAGGGCAGCTGTCCCTCGGGGAGGGCATCGAGCATCTGCTCCCCCAGCGCGGCCAGGTCCTGCTCGCCGTCGAAGGGCAGGCTGAGCTCCTGGACCAGGAAGCCGTAGAGGTGAGCATCGAGGACGGCGAAGGCGTGCCCCGTCAGCGCGAGTGAGAAGCCGGCCTCGCGCAGGCAGCCGAGCACCGCGTCGTGGTGGCGCAGGGTCTCGAAGCCGGCGCTGCGGCGCGCCTCCATCATCCCCACCGCCCACGGGTGCTTCTTGAGCACCGTGCGCGCCGAGAGCGAGCGCCGACGCATCTCCTCGCGCCAGTCGCCACCGATCACGGGTGCGTGGAACTCCGCGAACACCGCGTCGACCATGCCGTCGAGCAGGTCCTCCTTGTGGGCCACGTGGTGGTAGAGCGACATCGCCTCCACTCCCAGCGACCTGCCGACCGAGCGCATCGAGAGCGCCGCCACGCCCTCGGCGTCGGCGAGGCCGACGGCTGCCGCCACGATCCCCGCCCGCGTCAACGCGCTCCGACCCGAGGATCTCGGCCTACCTGCCATGCGTGCCTCCCCTTCCCATCGACCTGTCCCCTCGACCCTTGACTTACCTTACGCCGTAAGCCTACCGTCGAAACGAGAAACTTACACCGTAAGAAACGGAGACCCGATGCATGCCCTGACCCAACGCCGCTACGGCGGCACCGAGACCCTCGTCCTCGACGACCTGCCGACCCCCTCCGCCGGGCCGCGGGAGGTGCTCGTCCGCGTCCGCGCCGCCGGCGTCGATCGCGGCACCTGGCACCTGATGACGGGGCAGCCCTACGCCACCCGGCTCGCCTTCGGGCTGCGCCGCCCCAAGCACCCCGTGCTGGGCCGCGACCTGGCCGGCGTCGTCGAACAGGTCGGCTCCGAGGTCACGACCGTGACCGTGGGTGAGGAGGTCATCGGCACCGCGAACGGCTCCTTCGCCGAGCTCGCCGTGGTCCCCGAGACGCGCCTGGCCCGCAAGCCCGCCGGACTCTCCTTCGCGGAGGCCGCCGTCCTCCCCGTCTCGGGCGGCACCGCGCTGCAGGCCCTCCGGCTGGCCCGTGTCGGGCCCGGCGACCGGGTGCTCGTCATCGGCGCCTCCGGCGGCGTCGGGTCGTACGCCGTCCAGGTCGCCGTCGCGCTGGGCGCCGAGGTCACCGGGGTCGCCAGCGGCGCCAAGGCGGACCTCGTCCGCTCGCTGGGTGCCACCCACGTCGTCGACCACACCCACGAGGAGATCGACCAGACCGACCGGCGCTACCACGTGATCATCGACCTCGCCGGCCTGCGTCCGCTCTCCCTGCTGCGCCGCTGCCTGGCCCCCGACGGCACCCTCGTGGTCGCCGGCGGGGAGGGCGGCGACCGCTGGCTCGGCGGCACCCACCGACAGCTCGGCGCCCTGGCCCTCTCCGCCTTCACCCGGCAGCGACTCACGGCTCTCCTGAGCAAGGAACGCGCGGCCGACTTCGCGGAGCTGTCCGCCATGGTCGAGCGGGGCACCCTGCGGCCCACCCTCGAGCGCACCTACTCCCTCGACGAGGCGCCCAAGGCGATCGAGCACCTGGCCGCCGGTCACGTGCGGGGCAAGGTGGCGGTGGTCCTGTGAGGACCTCGTCGCCCTGGGTCGGGTGCTCGACCCCGGGCGAGGTCGCACACCGTCGGGGTCGACGCAGGCGAAGGTCGTCCTGACGCTCCGCACACGGCCCGTACGCCGCCCCCTGGCGCGCCACCGTTGCAGCCGGTGGTCCATACTGGGTGCGTTGTCGACCTCGTCAGAGGCCGGCTCCGCGGACGTGGTGTAGTTGCAGCACGCTTCCCTTCCAGGGAAGGGGTCGAGGTTCAAATCCTCGCGTCCGCTCCACATTCCTGAGCACCCGCACCGCCGTCAGTCGATCAGCCTGTCGAGCAGCTCGAAGGACTCGTACGGCTGGTCGATGTCTCCGAAGTGGCCGTCGTCGCGGATGATCTGGGTGCCGCCGAGCCGTTCGAACATGGCGCGACCCTGCTGGTCGTCGCACCCGTACGGGTCTTCGCGCGAGTTGATGAAGTACAGGTCGCGGACACGGGCCCGGATCGCTGCCCAGTCGTAGGCCTCCTGCAGGACGGGTTCGTCCTCGGAGTTGGGCCGGGTGCAGTAGCCGGCGACCAGGACGGCCTGGTCCACCGGCGTGTCGATGTGCTCCAGGATCGCCAGCAGCAGCGCTGCCCCGCCCGAGTGTCCGACCAGGACCGTGTCCGCATCGAACGTGTGGGCGGCCAGGACCTTCGGCAGGAAGGTGGCGATGGGCTCGACGTTGAGCCCAGGGTAGTGCGGTGCCTCGACCGCGTACCCGCGCTCTGCCAGCCGTCGTCGCAGCCACGGGAGCCACACGACGTCCGGGTGCGCGGCTGTTCCGTGGAAGAGGATCGCCTTGCGGCCCACGAGATGTCCTTCCGTCGACAACGTCCTGGACGTTCTACCAGCAAGCGGTGACATGATCGACTGCTCACCTCTGCTGCCGACCTCTCGGGAAAGGGTCCCCATGCCTCAGTTCGCAGTCCTGATCTACAGCGACGACTCCGCTCACGAGCCCGACAGGACCGCTGACACCTCGGCGGAGATCGCCGTCTGCGACGAGCACGCGACCGAGCTCGCCTCGCAGGCCACCATGACCAGCGCCTGGGCCTTCACACCGCGGGCCATGGCCAAGTCCGTCCGGGGTGGCGCGGTGACGGACGGGCCCTTCGTCGACTCACGCCAGGTGGTGGCCGGCATCTACATCCTGGAGGCCCCCGACCTCGACTCCGCGCTCGCGACAGCGGCCACCAACCCGGTCGTCAGGCAGGGCGGCGGCCTCGAGGTCCGACCTGTCCACAGCGGCGGTCCGGTCGATGACGGGGCGGCTAGGGACGTACGACGTCCAACCCGAGGGTGAGCACGTCCCCCGCCTCGATGCCGGCCGCCCGGCGTACGGCGACCTTCAGCGGCACCAGGTAGTGACCGTCCTTGGGGAAGAGCGCGGTGCTGAACTCGGTGTCGCCGATGCGCACCAGCACCGGGACCTGGCCCCAGTACTCCACCCCCTGCGCCGCGACCTTGAGGTCCTCGGTCTCCTCGACCGAGACCTGCAGGAAGTAGAACGGCGCGGGACCGCGCCACTCGACGACGGGGCCCTCGAGCTCGAACTCCACGGCCCCGCCCCGTCCGTCCCGGTCAGAACCGGTGCAGCCGGCGCGCCGCCTCGGCGATGGAGCCGCTCAGGGACGGGTAGACGGTGAAGGTCTGGGCGAGCTGGTCGGCGGTGATCGACTCCGCGACAGCCAGGGCGACCGGGTGGATCAGCTCGCTGGCCCGGGGCCCGACGACCACACCGCCGACGACGATGCCGGTGCCGGGACGGCAGAAGAGCTTCACGAACCCGTCGCGCACGCCCTGCATCTTGGCCCGCGGGTTGCCCGACAGGGGCAGCATCAGCACCTCGGCCTGGATCTCGCCGTTGTCGACGGCCTGCTGCGACCAGCCGACGGTGGCGATCTCGGGCGCGGTGAAGACGTTGGAGGAGACCTTCTTCAGGTCCAGCGGGTGCACGGTGTCGCCGAGGAAGTGCCACATCGCGATCCGGCCCTGCATGGCGGCCACGGAAGCCAGCATCAGCACGCCGGTGCAGTCACCGGCGGCGTACACGCCCCGGGTCGTGGTGCGCGAGACGCGGTCGACGTAGACGAACCCGCCGTCCTTGAGCGCGACGCCGGACTCCTCGAGCCCGAGGTCGTCGGTCTTGGGCACCGAGCCGAGCGCGAGGATGCAGTGCGAGCCCTGGACCGTGCGGCCGTCGGTGAGGGTGACCGTGACGACGTCGCCGTCGCGGGTGACCGACTCCATGCGCGACTTGGAGAGCACCTTCATGCCGCGCCGCTCGGAGACCTCCTGCAGCACCAGCGAGGCGTCCGCGTCCTCGCCGGGCAGCACCCGGTCGCGCGAGGAGACCAGGGTGACCGGCACGCCGAGCGCGAGGTAGGCGCTGGCGAACTCGGCGCCGGTGACCCCGGAGCCGACGACGATCAGCTCGGTGGGCAGCTCCTCGAGGTCGTAGACCTGCTCCCACGTGAGGATCCGCTCGCCGTCGGGCTGGGCGCTGGGCAGCACGCGCGGCGCGGCGCCGGTCGCGATCAGCACGGCGTCGGCGTCGAGCGACTGCTCGGCACCGTCGGCGCCGGTCACCACGACCCGGTTCGGGCCGTCGAGGCGGCCGCGGCCGACGACGAGCTCGACGCCGTCTCGCTCCAGGCGTCGCCGGATGTCACCGGACTGGTCGCTGGCCAGCTGCTTGACGCGGCGGTTGACGCGGCCGAGGTCGACCTTGATCGCGGTGGCGGCGTCCCCCTTCGGGTCGTTGAAGGTGATGCCGAGCTCGGCGGCCTCGCCGACCTCGGTCATCAGCTCGCTGGTCGCGATGAGGGTCTTGCTCGGCACGCAGTCCGTGAGCACCGCGGACCCGCCGAGGCCGTCGGTGTCGACGATCGACACCTCCGCCCCGAGCTGAGCGGCCACGTGCGCCGCCTCATAGCCACCGGGGCCTCCCCCGATGATGACGACCTTGTCGCTCATGTGCGTTCCTTCCGTGCTGTGTGGACCGAGCCGGGTCGCGGCAGCTCAGAGGTTGATCATGTGGCCGGCGATGCCCTCGACGGCCTCCTTCATCGCCTCCGACAGGGTCGGGTGCGCGAAGACGTTGCGGGCCACCTCGTCGGCGGTCAGGTCCCACTTCTGGGCCAGGGTGAGCACCGGCAGCAGCTCGGTGACCTCGGGTCCGATCATGTGGGCGCCGACGATCTCGTGGTGCTCGGCGTCGGCGACGATCTTGACGAAGCCGACACCCTCACCCATGCCGCGCGCCTTGCCGTTGGCCGAGAACGGGAACTGCGCGACCTTGACGTCGTAGCCCTTCTCCTTCGCCTGCTCCTCGGTGTAGCCGAAGGAGGCGATCTGGGGCTGGCAGAACGTGGCCCGCGGGATCATGTCGAAGTCGATCTCGATCGTCTCCGCGCCGGCGATGGTCTCGGCGGCGATGACACCCATCGACTCGGCCGTGTGGGCCAGCATCAGCTTGCCGGTGACGTCACCGATCGCCCACACGCCGTCGACGTTGGTACGCCCGCGCGCATCGACCGCGATCGCGCCGCGCTCGGTGAGCTCGACGCCGGTCGCGTCGAGGCCGAAGCCCTCGATGCGGGGCGCGAAGCCGATCGCCTGGAGCACCTTGTCGGCCTCGAGGACCTGCTGCTCGCCGTCCTTGCTGACCGTGACCTTCACCTGGTCGCCGGAGTCGTCGATGCTCTCGACCTTGGTCTTGAGCAGCACGTCGACGCCGAGCTTCTTGTACTGCTTGAGCAGCTCCTTGGACACGTCCGGGTCCTCGGTGGGCACCATCCGGTCGAGGAATTCGACGATGGTCACCTTCACACCGAAGTTCACCATCACGTAGGCGAACTCGACGCCGATCGCACCGGAGCCGGCGATGATGATCGAGCCGGGCAGCTCGTCGGTGAGGATCTGCTCCTCGTAGGTCACCACGCGCTCGCTGAGCGAGGTGCCGGGCACCAGCCGGGTCTGCGCGCCGGTGGCGATGATGAGGTCGTCGCACGTGTGCGAGGTGACGTTGCCGTCGGCGTCCTTGACGTCGATGCCGTGCTTGCCGTCGGAGGTGCCGGTCAGGGTGCCCCAGCCGTCGACCTCGGTGATCTTGTTCTTCTTCATCAGGTAGTGCACGCCCTTGGCGCTGGCCTCGGCGACCTTGCGGCTGCGCGCGTGGGCCGGGCCGAACGACATCGTCGCGTCGCCCTCGATGCCGAAGGTCTTCTTCTCGTGGGTGATGAGGTGCGAGATCTCCGCATTGCGCAGCAGCGCCTTGGAGGGGATGCACCCGACGTTGAGGCAGACACCTCCCCAGTACTTCTCCTCCACGACCGCGACGGACTTGCCGAGCTGCGAGGCTCGGATCGCCGCGACGTAGCCACCGGGGCCGGCACCAAGAACGAGAACATCGAAGTGGGTCACTCCCCCACCCTAATGCCGGGACCAGACGGTCTAGCCTTCGGTGTCGTGACCCTCTACGCCGCCTACGCGACGAACCTCGACCCGGCCCGCATGGGTGAGCGCTGCCCGCACTCCCCGCTGCGCACCACCGGGTGGCTCGAAGGCTGGCGGCTGACCTTCGGCGGCGAGGAGCACGGGTGGGACGGTGCGCTGCCGACCCTGGTGCAGGACCAGTTCGACCAGGTGTTCGTCGCGCTCTACGACGTGACCCGCGAGGACGAGAAGCTCCTGGACACCCTGGAGTCCGCCGACGACGGTCTCTACCGCAAGACCAAGGTGCGGGTCTCGACGATGGGTGGCGAGGAGGTGGCCTGGACCTACGTCCTGGACGCCTACGAGGGCGGGCTGCCCTCGGCGCTGCACCTGGGGGTGCTCGCCGACGCCGCCGAGGCCGCCGACGCTCCCGCCGACTACGTCTCCGCGCTGCGGGCGCGGCCGTGCCGTTCCACCGGTCTCTGACGGGGAGCGCCTTTACGTCTAGGCTCGCCGACGTGACCCACAGCGACGCGACCACCGGCACGCCGTACGACCTCGCCCAGGAGGCTGCCCGCCGCCTCGCCGAGCTGACCGGGGTGGAGCGCCACGACGTCGCGCTGGTCCTCGGCTCCGGCTGGTTGCCGGCCGTCGACGCGCTGGGCGAGGCCACCGCCGAGATCGAGACCACCGACCTGCCCGGCTTCAACGCCGCGGCGGTCGTCGGCCACTCCGGCAAGATCCGCTCGATCCGCTCCGGGGACCGCAACCTGCTGGTCTTCCTCAGCCGCACGCACTTCTACGAGGGCAAGGGCGTCGAGGCGGTCGTGCACCCCGTGCGCACCGCGGCTGCTGCCGGGTGCTCCACGATCGTGCTGACCAACGGCTGCGGCGGTCTCAAGGAGACGTGGACGCCCGGGACGCCGGTCCTCATCAAGGACCACATCAACCTCACCGGGACCTCGCCCATCGTCGGCGCGAACTTCGTGGACCTCACCGACCTCTACTCCCCCCGGTTGCGGGCGCTGTGCAAGGAGGTCGACGACACCTTCGACGAGGGCGTCTACGTGCAGTTCCCCGGCCCGCACTACGAGACCCCCGCCGAGATCGGCATGGTGCGCGCCATCGGCGGGGACCTGGTCGGCATGTCGACCACGCTCGAGGCGATCGCGGCGCGCGAGGCCGGGATGGAGGTGCTCGGGATCAGCCTGGTGACCAACCTGGCCGCGGGCATCAGCGGGCAGCCCCTGGACCACCAGGAGGTCATCGAGGCCGGTCGGGCCGCGGCCGAGCGGATGGGCGCACTGCTCGGGCGCATCGTCCCGATGGTCTGATGAGTCCCGACAGCGGTGCCGAGACCCGTCGACTGCTCGTCGAGGCCGCAAGCCACGCCTTCGCCGAGCACGGCACGACCAACGCGTCCCTTCTCGACATCACCCGGCAGGCCGGGCAGCGCAACCGGGGCGCGGTGCACTACCACTTCGGTTCCCGCGACGGTCTCGTCGCAGCCGTGCTCGACCAGCACGCGACCTACCTCGGCGAGCGGGAGCGGGCCCTGCTGGGCCGGGCCCGGGAACGACCCGACGACCTGACCGCGGCCGTGGAGGCCATCGCCCGCCCGATGACCGAGCTCTCCGAGGCCAGCACCAGCGGTCGGCACTACGTCATGATCCTGGCCGAGCTCGTCGCCGACGAGCGCACCGAGATCAACCCCGATGTCCGGGGCGCCCTCGAGCGCACCGGTGGCTACGAGGTGTTCGACGAGATCCGCGCGCGGATGCCGGACATGCCCGAGGACCTGCTCGAGGAACGCATCCTGCTGATGACCGGCTTCCTGCTGCGCGCCATCAGCGACCGGGCGCGGGCCCTGGGCAAGTCAGAGCCGGGCCGCCCTCAGCTGCCCACCGAGCACTTCGTCGCCAACCTGCTGCGGATGGTCGTCGCGATGCTGAGCGCGCCTCAGGAGTAGCGGTGGCTCTTGGCGCTGTGGCCGTGCTCGCGGGTGCAGGTGCGCCCGCTCATGTTGCGGTGCCCGCACAGCGCCGGCTCCTGACCGGGAGTCCCTGACTCCTCGGCGGGCGGCGCCACCGGCGGCTTCCGCTTCGCAGCGGTCCTCGCGGCGGTGGTGGCCGCGGTCTTCGCGGGAGTCGTCTTGGCGGCCTGACCGGCCCGGGCGGCGGCCTGCTCGTAGCGGGCCTCGCGCATCGCTCGCAGCGCGTCCATCTTGCTCATCGTCGCTTCACACCCCGATCCTAGGCGGCGGCACCGACACCGGCCCACACGGTGCAGACTGGCCGCATGGACGACCTCGTGGGGACCCGCACGCTGGGCGGCTCGGCGCCCCTGACCGTCTCCGGCCTCGGCCTGGGGTGCATGGGGATGTCGGAGTTCTACGGCACCCCGGACGAGGAGCGCGGGATCGCGACCATCCGGCGCGCCCTCGACCTCGGGGTGACCTTCCTGGACACCGCCGACATGTACGGCCCCTTCACCAACGAGCGCCTGGTCGGCAGGGCCCTGGCCGGGCGTCGTGACGAGGTGCAGCTGGCGACGAAGTTCGGCAACCAGCGCCGCGCGGACGGCACCCGGATCCGCATCAACGGGCGGCCCGAGTACGTCGTCGCGGCCTGCGACTCCTCCCTCGAGCGGCTCGGCGTGGACCACCTGGACCTCTACTACCAGCACCGGGTCGACCCCGAGGTGCCGATCGAGGAGACGGTGGGCGCCATGGCAGGCCTGGTCGAGGCCGGCAAGGTCCGCCACCTCGGGCTCTCGGAGGCCTCGGCGAGCACCGTCCGCCGGGCCCACGCGGTCCACCCGATCACGGCACTGCAGACCGAGTACTCCCTGTTCACCCGCGACCTCGAGGACGAGATCCTTCCGACGCTGCGCGAGCTGGGGATCGGTCTGGTGCCCTACTCGCCGCTCGGGCGCGGGATCCTCACCGGCGCGCTGACGGCCGAGCACCAGCTGGAGGAGCAGGACTCGCGGCGCTCGGCGTACTTCCCCCGCCTCAACGGCGAGGGCCTGCGCGCCAACCTGGTGCTGGTGGAGCGGGTCACCGCACTCGCCCGGGAGCACGGCTGCTCGCCCGGCCAGCTGGCCCTGGCCTGGGTGCTGGCCCAGGGCGACGACGTCGTCCCCATCCCGGGCACCACCCGGGTGCGGCACCTCGAGGAGAACGTCGGCGCCACGGCGGTCGCGCTGAGCCGGGCCGACCTCGAGACGCTGGTGGCGGCCGTGCCGCGCGAGGCCGTGGTCGGCGACCGCTACGGCGACATGTCCACCATCCAATCCTGATCCGACCCGCAGCCCGGACCCCCCGGACCTGCCCGGTGCGGGTTAGCGTGCGCCTATGACGTCGTCCGCCGCACCGACCGACCTCCTCGACCGTGCCCGCGCCTGGGCCGACGCCGATCCGGACCCCGGCACCCGCGCGGAGCTCGAGGAGCTCCTGGTCGCCGTCGAGTCGGGTGACGAGGCCGCCCGCGCCGATCTGGCCGACCGCTTCGACGGCACCCTGGAGTTCGGCACCGCCGGGCTGCGCGGTGCGATGGGAGCGGGTCCGAACCGGATGAACCGCGTCGTCGTCACCCGCGCCGCGGCCGGCCTGGCGTCGTACCTCGTCGACCAGGCCGAGGGCGGGCACGCCGGTCGCGGCGCGGTCGTCATCGGCTACGACGCCCGCCACCTCTCCGAGCAGTTCGCCCAGGACAGCGCCGAGGTCATCAGCGGCGCCGGGCTCGACGTGTGGCTGCTCCCGCGCCCGCTGCCGACCCCGGTGCTGGCCTTTGCGATCCAGGAGCTCGGCTGCGTGGCCGGGGTGATGGTCACCGCGAGCCACAACCCGCCCCAGGACAACGGCTACAAGGTCTACCTCGGCGACGGCAGCCAGATCGTGCCCCCGGCCGACACGCAGATCGCCGAGCGGATCGCGGCGGTCGGCGAGCTGACCTCGGTCCCGCGCGCGAAGGGCGCCCGGGTGCTGGACGAGGAGGTCGTCGACTCCTACCTCGACACCGCTGCCGCACTGGCCGGCGACGGCCCGCGCGACCTCGACGTCGTCTACACCCCGCTGCACGGCGTCGGCGGCACCACGGTCGCCCAGGTCCTCGAGACCGCCGGCTTCGCCGCACCCCGCATGGTCGAGCAGCAGGAGCAGCCCGACCCCGAGTTCTCCACCGTGGCGTTCCCGAACCCCGAGGAGGAGGGGGCGATGGACCTCGCCCTCGAGCTCGCGGCCCGCACCGACGCCGACCTCGTGGTGGCCAACGACCCCGACGCCGACCGCTGCGCCGCGGCGGTGCCGACGCCCACCGGCTGGCGGATGCTGCGCGGCGACGAGGTCGGTGCGCTGCTGGGCTTGCACCTGGTGCGCCGCGGCGTCACCGGCACCCTCGCGACCAGCATCGTGTCGTCGAGCCTACTCGGCAAGATCGCCGCCGCAGCCGGTCTGCCGTACGTCGAGACGCTCACCGGCTTCAAGTGGATCGGCCGCGTGGAGGGGCTGTCCTTCGGCTACGAGGAGGCGTTGGGCTACTGCTGCGACCCCGAGCACGTCAAGGACAAGGACGGCGTCTCGGCCCTGCTGCTGCTGTGCGAGATGGCCGCCGAGGCCAAGGCCGCGGGTCGCAGCCTGCTCGACCTGCTCGACGACCTGGCCCAGGAGCACGGGCTGCACGCCACCGACCAGGTCAGCGTGCGCGTCGAGGACGTCTCCCTGATCAGCGACGCGATGCGGCGCCTGCGTGCGCAGCCGCCGACGGTGCTCGGCGGGCTCGCCGTCGAGGGTGTCGACGACCTGGCCGAGGGCTCCGCGGACCTCCCGCCGACCGAGGGCCTGCGCTACCGGCTCGCCGACGGCGCCCGGGTGGTGGTGCGCCCCAGCGGCACCGAGCCCAAGCTCAAGGCCTACCTCGAGGTCGTGGTGCCGGTGCGCGACGAGCCCGTCGAGGCTGCACGCATCGCGGCCGCGACGCGCCTCGACGCCCTCGCCGGCGACGTACGGGCCGCGCTCGGGCTGTAGCCGCCCCGGGGATCAGGCCAGGGCGAGGCTGAGCACCGCGACCAGCCCGGCCAGCACCACGACGCCGAGCTGCACGTACGCCGGCGCCCGGGAGACCCGGGCCGCGACCGCGGCCTGCTCGGGGCTGCCCTGCTTGACCCGGTGCCGGCTGCGGGCCTGCGCGCAGAGCGCACGCAAGCGGTCCTCGACGAAGTCGGCGTAGTTCATGCCCTCCTCGGCCACCAGGCCCTCGCCGGGCACCGGGGTCATCGCGAGCTCGCGGGTCGAGCGCGGCTTGCGCAGCGCCTGGCGGAAGCTGCGGCCCACCGCCGGGGAGACGTAGCGCTTGTCCGCGACGAGCACGGCGAGCACCTGGCGCACCACCACGGACTGCACCGCCGCCAACGGCAGCCGGACGGTCTCGAAGAGGTTCACCATCACCAGCTCGTCCTCGGTGACCCGCACGACGGGCTTGAGCATCGAGCCGTGCACGAGGGCCCCGACGAGCACGGCCACGGCCACGGTGGTGATCCCGAAGCCCGACCCCGGGTCGACCACCCCGATGACGACCACGGCGGCGCTCACCACGACTCCCACCACGCCGAGGAAGCGACCGCTGGTCGGCCTGAACACCTCGACGTACTCCTCACGGCCGTGGGGCATGCGTGGTGCTCCTGTCGTCGGGTTGTGACCGGGTCGGCGGCCAACCCTATGCTGGTCCAATGCCCACCACGCCCACGACCGAGGCCCCTGCCGCCACCGCGGCCGCTGGCCCCGCGCCCGGCGGGGACCTCTCGGACGTCACCCGCTCCGACGCTTCCCTGCGCCGCTTCCTGCACGGCCTGCCCGGGGTCGACCAGGTCGGCGCCGAGGCGCGCGCCGCCTCGCTCGGCACCCGGTCGATCAAGACCACCGCCAAGGAGCAGGCGATCGACCTGGCCATCCGGATGGTCGACCTGACCACGCTCGAGGGCCAGGACACCCCCGGCAAGGTCCGCGCCCTGGCCAGCAAGGCGATGCGCCCCGACCCCGCCGACCCGACCTGCCCGGCCGCCGCCGCGGTCTGCGTGTACGGCGACCTCGTCGGCGTGGCCAAGGAGACGCTCGGCAGCAGCGGCGTCAGGGTGGCCGCCGTGGCCACCGCGTTCCCCAGCGGCCGCGCCTCCCGCGCGGTCAAGCTCGCCGACACCCGCGACGCGGTCGCGGCCGGCGCCGACGAGATCGACATGGTCATCGACCGTGGCGCGTTCCTGTCGGGGCGCTACCTCGAGGTCTACGAGGAGATCGTGGCGGTCAAGGAGGCGTGCGGCCCCGCGCACCTCAAGGTCATCTTCGAGACCGGTGAGCTGCAGACCTACGACAACGTGCGACGCGCCTCGTGGCTGGCGATGATGGCCGGCGGTCACTTCATCAAGACCTCCACCGGCAAGACGCAGCCTGCCGCGACCCTGCCGGTCACCATGATCATGCTCGAGGCGGTGCGCGACTACCGCGAGGCCACCGGGCAGATGGTGGGCGTCAAGCCCGCCGGCGGCATCCGCACCACCAAGGACGCGATCAAGTACCTCGTGACCGTCAACGAGGTCGCCGGCCCCGACTGGCTCGACCCCGACTGGTTCCGCTTCGGAGCCTCCACGCTGCTCAACGACCTGCTGATGCAGCGCACCAAGATGCGCACCGGCCGGTACTCCGGCCCCGACTACTTCACCCTGGACTGATCGCATGAGCATCTTCGAGTACGCCCCCGCCCCCGAGTCCCGCGCGATCGTCGACATCAAGGCCTCCTGCGGCCTCTTCGTCAACGGCGAGTTCGTCGACGGCCACGGCACGCCCTTCAAGACCGTCAACCCGGCCACCGAGGAGGTCCTCGCCGAGGTCGCGGAGGCGAACGACGCCGACGTCGACGCCGCGGTGAAGGCCGCCCGCAGGGCCTACGACAAGGTCTGGGGCCCGATGCCCGGCCGCGAGCGCGCCAAGTACCTCTACCGGATCGCACGCATCCTGCAGGAGCGCGCCCGCGAGATCTCCGTGCTGGAGACCATCGACAACGGCAAGCCGATCAAGGAGTCCCGCGACGTCGACGTCCCGACCGCGGCTGCCTTCTTCTTCTACTACGCCGGCTGGGCCGACAAGCTCGAGCACTCCGGCTACGGCAGCACCCCGCTGGGTGTCGCCGGCCAGGTGATCCCCTGGAACTTCCCGTTGCTGATGCTGGCCTGGAAGATCGCCCCGGCGCTGGCCTGCGGCAACACCGTGGTCCTCAAGCCGGCCGAGACCACCCCGCTCACCGCCCTGCTCTTCGCCGAGATCTGCCAGCAGGCCGACCTGCCCCCGGGCGTGGTCAACATCATCACCGGCGCCGGCGCGACCGGCGAGACCCTCGTGGGCCACCCGGACGTCGACAAGGTCGCCTTCACCGGCTCCACCGGCGTCGGCAAGGCCATCGCCCGCACGGTGGCCGGCAGCTCCAAGAAGGTCACCCTCGAGCTCGGGGGCAAGGCCGCCAACATCGTCTTCGACGACGCGCCGATCGACCAGGCCATCGAGGGCATCGTCAACGGCATCTTCTTCAACCAGGGCCACGTCTGCTGCGCGGGCTCGCGCCTGCTGGTCCAGGAGTCGATCGCCGACGAGGTGCTCACCCGGCTCAAGCGCCGGATGTCGACGCTGCGCCTGGGCGACCCGCTGGACAAGAACACCGACGTGGGCGCCATCAACTCCGCTGCCCAGCTGGCCCGCATCCACGAGCTGTCCGACATCGGCGAGGCCGAGGTCGGCACCGGGGACGGCGCCGGGCGCTGGTCGCCCGAGTGCGAGCTGCCCAGCACCGGCTTCTGGTTCCCGCCCACGATCTTCACCGGGGTCTCCCAGGCACACCGGATCGCGCGCGAGGAGATCTTCGGCCCCGTGCTGTCGGTGCTGACCTTCCGCACGCCCAGTGAGGCGGTCGAGAAGGCCAACAACACGCCGTACGGGCTCTCGGCGGGGGTCTGGACCGACAAGGGGTCGCGGATCCTCGACATCGCCGGGCGCCTGCGCGCCGGCGTCGTGTGGGCCAACACGTTCAACAAGTTCGACCCGACGAGCCCCTTCGGTGGCTACAAGGAGTCGGGCTACGGCCGCGAGGGCGGGCGCCACGGCCTCGCCGCCTACCTGAAGGGAGCCGACGCGTGAGCACCCGCATCGACGTCCGCAAGACCTACAAGCTCTTCATCGGCGGCGCCTTCCCGCGCTCGGAGTCGGGCTACTCCTACGTCGTCAACGACAGCAAGGGGGCCTTCGTGGCCAACGCCGCCCTGGCCTCGCGCAAGGACGCCCGGGACGCCGTCGGCGCGGCCCGCAAGGCGCAGTCCGGCTGGGCCGGACGCACCGCCTACAACCGTGCGCAGATCCTCTACCGCGTCGCCGAGGTCATGGAGGACCGCCGCCCCCAGTTCGTGCAGGCCGTCCAGCAGTCCGAGGGGCTCTCGGGCAGCAAGGCCGAGCGCGTCGTCGACGAGGCCGTCGACCGCTGGGTCTGGTACGCCGGCTGGGCCGACAAGCTCACCCAGGTCGTCGGCAACGCGAACCCGGTGGCCGGGCCCTTCTTCAACCTCTCGACCCCGGAGCCGACCGGGGTCGTGGCGGTGCTCGCCCCTGAGCGCTCCTCGCTGCTCGGCCTGGTCTCGGTGCTGGCGCCCGTCATCGTCAGCGGCAACACCGCCGTCGTGGTCTCGTCCTACTCGCGCCCGCTGCCGGCGGTGAACCTCGCCGAGGTGCTCGCCACCAGCGACGTGCCCGGCGGCGTCGTCAACATCCTCACCGGCAAGGCCGCCACCGTCGCGCCCTGGCTGGCGGCCCACATGGACGTCAACGCCATCGACCTGGGCGGGGTCGCCGGCGACCCGGTCCTGGCCACCGAGCTCGAGGTGGCCGCGGCCGACAACCTCAAGCGCGTGCGCCGGGCGCCCGCCGCCGAGCCCGACTGGAGCGCCGCCCCCGGCCTCGAGCCGATGACCGCCTTCCTGGAGACCAAGACGGTCTGGCACCCGATGGGCGTGTGAGCGCCCTGCAGGCGCGGGTCGTCGTGCTGGCCGGGCCCTCGGGGTCCGGCAAGTCCCGCCTCGCCGAACGGCTCGGGCTGCCGGTGCTGCGGCTCGACGACTTCTACAAGGACGGCGACGACCCGTCACTGCCGCGCATCACCGAGGGCCTCAACACCGGCCTCGTCGACTGGGACCACCCGGACTCGTGGCTGCCGCAGGACGCGCTCAGCACCATGCGCGCGCTGTGCGACCACGGTCGGGCCGACGTGCCGGTCTACGACATCTCGCAGAGCTCGCGCACCGGCTGGCAGAGCCTCGACCTGGGCGGCTCGCCGCTCTTCGTGGCGGAGGGCATCTTCGCCCCGGACGTCGTGGACCCGGCACGGACCGCGGGCCTGCTCGCCGCGGCGTACTGCATCCGGCGCAGCACGCTGCGCACGTTCTGGCTGCGCCTGACCCGCGACCTGCGCGAGCACCGCAAGCCGCCGCTGGTGCTGGTGCGCCGCGGGCTGGCCCTGGCCCGACGCCAGCGCGCCGTCGTCGCCGACGCCGTCGCCAAGGGGTGCGCGCCGCGGACCCCCGACCAGGCGGTCGCCGAGGTGGGCGGGATCGCCGCCCGGGCGCGTGCCTGAGCGGCCCTGGCTGGGCTGGCCGCACCGCCAGCCCGACCAGCGCTCCTGCGGCGCCGCCTGCCTCGTGCTGGCCACGATGCGCACCGACCCGTCGTACGACGCCCGGTTGCGCGGCGACCCCGGGCTCTGGCCCGCGGAGGTGCAGCGCACGCACCGCGAGGTGACCCGGCTGCGCGACGCCGGCCGGTTCGCCCTGCCGTGGCCGCGCCTGCTGGGCACTCCCCCGTGGGCGGTGGCGCGGCGGCTCGGTCACCGGCCGGGCGGGCGCTGGCGCACCCGGCCGCTGCGGGTCGGTCGGCGCCCCTTCGCCTTCGACGCGCTGCTGGTGCTGGCCCGCCACGACGTGCCGCTGCCCGTCTACGTCGGCTCAGTCCTGCTGCCGCGGCACGTGGTACTGGTGGTGGGCATCACCGGAGCGTCCGAGGACGAGCTGCTGGTCTGGGACCCGGCCCGCGGCGGCACGCTCACCGTGACCCGAGCGGCGTTCGATGCCGGCCGGCTGCCCTTCGGGCGCTGGCGCACCCCGTGGTTCGTGGTCCTGCCCGCCGGCCTCGCCGGCTGAGCACCCCCGCCCCACCGGTGAGTCGGAGCGCTACAGCGTGCGGGCGATGCCGAGGATGACCACCCACGCGACCGGCAGCGACATGCCCAGGCCGAGCATCATCCGAGCCAGGGCGAGCGAGGTGGCACCGGCGCCGGCGGTGGGGTCGGCGCCGGCGAGGACGACGCGGGTCGGGTGCCGGGGGTCGTAGCGGACCTCGACCCGCTCCCCCACGTGCGGCACGGGCGGCTCGACGCCGGTCATGGTCTGTGCCTCGACGTCGCGATCGCCGACCCGGAAGCGCACCTGCTGGTAGTAGATGGTCGCCGGCTCGCCGGCCAGCGCCACGTCCTTGGGCAGCGACGCCACCACCTCCGCGGTCGCGGGCTCCGAGCGCTCCCCGAACCCGGCGGCCTCGTGGCGCTGGTGCAGCCCGCGGACGCCGAGCACGGCACCGGCGAGCAGCGCCAGCACCGCGGCGCCGAGCAGGACCACGCTCAGCGCGAGGCTCACACGCCCTCCGCCGCCAGGGCGGCGTACCCCGGCTTGATGACCTCGTCGATGATCGCCAGCCGCTCGTCGAACGGCAGGAACGCCGACTTCATGGCGTTGATGGTGAACCAGCGCAGGTCGTCGAGGGTGTAGCCGAAGGCCTCCACGAGCGCGGTCATCTCCTTGGTCATGGAGGTGTTGCTCATCAGGCGGTTGTCGGTGTTGACGGTGACGCGGAAGCGCAGCCGCGTCAGCAGCCCGATCGGGTGCTCGGCGATCGAGGTCGCGGCGCCGGTCTGCACGTTGCTCGCGGGGCACAGCTCCAGCGGCACCCGGCGGTCACGCACGTACTGCGCCAGCCGCCCCAGCGTCACGGTGCCGTCCTCGGCGACCTCGATGTCGTCGACGATCCGGACGCCGTGCCCGAGCCGGTCGGCGCCGCACCACTGCAGCGCCTGCCAGATCGACGGCAGCCCGAAGGCCTCGCCCGCGTGGATGGTGAAGTGGCTGTTCTCGCGCTGGAGGTACTCGAACGCGTCGAGGTGGCGGGTCGGGGGGAACCCCGCCTCGGCGCCGGCGATGTCGAAGCCGGCCACCCCGCGGTCGCGCCAGGCCACGGCGAGCTCCGCGATCTCCCGGGAGCGGGCCTGGTGGCGCATCGCGGTGAGCAGCTGGCGCACCACGATCGGCGTCTCGGCGGCCGCGACGGCCTCGTCGAAGCCCTGCTGGACCGCCGCGACCACGTCGTCGAGGCTCAAGCCGGCCTCCACGTGCTGCTCGGGCGCGTAGCGCACCTCCGCGTAGACGACACCGTCGGCGACGAGGTCCTCGACGAACTCCCGCGCCACGCGGGTCAGCGCCGGCGCGCTCTGCATGACCGCGACGGTGTGGTCGAAGGTCTCCAGGTAGCGCTCCAGCGACCCCGAGTCGGCCGACTCCGCGAACCAGCGCGCGAGCGACTCGGCGGTGTCCGCGGGGAGGTCGTGCCCGACCTCGCGGGCCAGCTCCAGGATCGTGGCGGGACGCAGTCCGCCGTCGAGGTGGTCGTGCAGGACGACCTTGGGCGCCCGAGCCACCTGCTCGGGCGTGGGGACGGTAAGTTCCGTGACAGTGCCGTTCATGACGGCATCCTTCCATCCCGCAGCCCGACAGGAGCCACCGATGCGCGTGTTCACCAGCCTCGACGAGGTAGCCGAGGCCGCCGGCCAGGAGCTCGGCACCAGCGACTGGGTCGAGATCGACCAGCAGCGCGTCGACACCTTCGCCGAGGCCACCGGCGACCACCAGTGGATCCACGTCGACGTGGAGCGCGCGAAGGACGGCCCCTTCGGCGGCACCATCGCGCACGGCTACCTGACGCTGTCCCTGGTGCCGTGGCTGGGCAGCAGCGTCTTCAGCTTCGACACCCCGGGCGCCAAGCTCAACTACGGCGTCAACAAGGTGCGGTTCCCGAGCCCGGTCCTCGTCGGCAGCCGCATCCGGGCCACCGTGACGCTCGGCGAAGTCACGGACATCGCCGCCGGCAAGCAGGCCACCGTGCGCTACACGATTGAGATCGAGGGCGCCGCGAAGCCCGCCTGCGTCGCCGAGTCCGTCGTCCTGCTGCTCACCGACTGACGCCGCGCCGCGGGTTCAGCGCAGCCGGTCGACCACGAGCTCGGCGAACGGGGCCGCGGCACCGGGCGCGAGGTCGAGGTAGAGCCCGGGCTCGATGAGCTCGAGCTCGCTCACCGCCAGCCGACCGTCGAGCTCCATCAGGTCGACGCGCGCGTAGTCGAGCCGTCGCCCGATGAGCTGCTCGGCCGCGCGCACGGCGTCCAGCGCCACCGCCTCGGCCTCGGGGTCGAGGGCGACCAGGGTGCTGCGGCCGCCGTGCTCCTGGTGCACGCGGACCTCCCCCGCACCGGGCACCTTGTCCACCTGGGTGCGGGCGACGCCGTCGAGCACCATCACCGACACCTCGCCCCGGGTGCGCACCGACTCCACCAGCGGCTGGGCCAGCCACGGGCCGGGCGTGAGCCCGACCAACCGGTCGTCCTCGAGCCCGTCGACGACGACGACCCCGACCCCGCCGGCACCGATGCGCGGCTTGACGACCACGTGGTCCCAGCGCGCCAGCGCCCGCCGCAGGCCATCGACGAGGTCGTCGTCGGCGACGAGCTCGGAGGGCACCACCGGCACGTGCTCGCCGAGCGCCTCGAGGTAGGCCTTGTCGTGGTTCCAGTCGAAGACGTCGCCACCGTTGAGCAGCCGCGTCGAGGCCTCGACGCCCCGGACCCAGTCGCGCCACGGCGCGAGCCGGCGCTGGTAGTCCCACGTCGAGCGTACGGCGACCAGGTCGGCGCCCGCCCAGTCCACGCCGGCGTCGTCCCAGACCGCCCACGCGGCCTCGACGCCGCGCTCGGCGAGCGCGTCGAGGAGCAGCGAGCCGCCCGGCTCGCCCTCGGGCATCAGGCAGAAGCTCGCCAGCAGGACCTGGGGCGTCCCCACGTCAGCCGACCCGGTCGATGATGAGCGGGTCGGCGGTGAAGTCGCTGCCACCCTCGGCGATGTCGTAGCCGCCCTCGAGCGAGGTCAGCGCCCGGTCGAATCGCCCCGGCTCGTCGGTGAGCAGCGTGAAGAGCGGCTGCCCCTCGGTGACGGTGTCGCCGGGACGGGCGTGCCACACGACGCCGGCGCCGGCCTGCACGGGGTCCTCCTTGCGGGCGCGGCCCGCGCCGAGGCGCCAGGCCGCCATCCCGACGGCCATCGCGTCGAGCCGGGTCAGCACGCCCGAGGTCGGGGCAGCCACCACGTGCGACTCCTTCGCCTGCGGCAGCGCGGCGTCGGGGTCGCCGCCCTGCGCGCGGATCATCGCCTTCCACGCATCCATCGCCGAGCCGTCGGCGAGCTTGTCGGCGGGGTCGACGTCGGTGACCCCGGCACCGGCGAGCATCTCGCGGGCCAGGGCCAGGGTCAGCTCCACCACGTCGGAGGGACCGCCGCCGGCGAGCACGTCGACGGACTCCGCGACCTCGATCGCGTTGCCGGCGGTGAGCCCGAGCGGGGTGGACATGTCGGTGAGCAGCGCCACCGTGGCGACGCCGGCGTCGGTGCCGAGCGCGACCATCGTCTCGGCGAGCTCTCGGGCGTCGGCCAGGGACTTCATGAACGCCCCGGTGCCGACCTTGACGTCGAGGACGAGCGCGCCGGTGCCCTCGGCGATCTTCTTGCTCATGATCGAGGAGGCGATGAGCGGGATCGCCTCGACGGTGCCGGTGACGTCACGCAGGGCGTAGAGCTTCTTGTCGGCCGGGGCGAGCTCGGACCCGGCGGCGCAGATGACCGCGCCGATCGACTCGAGCTGCTCGAGCAGGGCGGTGTTGGACAGGTCGGCCTGCCAGCCGGGGATCGCCTCGAGCTTGTCGAGGGTGCCGCCGGTGTGGCCCAGCCCGCGCCCGGACAACTGCGGCACCGCGACCCCGCAGGCGGCCACCAACGGGGCCAGCGGCAGCGTGATCTTGTCGCCCACGCCGCCGGTGGAGTGCTTGTCGGCCGTGGGGCGCGACAGCGAGGAGAAGTCCATCCGCTCGCCCGAGGCGATCATCGCCTGCGTCCACCGGCTGATCTCGCCGCGGTCCATGCCACGCAGCAGGATCGCCATGGCCAGCGCCGCCATCTGCTCGTCGGCCACGTCGCCGCGGGTGTAGGCATCCACCACCCAGTCGATCTGGCTGTCGGACAGGCCGTGCCCGTCCCGCTTGGCGTGGATGACCTCGACTGCGTCGTGCTTGCTCATCTTGTCCTTCCGGCGCGGCGCGGCCGCGTGGTTCGTGAGGGGTGGTGGTCGTTCAGGCCAGGTCGTCGGGGCCGAAGGCGTCGGGCAGCACCTGGTCCATGCGGCGGACCCCCGACACGGTCCAGACCAGCAGGTCGCGGCCGCCGTTCTCGAAGAGCAGCTGGCGGCACCTGCCGCACGGCATGATCACCGCGCCGTCCCGGTTGACGCACACGAAGTGGGTCAGCCGTCCGCCCCCGCTGATGTGCAGCTGGCTGACGAGCCCGCACTCGGCGCAGAGCGTCACGCCGTACGCCGCGTTCTCGACGTTGCAGCCCACGACGGTGCGCCCGTCGTCGACCAGCGCGGCGGCGCCCACCGGGTAGTGGGAGTACGGCGCGTAGGCGCGCCCCATCGCCTCCTGCGCGGCCGCGAGCAGCGTCTGCCAGAGGTCGTCGTCGACCTCGTGGGCGCTCGGCGTCTGTGCCATGTCGTCTCCCTCGTCTCCCTGGTGCGGCTCCAGGATGGACCATCATGCCCGGCGCCCCCGGCCCGCCATGGTCCACGGCACGAGGTCCCAAGTCGATAACTGTTGAGTATTGCCCCACCGATGCCACCCCGCTCGGCTCTGCCAGGGGCTACCGTGCCGCGTGTCGCCCCCGGAGGTGAGGGGCGCAGATCTGGAGGAAGACCTTGAACAGGATGAGGAAGACCGTCGTCGGCGGCATCGCCGCGCTCGCGGCCACCACGGCGCTCGCGGCCTGCGGCGACGCACCCGACGAGAACGACAGCAGCAGCAGCGGCAGCAGCGGGTCGAGTGACTTCCTCCCCTGCATCGTCTCCGACGCGGGCGGCTTCGACGACAAGTCGTTCAACCAGCTCAGCTTCGAGGGCGTGCAGAAGGCCGCCGCCGAGATCGGCACCACGGAGAAGGGTGTCGAGTCGAACAGCGAGAACGACTACGGCCCGAACCTCGACAGCCTGGTCGCCGAGGGCTGCGACATCATCGTGGCCGTGGGCTTCGCGCTCTCCTCCGCGACGGTGGAGTCCGCCAACGCCAACCCGGAGATGCAGTACGCCCTCATCGACGACGCGGCCGACACCGACTTCGACGGCACGAAGGACGCCGACAACGTCAAGCCGCTGCTCTACGACACCGCCCAGGCGGCGTTCCTCGCCGGCTACGCGGCCGCCGACTACAGCAAGACCGGCGTCGTGGGCACCTACGGTGGCCAGCCCTTCCCGACCGTCACCATCTTCATGGACGGCTTCCGCCAGGGCGTGGAGTACTACAACGAGCAGAAGGACGCCAAGGTCAAGGTCGTCGGCTGGGACGGCAAGAACGGTTCCTTCACCGGTGGCTTCGAGGCCAACGAGAAGGCGACCAACACCGCCAAGCAGCTCATCGACCAGGACGTCGACGTCATCCTCCCCGTCGGCGGGCCCATCTACCAGGGCGCCCTGACCGCGATCGCCGACTCCGGTCGCGACATCGCGATGGTCGGCGTGGACGCTGACCAGTTCGAGACCGACCCGGCGACCCAGGACCTGATCCTGACCTCGATCCAGAAGGGCATGGACGTGTCGACGTACGACGTCGTCATGGCCGCCAGCGAGGGCAGCTTCGATGCCGAGCAGTACGTCGGCACCCTGGAGAACGAGGGCGTGAGCCTGGCCCCGTTCCACAACTTCGAGGACAAGGTCTCCGACTCCCTCGCCGACGAGCTCGAGCAGGTCAAGGCGGGCATCATCGACGGGTCCATCACCGTCGAGTCCTACCTGGGCTGACGCACCACCGGTGGGGGAGGTCGCTCCGGCTGCCTCCCCCACCAGCACGTCCCGGGGCCCCGCCCCTCCGCAACTGTGTCGCGAGGACTGACCCATGCAACTGGCGCTACGCGAGGTGACCAAGCGCTTCGGCTCCCTGGTCGCCAACGACCGGATCTCGCTGACCGTCGAGGGCGGTGAGATCCACTGCCTGCTCGGTGAGAACGGAGCAGGCAAGTCCACCCTGATGAACGTCCTCTACGGCCTCTACCGCGCCGACGGGGGCGAGATCGTCCTCGACGGTGAGGTCCAGCACTTCACCGGGCCCGGCGACGCGATCGCCGCCGGCATCGGGATGGTCCACCAGCACTTCATGCTCGTGCCCGTCTTCACCGTGGCCGAGAACGTCATGCTCGGTAACGAGCAGACCGGCTTCGCCGGCTCCCTGGACCTCGAGGCCGCCCGCGCCCGGGTCCGCGAGATCTCCGACCGCTTCGGCTTCCACGTCGACCCCGACGCCGTGGTGGGCGATCTGCCGGTGGGGGTCCAGCAGCGCGTCGAGATCATCAAGGTCCTCTCCCGCGACGCCAAGGTCCTCGTCTTCGACGAGCCGACCGCCGTGCTGACCCCGCAGGAGACCGACGAGCTGATGGAGATCATGCGCGAGCTGCGCCGCTCCGGCGCCGCCATCGTCTTCATCACCCACAAGCTCCGCGAGGTCCGCGAGGTCGCGGACCGCATCACCGTCATCCGCCGCGGCACCGTCGTCGGCGAGGCGGATCCCGCGGCCAGCAACGCCGAGCTCGCCGCGATGATGGTCGGTCGCCCGGTCGAGCTCACGGTCGACAAGCAGGACCCCGAGCTGGGTGGGACCGCGCTCGTGGTCGACGGGCTCAGCGTCTTCGACTCCGCCGGGCTCGTCCACGTCGACGACATCAGCTTCGAGGTCCGGGCCGGCGAGATCCTCGCCGTCGCCGGGGTCCAGGGCAACGGCCAGACCGAGCTCACCGAGGCCCTGCTCGGCCTGCAGGACCACGTCGAGGGCTCGATCCTCCTCGACGGCCAGGAGCTCGTGGGCCGCAAGGTCCGCGACGTCCTCGACGCCGGGGTCGGCTTCGTCCCCGAGGACCGGCAGGTCGACGGCCTGGTCGGGTCGTTCACGATCGCCGAGAACCTGATGCTGGACCGCAGCTTCGACGCCCCCTTCGTGCGACACGGATCGCTGCAGCTCTCGGCGCTGCAGGCCTTCGCCGAGGAGAAGCTCGAGCAGTACGACGTGCGCGCACCGGGGATCACCACCCCGGCGGGCAACCTGTCGGGCGGCAACCAGCAGAAGGTCGTCGTGGCCCGCGAGCTCTCGCGCGAGCTGCGGCTGCTCGTCGCGGCCCAGCCCACCCGGGGCGTCGACGTCGGCTCCATCGAGTTCATCCACCAGCAGATCGTGGCCACCCGCGACGCGGGCGTGCCCGTGCTGGTCGTCTCCACCGAGCTCGACGAGGTCGTCGCGCTCGCCGACCGGATCATGGTCCTCTTCCGGGGCCGCATCGTCGGCATCGTGCCGGCCGACACGCCTCGTGCGGTGCTGGGCCTGATGATGACCGGTGAACGACCCACAGGAGCTGTCGCATGAGTCGCCCCGAGGACCAGCCGACCGGAGGCGAGACCCAGGGCATCCCGGGCCCCACCGACACCACGGCCGGCATCACCACGCCCGGCCCCGGGTCGAGCACCCTCGAGACGCCCGAGCCCCCGCCGGAGACCCCGAGCCGCTGGCACGACGCCGCCCGGGCGATCACCACCGGCAACGCGCTCGTGGCGTTCCTGTCGGTCCTGATGGCGGTGGTCATCGGCTCGCTGCTGGTGCTGATCACCGACGAGACCGTCCGCGAGACGTCCGGGTACGTCTTCTCCCGCCCCGGCGACTTCCTCGAGGCCGCCTGGCGGGCGATCTCCGGCGCCTACAGCGCCCTGTTCCGCGGCTCCGTCTACAACTCGCGCGGCGCCGACTTCGCCGCCCAGATCCGGCCGCTCACCGAGACCCTGAAGTTCGCCTCCCCCCTGATCATGGCCGGCCTCGGTGTGGGGCTGGCCTTCCGGGCCGGGCTGTTCAACATCGGTGGACGGGGCCAGATGCTCCTGGCCGGTGCGGCCGCAGGCTGGGTCGGCATCAACGTCGACCTGCCGTTCCCGCTGCACCTGGCCGCAGCCACGATCGCCGGCATGCTCGCCGGTGCGCTGTGGGCAGGTCTGGCCGGGCTCTTGAAGGCCCGCACCGGGGCGCACGAGGTGATCGTCACGATCATGCTCAACTACGTGGCGTTCTACCTGCTCTTCTACGCCCTCTCCCGCCAGAGCCTGCTGCAGGCCCCCGGGTCGATCAACCCCAAGTCGTTGCCGGTGCAGGACTCAGCGATCCTCCCCGACCTGCTGGGCCAGCGGTTCAACCTGCACGCGGGTCTCATCCTGGCCCTGGTCTCGGTCGTCGTCGTGTGGTGGCTGCTCAACCGCTCGGCGCTCGGCTTCCGCTTCCGCGCCGTCGGAGCCAACCCGCATGCCGCGCGGACGGCCGGCATCGATGTCGGGCGCACCTACGTGGTGGCCATGCTCATCGCCGGCGCCCTCGTGGGCATGGCCGGCGCCAACCAGATCCTCGGCACGACCACCAGCGGCGTCACCGTCGACCTCGACGCCGGCATCGGGTTCGACGCCATCACCGTCGCTCTCCTCGGCCGCTCGCACCCCGTGGGCGTGCTCGGGGCCGGGCTGCTGTTCGGGGCCTTCAAGGCCGGAGGGTTCTCGATGCAGGCCTCCGAGGGCATCCCGGTCGACATCGTGCTCGTCATCCAGTCCCTCATCGTGCTGTTCATCGCCGCGCCCCCGTTGGTGCGCGCGATGTTCCGCCTGCCCGCCCAGGAGGCCAAGTGAGCACGCAGGCAACCGAGCCCACGACCACGGGCCGCACGGTCCTGACCCCCAAGATCCCCATCCTGCTGGGCGTCGTGACGCTGCTGCTCGGCGCCGCGATCGCGATCGGCTCGCAGAGCGGCGACACCACGTTCCGCATCTCCACCCGCCGCGACGTCCTGCAGCTGCCCGACATCACCGTCCCGGCGGAGGCCACCGCCTGGCTCTCGGTCGTGCTGATGCTCCTGTGCACCGCCGAGGCGACGCGTCGCTACCTCGCGCGCCGCAAGACCCCTGCGTGGGTCCCGGTCTCGTTCAGCATCATCGCCATGATCGGTTTCCTGGCCTGGGCCGCCGCAGGCGCCACCCTGCCGGTCGTCGGCCTGCTGGCCGGTGCGCTGGCCCTCGCCGTGCCGCTCGTCTTCGGCGCGCTCGGCGGCGTGCTGGGTGAGCGGGTCGGCGTGGTCAACATCGCCATCGACGGCCAGCTGCTCGCCGGCGCGTTCGCCGCCGCCCTGGTCGGCTCGGTCGTCGGCTCGGCCTGGGCCGGTCTCCTGGGTGCCATGGTCGCCGGGGCCCTGGTGGGCCTGGTGCTGGGCGTCTTCGCGATCAGCTACTTCGTCGACCAGGTCATCGTGGGCGTGGTCCTCAACGTGCTGATCATCGGCCTGACCAGCTTCATGTTCTCGCAGGTCCTGGCGCCCAACGCGGCCTCCCTCAACAGCCCGCCGCGGTTCCGGCCACTGTCGATCCCGGTGCTCGGCGAGATCCCGTTGGTGGGCCCGATCCTCTTCCGCCAGTCGATCCTGGTCTACCTGCTCTACATCGCGGTCGCGGTCGTGACCTTCATGCTCTACCGCACCCGGTGGGGCCTGCGCGTGCGCGCCGTGGGCGAGCACCCCCAGGCCGCCGACACCGTCGGCATCAACGTGACCCGGACCCGCTACCGCACCCTGATCATCGCGGGGGCGACCGCCGGGGCCGGTGGTGCGTTCTACACGCTGGTCTCGGTCTCGCAGTTCAACCGCGAGATGACCGGTGGAGCGGGCTACATCGCGCTGGCCGCAGTGATCTTCGGCAAGTGGGACCCCATCCGGGCCACCCTGGCGGCGCTGCTCTTCGGGTTCGCCTCGAACCTGCAGGGCGTGCTCTCGGTCATCGGTTCGCCGGTGCCGAGCGAGTTCATGCTGATGATGCCCTACGTCGTGACGGTGTTCGCCGTGGCCGGGCTCGTCGGGCGGTCCCGTGCTCCAGCGGCGGTGGGAGTGCCCTACCGCAAGGGCTGAGCGTTCGCGCGGACGGCGACCTCGGCGAGCAGCCGGGCGCCGATCGCGATCGCGCGCTCGTCGATGCGCAGGTCGCCCTGGTGCAGGTCGTACGTCGCTCCCCCCGGGGTGCGCGTGCCCAGCCGCATCATGGCGCCGGGCACCTCGTCGACGTACCAGCCGAAGTCCTCCCCGCCCAGGCTCTGCGGTGCCACCACGCGACCGTCGGGCCCCAGGACCGAGGCGACGGCGTCGGCCAGCATCGAGTTGGACACGGCCTCGTTGACCACCGGGGGCACCCCCCGGGTGTAGTCGACGTGGGCGGTGACGCCGTAGGGGCGCACGATCTCGTGGACCAGCTCGCGGACCATCTTCTCGGCGTCGGCCCAGGCGACGGCGTCGAGGATCCGCACCGTGCCGGACAGCAGGCCCCGCTCGGGGATCACGTTGGGCGCCGAGCCGGCCTGGATGCGGCCCCACACGACCGAGACCCCGGCGCGGGGGTCGAAGCGACGCGAGAGGATCGCCGGGACCTCGGTGGTCACCTTGGCCAGCGCGAACGTCAGGTCGCCGGTCAGGTGCGGGCGCGAGGTGTGTCCGCCGGTGCCCTCGAGGCGCACGTCGACCTGGTCGGCGGCGCTGGTCATCGGGCCGAGGCGCAGGCCCACCTGCCCGACGTCGACACCGGGGTCGCAGTGCAGCGCGAAGACCCGGTCGACCTCGTCGAGGAGGCCCAGGCCCAGGAGTCGCACGGCTCCCCCGGGCATCACCTCCTCGGCCGGCTGGAAGAACAGACGCACCCGGCCGGGGAGCATGCCCTCGGTGTGCACCCGGGCCAGTGCTGCCGCTGCGCCGACGAGAGCCGTGGTGTGCACGTCGTGACCGCAGGCGTGCGCGACGCCCGGCACGGTGCTCGACCACGGATCCCCGGTGGTCTCCTGGATCGGCAGGGCGTCGAGGTCGGCGCGCAGGCCCACGACCGGGCCCGCCCGGCGCTCGCCCAGGTCGGCGACGAGCCCGGAGCCCGGCAGCCGCTCCACCCGCCACCCCAGCGCCTCCACGCGCTCGGCGACCGCGGCGGTGGTCCGGGTCTCGTGCCACGACAGCTCGGGATGGGCGTGCAGGTCACGGCGCAGCGCGACCAGCGCCTCGGCGCCCGACTCCACCTCGTCCCGGATGAGGTCGTGGAGTCGGGCGTCGCGGGCGGCGTCGAGCTGGGCGTCGGTGGACATCGGCCCCAGGCTAGTGGAGCGGCCACCGACCTCAGCCCAGCGGGAAGCTCCGGACCTTGCCGCCCGGGCGTTGGCCCGGCCCGGTCCCCTTCAGCACGTCGGTCGTGGCCCACAGCCGACCGCCCGAGATCTCGAGGTCGCCCGGCATGGTGACCTTGCGCCAGGTCTTGGCCTTCGAGGACCCGTCGGCGATCCGCGAGATCCGGTTCTTGAAGAGCTCGGACACGTAGACGTCGCCCCCGGGGTCCACCGCCAGGCCGGTCGCGGAGACCAGCCCCCGCGCCAGCCGCTCGGTGGTGCCGCTGGCCGGGTCGACGACGTACACCGCTCCCAGCCTGCCGACGCTGCCGTCCTCCGGACCACCGGGCAGCGACGAGACGTAGAGCTGTCCGCCGGGGCCGATCTCGACATCGGTGGGCACCGACTCGAAGCGGTAGTCCAGCCCCACCGTGCAGCCGGGCAGACCGTTGGCCTTCGCCCGCGCCTTGGTGATCTCGGTGACCGCAGGCGGGATGACCGCCACCGTGGAGACCTTGTGACCACTGATCGCCAGCACCGCGTTCGCCCCCGCGTCGGCCACGTAGGTCACCCCCGGGGCGCTCGTCGTGGCGTACGGGTGGGTCTCGACCGACCCGGTGTAGGTCGCCGGCCCCACCTGCTTGGGGAGCTTCGCAGCACAGCTCTTGGAGATGCCACGGAACCCGTAGGTCACGTCCCCGTCAGGGTTGCTCCTCCGCTCGTGCTTGCCGAGGTCCGCCACCCCCCGGTCGCGGCCCTGGGCATCGATGCGTCGGATCTTGCCGACCTCGTTGTGACCGCGCGAGACGGCGTAGGTCACCGCGCCGCCGCGCACCGAGACCGCACCCGCCTCGCCGCCCTTGGCCACCGAGGCGATCACCTGCGCCTTCTTGCCGGGCAGGCGCCGCATCAGCAGGCCGGCGAAGTTCTGCGACACGTAGACCGTGCCGTCGTCGGTCACCGCGAGGCTGAGCGGGCTGGTGAGTCCGTGCACCACCGGACGGGCCGCGGGATCCCCCGCGGAGGGCCCGGCGACGACCGGGGACAGCAGTGACCCGGCGGCCAGCGCTGCGAGCGCTGGGCCGGCGGTCAGGGACAACATGATCGAGCGCATGGCAGCCTCCACTGGAAGTAAAGGACGATCGTGCGCCCGCGACACCCTGACGGGCATACCCGGTTGTCGGTATCTGTCCTACCGCGGGTCGGCGTCGTACGCCGCGAGCACCCGGTCGGCGGCGACCGTGGCGGGCAGGTCGCCGGCCAGGACCGCGGCCCGGATCTCCTCGCGGACCCCGCGGACCCCCGGTGAGAGACGCAGCCGCTGCTCGAGCTCGTCGCGCACCATCGCCCAGGTGAAGTCGAGCTGCTGCTCGGCCCGCTTCCCGGCGAGCCCGTCGGCCCCGAGGTGCTCGCGGTGGGCCACCACCCGGTCCCACAGGTCGTCGACGCCGACGTCCTCGAGGCCCGAGCAGGTGACCACGGGCGGTGCCCACTCCCCCTTGCCGCGCACCATCCGCATCGCGCCCGCCAGGTCGCGGGCCGCGACCCGGGCCTCCTGGGCGCGGTCGCCGTCGGCCTTGTTGACCGCGATCACGTCGGCGATCTCCAGGATGCCCTTCTTGATGCCCTGGAGCTGGTCGCCGGTGCGGGCGAGGGTGAGGAACAGGAAGGTGTCGACCATGCCGGCGACGGTGATCTCGGACTGCCCGACGCCGACGGTCTCCACGAGGATGACGTCGTAGCCGGCGGCCTCGAGCACGGCCATCGCCTGCACGGTGGCGCGCGCGACACCGCCCAGCGTGCCCGCCGACGGCGAGGGCCGCACGAAGGCGTGGGGATCGGTGGCCAGGCGACCCATCCGGGTCTTGTCGCCCAGCACCGAGCCACCGGTGCGGACGCTGGACGGGTCGACCGCCAGCACCCCGACCCGGTGGCCCTGGGCGGTCAACCGGCTCCCGAGGGACTCGATGAAGGTGGACTTGCCGACCCCGGGCACGCCCGAGATCCCGACCCGCACGACCTCGGCGCCGCCGGAGTCGTCGCTCAGGGCCGTCAGCAGCTCCCGCGCCTGGAGCCGGTGCTGGGGCTTCGAGGACTCGACGAGGGTGATGGCCTGCGAGACCGCCGCCCGGCGTCGCTGCCGGATGCCCTCGACGAGCATCGCGACGCGATCCTCCGGGCCGGGCGCGTCCCCGAGTCCCGACACGTGGCTCAGTGCCCGAGCTGCTCGCGCAGCTTGGCCAGCAGCGACAGCGCCGACTGCGCGATGACGGTGCCGGGCAGGAAGACCTCGGCGGCACCCATCTCGAGCAGGGTCGAGACGTCGTCGGGCGGGATCACGCCACCGATCACGACCATGATGTCGGGTCGGCCCTGCTCGGCGAGCGCGGTGCGCAGCGCCGGCAGCAGCGTGAGGTGGCCCGCGGCCAGCGAGCTGACCCCGACGATGTGCACGTCGGCGTCGACCGCCTGCTGGGCGACCTCCTCGGGGGTGGAGAACAGCGGCCCCACGTCGACGTCGAAGCCCATGTCGGCGAATGCGGACACGATGACCTTCTGGCCGCGGTCGTGACCGTCCTGGCCCATCTTCGCGACCAGGATGCGCGGACGGCGCCCCTCGGCCTCCTCGAAGGCCTCGGTGGCCGCCAGCACCTCGGTGACCTTGCTGCCGCCCTCACCGGCGCTGGCGGACTCGTCGCGGAACACGCCGCTGATCGTACGGATGACGGCCTGGTGGCGCCCGTAGACCTTCTCGAGCGCGTCCGAGATCTCCCCGACGGTCGCCTTGGCACGGGCCGCGTCGACGGCCAGCGCGAGCAGGTTGCCCTCCAGGGAGCCCTGGCGCGGGCCGTGCTCGGCCGAGCGCGTCAGCGCCTCGAGGCTGGTGCGCACCGCCTCGTCGTCGCGCTCGGCGCGCAGGCGCTCCAGCTTGGCGATCTGCTGGCGGTAGACGTCGTCGTTGTCGACGCGCAGCACGTCGAGCTTGTCCTCCGCGGCGAGGCGGTAGGTGTTGACGCCGATCAGCTTCTGCGACCCCGAGTCCAGGCGGGCCTGGGTGCGCGCGGCCGCCTCCTCGATGCGCATCTTCGGGATGCCCTGCTCGATGGCCTTGGCCATGCCGCCGGCCGCCTCGGCCTCCTGGATGTGGGCCCAGGCGCGCTCGGCGAGGTCGTGGGTCAGCCGCTCGACGTAGTACGAGCCGGCCCACGGGTCGATGGTGCCGGTGGTGCCGCTCTCCTGCTGCAGCAGCAGCTGGGTGTTGCGGGCGATGCGGGCCGAGAAGTCGGTCGGCAGCGCGATCGCCTCGTCGAGGGCGTTGGTGTGCAGCGACTGCGTGTGGCCCTGGGTGGAGGCCATCGCCTCGATGCAGGTGCGCCCGACGTTGTTGTAGACGTCCTGCGCGGTCAGGCTCCAGCCCGACGTCTGCGAGTGGGTGCGCAGCGAGAGCGACTTGGGGTTCTGCGGGTCGAACTGGCGCACCAGCCGCGCCCACAGCGCCCGGGCCGCGCGCATCTTGGCGACCTCCATGTAGAAGTTCATCCCGATGGCCCAGAAGAACGAGAGCCGCGGGGCGAACTGGTCGATGCTCATCCCGGTCTCGAGGCCGGCACGGATGTACTCGACGCCGTCGGCCAGCGTGTAGGCCAGCTCGAGGTCGTTCGTCGCCCCGGCCTCCTGGATGTGGTAGCCGGAGATCGAGATGGAGTTGAAGCGGGGCATCTTCGCGGCGGTGTAGCTGAAGATGTCGGAGATGATCCGCATCGACGGCGCCGGCGGGTAGATGTAGGTGTTGCGGACCATGAACTCCTTGAGGATGTCGTTCTGGATGGTCCCCGCGAGCTGCTCGGGCGCCACCCCCTGCTCCTCGGCGGCTGCGATGTAGAGCGCCAGCACCGGCAGCACGGCGCCGTTCATGGTCATCGAGACCGACATCTTGTCCAGCGGGATGCCGTCGAAGAGCTGGCGGGCGTCGTAGATCGAGTCGATCGCGACGCCGGCCATCCCGACGTCCCCGCGCACCCGCGGGTGGTCGGAGTCGTAGCCGCGGTGGGTGGCCAGGTCGAAGGCGACCGAGAGGCCCTTCTGACCGGCCGCGAGGTTGCGCCGGTAGAACGCGTTGGACTCCTCGGCGGTCGAGAATCCGGCGTACTGGCGCACCGTCCACGGCTGGGTCGTGTACATCGTCGGGTAGGGCCCGCGCAGGAACGGGCTCAGGCCGGGGAGGGTGTCGAGCGCGTCGAGGCCGGCGATGTCCTCGGGGCCGTACGACGGCTGGACGTCGATGCCCTCGGGGGCGCTCCAGACCTGGCCGCCGGTGGGCGCGGGGACGGGCGCGGCGCCGCCGTCACCGACGAGCGGGAGACCGGAGAAGCTGGACGGGACGGTCACTGGAGGGCCTTCCGGGTGCGGGTGAGGAACGCGAGGGCGTCGAGGCCCGTCGCGCAGGAGTCGTCGGACCACTCGCGGGCCTTGCCGGCCACCACCACGTGGGTGGCGCCCGCGGCGCGCAGCGCCTCGGCCGCGGCCTGGCCCCACTCGTCGTACGTCGCGTCGGCACCGGCCAGGCAGACGACGCGCTGACCGCTGTGGACGGCCACGACGTCGTCGGGGCCGCTGGTGGGTCCGGCCACGTCGACGGCCACGCCGCCGGCCGCGAGCAGGTTGGTCGCGAAGGTGGCCCGGGCGGTGTGTGCCGCCACCGGACCGAGGGTGGCCAGGAAGACCGGGGCCGCGGGCGGCTCGTCCCGCAGCGCCTCGAAGGCCTCGCCGTAGGAGCGCACGCCCTGCCAGCCGTCGTACGGCTCGCGCTCGGGCAGCGTCTCGCCCAGGTTCGGGAACTCGGTCAGCCCGGTCAACGGGCGCTCCCGGGTGGCGACCTGCTGGTCGCGCCGCGCGACGACGCCGGCCACCATCTCCTCGAGCGCCGACTCGTCGGGGCCCTCGGGAGTGTCGAGGCGACCCAGCACCTCCCAGGCGGCCAGGGCCAGGTCGTCGGTGAGCTTCTCGACCGCGTAGGAGCCGCCCGCGGGGTCGGCCACGTGCGCGACGTGCGACTCGTCGATGAGCAGGTGCGAGGTGTTGCGCGCGATCCGGCGACCGAAGACGTCCGGGCGCCCGAGCGGGGCGTCGAAGGGCAGCACGGTCACGGAGTCGGCACCGCCGACACCGGCGGCGAACGCGGCCACGGTGGTGCGCAGCATGTTGACCCAGGGGTCGTAGCGGCTCATCATCGGCCGGCTCGTCACGGCGTGCACCCGCTGCGGCTCGGCGCCGACGCCGGTGGTGGCGCCGCTGAGCTGGAGGACGCGCGCCCAGAGGCGACGTGCGGCGCGCAGCTTGGCGATGGAGGCGAACTGCTCGTCGGTCACGGCGTAGCGCAGCTCGACGAGGCCGGCGGCCTCGTCGACGCTCATCCCGGCGGCGGTCAGCACGCGCAGCACGCGGGCCGCCGCGGCCATCGACCAGCCGAGCTCCTGGGCGTCGGAGGCGCCGCGGTCGTGGACCCGGGTGCCGTCGACCACGACGCCGAGCAGGCCGCGCTCCAGCGCGAGCCGGGCGACTGCGACGAGATCGGCGTCGGTGGCCGTGGCGCTGGCGCCCAGGTTGGTGCCGGCGGCCAGCCCGGTCCCGCCGGCGTGGGCGAGGAACGCCTCCGCCACGGCGACCGGGGCGCTGGGCGCGTCGAGGACCACGGGCGCGAGGTCGAGCAGCACGCCCTCGAGGAGCACGGCCAGGTCGGTGCCGGCGTCGGCCTCGAGCCACACCGAGGTCACTCCCCCGTCGAGGTCGACGAGCAGCGCCTCGTTGCCGAGCTTCTCCGGGCCGGCCGCGAGGTGGGCGCGCACGTCCCAGTCGCCGCTGCGGGCCGGGCGACCGGCCGTGACGAGGTCGTCGAGCAGGCTGCGCGTGCCGAGCGGGGCGACGGGGATGTCGTCGAGCGTCGTCCGGGTCAGCTTGTCCCACACGAGGGAGTCGGCGTCCTCGTCGCTCATCCGGCGCGACTTGCGCAGCACCGCAGCCGTCGCGCTCTCCCAGTCGCTCAGCTGCCAGTCGTCGTCCGGGCCGGACAGCTCCAGCGAGCCCTGCTCCGGCTCGAGGCCGGTCGGCTCGTCGAGCCCGCCCTCCACGGCACCTTCGGGTGTGGTCATGGTGCGAACCCTAGGAGGCTCGCTGGTCAGCGGCCACACAGTGTGATGTTTTCGGACATCTCGCCCACCGGGAGCCGGCCCTGACCGGCCCGACACAGAGTGGTCACCCACGACACCTGGGCACCACCCTTCCCTGTCGGCAGTGACCACTGTGTCAGCGGCGCCGACCCCCGTGCTGGACCACGCAGGTGGCCCACTCGACCCGCAGCAGGCTGGGCGGATGGAACAAGCGAGTCCTGGCGAGCCGACTCCGGTGCTCGACGTGCGACTCGGCCGGGTTCGGGAGCGCGAGTGGGTGCGGATCGGTCGCGGCGTCCACCAGCGTCGCGACAGCGACGTCGAGCACCTGGACCTGCGCGCCTGGCAGCTCGTGCTGCCGCCGCTGCCCGAGGAAACGCCGGTGTTCGTGGCCATGCCGCGCACCGGCCCGCGGGTGCGGCGTCGCGAGCTGGTGGTGACCAGGCACCCGGTCGCGCCGGCGTACGTCGAGGTGTCGGGACTGCGGGTGACCCGGGACGAGATCCGGCTCGCTGCGCGACGTCGGCGAGGGGCGCCGCGGTTGCTCGAGGCCCTGCAGCTGTCCGACGCCGCGTCGGAGTCTGCGTGGGAGAGCGTCCTGCGGGTGCTGCACCACGTCTGCGAGGTGCCCGTGGTGGCTCAGCACGAGGTGCACGACGAGCTCGGGGTCTTCGTGGCCCGCGGTGACCTGTGGATCGTCGGCTGGCGGCGCAACGGCTACACCTCCGGCGACGTGCTGCACCGTGCCGTGGGGATCCTGCGCGACGCCGACGAGGCCCTGGGCCGGACGCACGATCCCAGCCGGGTCCGGGCGTGGCACGAGCTGTTGCGTGGCTCCTTGTTCAGTGCGGCCGGGACGCGGGCGGTGGTCCGGCACTGGGGTCGGCGCCGCTGACACAGTGGTCACTGACGACACGGCAACAGGCGTCCCCGTTGTCGTAGGTGACCACTCGACGCCGGGCACTGAGTCGGACGCGGCGGCGGGTTAGGCTACCCTCACTTCTAGGGCGTTAAGGGGCCCGAGGGGGATATGTCACATGCCCGGGGGCAAAACGATGGCCGTCCGGGAGGTAACCTCACCTCCGTGGCAACCCCGACTCTCGTCAGAGGAGCGCGCGCGTCGCGCTCGACGATCACCCTGAAGATCCTGATGGCCGGCAGCGGAGCGCTGTTCATCCTGTATGTGCTCCTGCACATGTACGGGAACCTCAAAGCCTTCGCCGGACACGACGCGTTCAACGAGTACGCCGAGCACCTGAGGGAGCTGGGCGAGCCGCTGCTCCCCTACAGCGGCTTCCTGTGGCTGTTCCGGGCGCTGCTCATCATCGCGCTCGTGGTGCACGTGGTCTCTGCGGTCGTGCTGTGGAAGCGCGCCCAGGCGGCGCGCCCGGTGAAGTACGAGGTGAACAAGTACAAGCACTCCTCGCTCTCCTCGCGCACCATGCGCTGGGGCGGGGTGACGATCCTGCTGTTCCTGGTCTGGCACCTGCTGAACTTCACCATCGGCAAGGTCAACCCGACCGGCGGCGCCACCACGGACCCGTACAACCTCATGGTCGACACCTTCGGCCTGTGGTGGATGACGCTCATCTACCTCGTGGCGATGCTCGCCCTGGGCATGCACCTGCACCACGGCACGTTCAGCGCCGCCCAGACCCTCGGCTGGACCAGCACCGCTGCGGCCCGCACCCGGGCCCGGGCGCTCGGCTGGGTGCTGGCGGTCGTGGTCGCCGGCGGCTTCTCGCTGGTGCCCCTCTTCACGCTCTTCGGCGTCATCGACTAAGGGAGATCGACTCAATGGCATCCACCGCAGACGTCAGCGGCCTGACGGAGCTCAACGGACCTCCCGAGCAGCGTTCCGACGACGCCCACGGCTACTACACGCCGGCCGCTCAGAAGCTCGTCGACGCGAAGGCCCCCACCGGTCTGATCAAGGACCGCTGGACCACCCGCAAGATGGACAACCGGCTGGTCAACCCGGCCAACCGCCGCAAGCTCGACGTGATCATCGTCGGCACCGGCCTGGCCGGCGGCGCCGCCGCCGCCACGCTCGGCGAGGCCGGCTACAACGTGAAGTCCTTCTGCTACCAGGACTCCCCGCGCCGGGCGCACTCGATCGCCGCCCAGGGCGGCATCAACGCGGCCAAGAACTACAAGGAGGACGGCGACTCCACCTACCGCCTCTTCTACGACACGGTGAAGGGCGGCGACTACCGCTCGCGGGAGTCCAACGTCTACCGCCTCGCCGAGGTCAGCGCGAACATCATCGACCAGTGCGTGGCCCAGGGCGTCCCGTTCGCCCGCGACTACGCCGGCCTGCTCGACAACCGCTCCTTCGGCGGCGTCCAGGTCTCGCGCACCTTCTACGCCCGGGGCCAGACCGGTCAGCAGCTGCTGATCGGGGCCTACCAGGCGATGGAGCGCCAGGTCGCGGAGGGCACGGTCACCCAGTTCACCCGCCACGAGATGCTCGAGGTCATCGTCGTCGACGGCACGGCGCGCGGCATCATCGCCCGCGACCTGGTCACCGGCGAGATCGAGACCCACCTCGCGGACGTCGTGGTGCTCGCCTCCGGCGGCTACGGCAACGTCTTCTACCTCTCCACCAACGCGATGGGCTCCAACGTCACCGCGTCGTGGCGTGCGCACCGCAAGGGCGCCTACATGGCCAACCCCTGCTACACGCAGATCCACCCGACCTGCATCCCCGTCTCCGGGGACCACCAGTCGAAGCTGACGCTGATGTCGGAGTCGCTGCGCAACGACGGTCGCATCTGGGTGCCGAAGAACAAGGAAGACTGCACCAAGGACCCGCGCGACATCCCCGAGGAGGACCGCGACTACTACCTGGAGCGCATCTACCCCTCGTTCGGCAACCTGGTGCCCCGCGACATCGCGTCGCGCCAGGCCAAGAACATGTGCGACGAGGGCCGCGGTGTCGGCCCGATGGTCGGCGACTTCCGCCGGGGCGTCTACCTCGACTTCGCCGACGCGATCGCCCGCCTGGGCGAGGACGCGGTGCGCGAGAAGTACGACAACCTCTTCGACATGTACGAGCGGATCACGGGTGAGAACCCCTACCAGGTCCCGATGCGGATCTACCCCGCCGTGCACTACGTCATGGGCGGCCTGTGGGTCGACTACGACCTGCAGTCCAACATCCCCGGCCTGTTCGTGACCGGTGAGGCCAACTTCTCCGACCACGGCGCCAACCGTCTCGGTGCCTCGGCGCTGATGCAGGGCCTGGCCGACGGCTACTTCGTGCTGCCGAACACCATCCGCGACTACCTCGCGGACGGCCCGTTCGAGCAGATCTCCGAGTCGCACCCGGCCGTGGTCGAGGCTCGCACGTCGGTCGAGGAGCGGATCTCCAAGTTCCTGTCCATCGGCGGCTCCCGCTCCGCGGACTCCTTCCACAAGGAGCTCGGCAACATCATGTGGGAGTACTGCGGCATGGAGCGCTCCGAGGAGGGGCTGCGCAAGGCCATCGACATGATCCGCGAGCTCAAGGCCGAGTTCTGGAGCGACCTCAAGGTGCTCGGCACCGCCGACTCGCTCAACCAGAGCCTCGAGAAGGCCGGCCGCGTGATCGACTTCATCGAGCTCGGCGAGCTGATGTGCATCGACGCGCTGAACCGTCGCGAGTCCTGCGGTGGGCACTTCCGTGCCGAGTCGCAGACGGAGGACGGCGAGGCGCTGCGCCACGACGAGGAGTTCGCCTACGTGGCGGCCTGGGAGTGGGGCGGCGACGGCGGCCAGCCGGTGCTGCACAAGGAAGACCTGATCTACACCGCCATCGAGATGAAGCAGCGGAGCTACAAGTGAACCTCACCCTCAAGATCTGGCGTCAGAAGGACGCCCAGTCTGCCGGCGCGATGCAGTCGTACTCCGTCGCCGACATCTCCGAGGACATGTCGTTCCTCGAGATGCTCGACACGCTCAACGAGCAGCTCAACGAGCAGGGCGAGGAGCCGATCGCCTTCGACCACGACTGCCGTGAGGGCATCTGCGGCTCGTGCGACCTGATGATCGACGGCCAGGCACACGGCCCCGAGGTCACCACCACGTGCCAGCTGCACATGCGCTCGTTCGAGGACGGCCAGACGATCACCATCGAGCCGTGGCGCGCCAACGCGTTCCCGGTCGTGAAGGACCTGATCGTCGACCGCTCGGCGTTCGACCGGATCATCCAGGCCGGCGGCTACGTCTCGGTCAACACCGGCTCCGCGCCGGAGGCCAACTCGGTGCCGGCACCGCGCGACAAGGCCATGCGCGCCTTCAACGTCGCCACGTGCATCGGTTGCGGCGCCTGCGTCGCGGCCTGCCCGAACGGTTCGGCGTCGCTGTTCCTCGGCGCCAAGATCACCCACCTCGGTGAGCTGCCGCAGGGTCAGCCGGAGCGGATGGGCCGGGTGGCCAGCATGGTCGCGCAGCACGACCACGAGGGCTTCGGCGGCTGCACCAACATCGGTGAGTGCACCGGCGCCTGCCCCAAGGAGATCCCGCTCGACGTGATCTCCCAGCTCAACAAGGACCTGCGCGACTCGCTGCGCGCCGGCTTCTGATCCGTACGGCGCCCGCACCCGGCTGCTGATCCTGACGCCCCGTCGGCGCGACCTCACCGGTCGCGGCGGCGGGGCGTTCGGCGTCTCAGGACTCGGGTCGCCCGCCGAGGCGGCGCACCACGGCGACCAGCGCCAGCACAGCGGCGCCACCGGCAGCGAACGGCACGGCCGCGCCCCGCCCGGCGGCAGCGGGCTGGTGCGGTTGCACGGCCCCGACCGGGTCCGAGCCGGCGTCCGCACCGCTGGGCAGCGGCGGACCCTGGACGAGCGCGGGCTCGTCGTCGGGGCGCAGCGCACGGGCCTCCGGCGCGGTGTGCGCGAAGGCCGCGGCGTACAGCACCACCCGGCTGAAGTAGTTGATCCACACCACGAGGACCAGTGCGATGCCGAAGGCCTGGAAGGCGGGCTGGCCCTGGGTCGAGGCGATCAGCTTGCCGGAGACCTGCTTGAGCACCTCGAAGAGGACCGCGCCCAGGAGCGAGGCCCTGACCAGGGAGATCCGGGGGGCGACGGGCTCCCCCAGCAACCGGAACATCGTGAAGAACAGCAGGGCGTTGGCTGCGAGGCCCAGGACGACCGTGACCAGCGTGACCAGCCAGGAGAGCTCGTCGTCGAGGCCCACCCAGCCCAGCAGCTCGGTGGAGAACGACGCCACCAGGCCGGTGAGCGCCACGGCCACCAGCAGGGTCAGACCGATGACCACCAGGGTCAGCAGGTCGCGCACCTTGCCCATCACGAAGTTGGGGATCCGCTGTTCCGGCGGCTCGAAGACCGCCACCAGGGCGGTGCGCAGGGCCGAGATCCACCCCAGCCCGGCGTACAGCACCCCGGCGAAGCCGGCGATCCCGGCCAGCCCGCTGAACGTGCGGAAGTCCGCGAGCTGCAGCTGCCCGTCGCCCGAGCCGATCATGCCCGGGAACAGCGAGGCGATCGCCTCCGTGAGCGTCTGGTTGGCGTCCGGGTAGACGTTGGACACCACGCCGACCGCGAAGAACGCCAGGGCCAGCACCGGGAAGAACGACAGGAACGCGAAGTAGGTGACCGCGCCCGCCTGCTGGCTGGCCTTCGCCTCGCCGTAGCGCTCCTGCATCCGCACCAGGTGGTCGATGAAGGGCCGGCGCTCACGGATCTCGGTGAGGCGCTCCTTGAGGGATGCCACTGCTACTCCTGCTGGTCGACGGGCGCAGGACACCTGAGGGGGATCTCCTGCGTGGGCTGCCACCCGTGGTGCTCCTCGTGCACGTAGAGGTGGAAGGCATCGACGTCGAAGCGGCACTCGAAGCCGGCCAGGTCGTCGAAGACCTGGTCCAGGACGGTCTCGCCCAGCTCGTGGGCGACCGTGACGTGGGGGTGGTACGGGAAGCTCAGGTCGACGTCGAGCGGGCCGCGGCGCACGGCGGCGGCCAGCTGCTCGCAGCCGGCGATCCCCTCGGCCACGGCGACGAAGACGACCGGGGAGACGGGTCGGAAGGTGCCGGTGCCGCGCAGGTGGACCCGGAAGGGCTCGACGGTGGTGGCCGCGGTCCGCAGGTGGTCCTCGATCCCGCTCAGGGCGTCGGCTGCGATCTCGGTGGGCGGCACCAGGGTGATGTGGGTCGGGATCTGGGTGGCGGTGGTGTCGCCGATCGCCGTGCGGTAGTCCTGCAGCTCGCTGCCCCAGGGCTCCGGGATGGCGACAGCGACGCCGATCGTGACCACGCCCCCGACCCTAGCGGTCATCGGGAACGGGTCGGCGCCACGAAGCCGACCCGCTGGTAGACGTCACGCAGCGTGGCCTCGGCGACCTCGTTGGCCTGGTCGGCCCCCCGGCGCAGCACCTCGCTGAGGTAGGCCTGGTCGTCCAGGAGCTCGAGGGTGCGGTCTCGGAAGGGGGTCACCACCCCGACGACGATCTCGGCGAGGTCCTTCTTCAGGTCGCCGTAGCCGCGGCCGGCGTACTGCTCGACGAGGTCGTGCACGCCCTCGCCGGTCAGCGCCGAGTAGATGGTGAGCAGGTTGCTGACGCCGGGCTTCTCGTCTCGGTCGAAGCGGACGTCGTTGTCGGAGTCGGTGACCGCCGAGCGGATCTTCTTCGCGCTGACCGACGGCTGGTCGAGCAGGTCGATGATGCCGGCGGCCGAGGAGGCCGACTTCGACATCTTGGCGGTGGGCTCCTGGAGGTCGGCGATCTTCGCGGTGGCCTTGAGGATGTAGGGCTCCGGCAGCCGGAAGGTCTTCTTGTAGCGGTGGTTGAAGCGCTGCGCGAGGTCGCGGGTCAGCTCGAGGTGCTGGCGCTGGTCCTCACCGACCGGCACGAAGTGCGGTCGGTAGAGCAGGATGTCGGCCGCCTGCAGGACCGGGTAGGTGAACAGCCCGACGCTGGCCGCGCCCTCGCCGCCCTTGGCCGACTTGTCCTTGAACTGGGTCATCCGGCGGGCCTCGCCGAAGCCGGTCAGGCACTGCAGCACCCAGCCGAGCTGGGCGTGGGCGGGCACCTGGCTCTGCACGAAGATCGCCGAGCGCTCGGGGTCGATGCCCATCGCGAGGAGCTGGGCGGCCGCGCGCAGGGTCCGCTCGCGCAGCACCTTGGGGTCCTGCTCGACGGTGATCGCGTGCAGGTCGGCGATGAAGAAGAACGGCTGGTGGTCGTGCTGCAGACCCACCCACTGGCGCAGCGCACCGAGGTAGTTGCCGAAGTGGAAGGAGTCGGCCGTCGGCTGGATGCCCGACAGGACGCGCGGGCGGGCGCCCGAGGGCGGCGCTGCCGGCACGGACACCTCGGGCTGGGTGGTGGCTGCCATGGGCGCATTCTTCCCGACCACCGACGAAACCGACTTGCCGGGGTCGGGGGTGCCGGTGTTGGGTCCCTCCCATGTCTCCTGCCCCCACCCTGACCGATGCCCGTGAGGGCGCTCCCGTCGTGATCCTGCGCGCGCACCGCCCCGACGACGCCCAGGGCTCCTACGAGCAGTGCCAGGACCCGCTCTCGCAGGAGTGGACCACGGTGCCGCTGCCCTACACCCGCGAGATGGCCCACGGCTTCGTCACCGAGATGATGCCGGGCGGCTGGAGCGACGACTCCGAGTGGGGCTTCGCCCTCGACGTCGACGGCCGGTACGCCGGCACCGTGTCGCTGCGCAACGAGGGCGACGGCCGTGCGGAGATCGCCTACGGCTCCCACCCCTGGGTCCGCGGCACCGGCGCCGTCGAGCGCGCGCTGCGGCTGCTGCTGGACTGGGGCTTCGCGGAGCGCGACCTGCGCACCGTGGTCTGGTGGGCCAACACCGGCAACTGGGCCTCGCGCAAGGTCGCGTGGCGGCTCGGCTTCACGATGGAGGGCACGGTGCGCCAGTACCTGCCGCACCGTGGCGAGCTGCGCGACGCGTGGGTGGCCACGCTGCTCGCCGGCGACCCACGGGAGCCCCGGACGGCCTGGGACGGTCCCTCGTGAGGGTTCAGTCGTCCAGGAGGTGGGCGCGGTGCGCCAGCACCAGGACGCCGAGCCCGGCGACGGCCAGGGCCACGCCGACGACGAGCGGCGCGCGCAGGCCGTAGCCGGCCGCGATGACGAGCCCGCCGAGCCAGGCGCCGAGGGCGTTGCCCATGTTGAGGCTGGCGTGGCTCATCGCCGCACCGAGGGTCTGGGCCTGCCCGGCGGCGTCCATCAACCGGGCCATGAAGCCCAGTGCCAGCACCGAGCCGATGACGGTGACCGAGAACGCCGCGACCAGCGCCCACCAGCCGGTGGGGGCCAGCACGTAGTAGAGCGCCAGGGCCAGGGCGAGCCCGACCGACGCCCCGCGCAGCGAGGTCTCGATCGACCAGTCGATGAGGGGGCCGGCGACGGTGTTGCCGACCACCATGCCCACGCCCAGCACCAGCAGGAAGACCGCGACCGCGGACTCCCCCAGCCCACCGACGTCGGTGGTCAGCGGGGCGATGTAGGAGACCAGGGCGAACATCCCGCCGAAGCCGATCGCGCCGGCCACGACGGCGTACCAGAGCTGCGGGCGGCGCAGCGCCGCGAGCTCGCGGCGACCGGTCGCCTCGGTGTCGCCGGGGGTGCTGGGCACGAAGAGCAGGATGAGCACGACGGTGAGGACCGAGACCAGTCCGACGGCGACGTACGCCGCCCGCCAGCCCAGCGCCTGGCCGAGCAGGGTCGCTGCCGGGACGCCGACGACGTTGGCGACCGGGATGCCCATCATCACCAGCGCGAGCGCCCGTCCACGACGCTCCGGGCTGACCATGCTCGAGGCGATCAGCGCCGAGACACCGAAGTACGCGCCGTGCGGCAGCCCGTCGAGGAAGCGCACGAAGGCGAGCAGGCCGTAGTGCGAGATCGCGGCGCTGAGCAGGTTGAGGACCCCGTAGGCGAGCATCAGCCAGATCAGCAGCGCGCGCCGGGGCATCCGGGCGCCGAGCGCCGCGATCGTCGGCGCACCGACGACCACGCCGAGGGCGTAGGCCGAGATCAGGTGCCCGGCCTCGGGGATGCTCACCGCCACGCCGTCGGCGATCTGCGGGAGCAGGCCCATGGTCACGAACTCGGTCGTGCCGATCGCGAAGCCCCCCGTCGCCAGGGCGACCACGGCCAGCAGGAAGCGGGCGCGGCTGGTCGGGGCGAGGGCCGGGGTGGCCTCGGTCAGGGAAGTCATCGACTGTCGAACATCACCCCGGGGGCCGCTATTCCACGCGCACCGACTCCACCTGGAGGACGCGGGCCACCCCCGGCTCGCAGACCTGGTCGCCGGACCACTCCGCCGGCCCGCTGAGGACGCCTGCGAGCACCACCCGGTCCCCGACCTCGGCCACCTCGGCCCCGTGCTGGTCGTAGAGCACGAACCGGCCGTCGTCGAAGGTGCGCCCCGTCCACTCGTGCGGCCAGTGGAGAGAGTGCCGCCCCTCGCCGACCACCAGGCAGCGGTCGTCCATGGTGCTGCGCAGCTCGCCCCGGAGCACGTCCGCGCCCCTCGGACGGTCGACGCCCACCTCGAACGCGGAGTCGTCGAGCAGCACCGGCACCCCGCTGTCCACCTGCCCGCCGGGGCCTGCGGGAGCCGGGGCCGCGGCGGGGTCGCCCAGCCGGGCCAGGGCGGTGGCCCCCGCACCGCCGGCCGTGAGCACCGCGATCGTGGCCAGGGCCACCGCTCCCCTGCGCCGGCGGCGTCCGGCTCGCTGTATCTCCGCCAGGGGGGCCGCGGAGACGGGCACGCGGTCGACGCTGTGGACCATCATCGAGGTCAGTCGGTCGTTCATCATCGTTCTCCCGTCACCAGTGACCCGAGGGTCGGATCGGACTCCAGCACCGCCAGGCCACGGCTCGCCCTGCTCTTGACCGTGCCTGTCGAGATCCCCAGCGCCGCGGCGATCTGCGTCTCGGACAGGTCGGCGTAGTAGCGCAGCACGAGGACCTGCCGCTGACCCGGCACCAGCCGGGCCAGGGCGACGCGCAGGGCGTCGTGGCGCAGCACCTCGTCGGTGCCGTCGGGCAGGGCGGCCTCGGGCAGCACCTCGGTCGGCGCCTCGCGCCACCAGCGGCGGCGCCGGCTGTCGATCAGGGTGTTGATCAGGACCCGGTGCACGTAGGCGTCGGGGTCGGTGGCACGGGTCACCCTGCCCCAGGCGCCGTACACCTTCACCAGGGCGGTCTGGACGAGGTCCTCGGCCGCGTGCGGGTCGGCGCCCATCAGGACCGCCGAGCGGACCAGGCGCGACCACCGGGCGACCACGTAGTCCTCGAATGCGAGCGTCATGCCCAGAAGACGAGCCGGGCCCGGGAACTGGTTCCCGGGCCCGGCATCGTGCGTGCTGCGTTCGTCGATCAGAGCGAGGCGAGGGCCTCGTTCAGCGTCGTGGAGGGACGCATCACCTGGTCGGCCTTGTCGTCCTGGGGCCGGAAGTAGCCCCCGACGTCGGCCGGGCTGCCCTGCACGGCGTTGAGCTCGGAGACGATGGTCTCCTCCTCGGCGGCCAGCTTCTCGGCCAGCGGGGCGAAGACCTTCGCGAGGTCGGTGTCCGCCGTCTGCTTCGCCAGCTCCTGGGCCCAGTAGAGCGCCAGGTAGAAGTGCGAGCCGCGGTTGTCGATGCCGCCGATCTTGCGGGTCGGGGACTTGTCCTCCTCCAGGAACGTCGCGGTGGCGGCGTCCAGGGTGTCGGCGAGGACCTTGGCGCCGCGGTTGTCGGCGTACCCGGCGAGGTGCTCGAAGGAGGCGGCCAGAGCGAAGAACTCGCCCAGGCTGTCCCAGCGCAGGTAGTTCTGCTCGATGAGCTGCTGCACGTGCTTGGGCGCCGAACCGCCGGCGCCGGTCTCGAAGAGGCCGCCGCCGTTCATCAGCGGGACGATCGAGAGCATCTTCGCCGACGTGCCGACCTCGAGGATCGGGAACAGGTCGGTGTTGTAGTCGCGCAGCACGTTGCCGGTCACCGAGATGGTGTCCTCGCCCTTGCGGATGCGCTCGACGGAGTACGTCGTCGCCTCGGCCGGCGTCATGACCTCGATGGTCAGCCCGTCGGTGTCGTGCTCGGGGAGGTAGGCCTCGATCTTCTTGATCAGGTTGGCGTCGTGCGCACGGTTCTCGTCGAGCCAGAAGATCGCCGGGGAGCCGCTGGCGCGGGCCCGGGTCACGGCCAGCTTGACCCAGTCGCGGATCGGCTCGTCCTTGGTCTGGCAGGCGCGCCAGATGTCGCCCGGCTCGACCTCGTGCGACATCAGCGTCTCGCCGGCGGCGTTGCGCACCACGACGGTGCCCGCGTCGGCGATCTCGAAGGTCTTGTCGTGGGAGCCGTACTCCTCGGCCTTGCGGGCCATCAGCCCCACGTTGGGCACCGAGCCCATCGTGGCCGGGTCGTAGGCGCCGTGCGCCTTGCAGTCCTCGATGACCGCGGCGTACACGCCGGCGTAGGAGGAGTCGGGGATGACCGCGAGGCAGTCGTCCTCCTGGCCGTCGGGACCCCACATGTGGCCACCGATGCGGATCATGGCCGGCATCGAGGCGTCGATGATGACGTCGGAGGGCACGTGCAGGTTGGTGATGCCCTTGCGGTCGTCGACCATGGCCATCCGCGGACCGTCGGCCAGGCCCTGCTTCACGGAGGCCTTGATGGCCTCGCCGTCGGGCAGCGAGTCGACCGCGGACATCAGGGCACCGAGCCCGTCGTTGGGCGAGATGCCCGCCTCGGCGAGCTGCGCGCCGTACTGCTCGAAGAGGGTGGGGAAGAACGCCTGCACGGCATGGCCGAAGACGATCGGGTCGGAGACCTTCATCATCGTCGCCTTGAGGTGCACCGAGAAGAGCACGTCGTCGGCCTTGGCCCGCGCGATCTGCTCGGTCAGGAAGCGACGCAGCGCGGCGACGCTCATGAAGGTCGCGTCGACGACCTCGCCGGCCTCGACGGGCAGCGCGTCCTTGAGGACGGTCTCGGTGCCGTCGGCGCCGACGTGCACGATCGAGAGGGTGTCGGCGGCGTCGAGGACGACCGACTGCTCGTTGGAGAAGAAGTCGCCGCCGTCCATGGTGGTCACGGTGGTCTTCGAGTCGCTCTTCCACTCGCCCATGCGGTGGGGGTACTTCTTGGCGTAGCCCTTGACGGCGGCGGGGGCGCGGCGGTCGGAGTTGCCCTCGCGCAGGACCGGGTTGACCGCGGAGCCCTTGACCTTGTCGTACTTGGCCCGGGCGTCCTTCTCGTCCTCGGTCTGCGGGTGCTCGGGGTAGTCGGGCAGGTCGTAGCCCTTCTCCTGCAGCTCCTTGACCGCGGCCTTGAGCTGCGGGGTGGAGGCGGAGATGTTGGGCAGCTTGATGATGTTGGCCTCGGGCTTGGTGGCCAGCTCGCCGAGCTCGGCGAGGTGGTCGGCCACCCGCTGCTCCTCGGTGAGGCGCTCGGGGAACTGCGCGAGGATGCGACCCGCCAGCGAGATGTCGCGGGTCTCCACCTCGACACCGGCCTTGGCGGCGTACGCCTGGATGATCGGGAGGAAGGAGTACGTCGCCAGCAGCGGCGCCTCGTCGGTGTGCGTGTAGATGATGGTGGCCATGGTGCGGGCGACTCCTCGGCGATCGAGAACAATAGTTTCTTGACGTCAAGATACCTGACGTGGACGTGGGACGGGGTCCGGGACCCGACGGCCAGCCTGACAGCCCCGCTGCGACTAGTCATCCCACCCTCGGGGGTTTGGCCGAGGCGGGCAACGGGGAGCACACGAGCATGGCTGAGACCGCTGCATCCCCGACCGCGCCCGACCCCGTGACCCCGTCGATGACCCAGCGAGGCGTCGCCGAGGGCCTCGGGACGATGGTGCTGGTGCTCCTCGGCGGCCTCGCCACCGTCCTCAGCGGGTACAGCCCCCTGGTGACCGCACTCGGCTTCGGGCTCACCGTGACCGCGGTGATGCTGGCCTTCGCCCGGCTCGGCCACGTGCACCTCAACCCGGCGGTGAGCATCGGCGCCGCACTGGCGGGCCGGCTGTCCTGGGCCCACGCCGGCGTCCTGGCCGCCGCCCAGGTGCTCGGCGGCGTGCTGGGCGCCCTGGCCGGCTGGGTGGTGCTGCACGGCTTCGCCACCTACGACCTCGGCTTCGCCCCGTCCTTCTTCGGCGAGCACATGCGCGGCGCCAACCCCCCGGGCGAGCTCGCCCTGTGGTCCGCCCTGCTCCTCGAGCTGCTGCTCACCGGCGTCTTCGTGTGGCTGTTCCTGGCCGCCACCGACCGCCGCAGCGAGCACGCCTCCATGGCCCCGCTGGCCGTCGGGCTCGCGTTCACGGCCGTCTTCCTGGCCACCGTCGTGATGACCGGCGGCGGCATCAACCCGGCGCGCGCGATCGGCACGGCCCTCTTCTCCGGCGTCGACGCGATCGCCCAGAACTGGGTGTTCGTGCTGGCGCCGCTGCTGGGCGCCGCCCTCGCGGGGCTGACCTACCCGATGGTGATGGGCGCCGACGCCGAGGCGCTGCCCGGCTCCGGGTTCACCTTGCCGCGGCGCAGCCCGGCCGCGACCGCGGCCGTCCAGCAGCCGGACTGGAACCAGGCCCACCACCAGTCCGCCGCGCAGCCCGTCGAGCAGGGCCCGATCATCCAGGACGGCTGGCAGTGGGACCCGGTGGCGCACCAGTGGAAGCCGGTCGAGCAGGCCGCGCCGCAGCCGCGCTACCTCGGTGACGACGACGGCCGGACCCAGATCCGGCCCTGACCGGTCAGCCGCGCAGGCCGTCGGCGACCTCGTCGAGCGCCTCGCTCAGGGACACCCTCGGCCGCCAGCCCCAGCCGAGCGCCCGGTCGGCGCGCACCTGGCCGGTCCACGCGGGTCCGTCGTCCCAGACCGGCTCGACGCCCAGGGCGCCGGTCACGACCTCGGTGTAGTCACGGACGGTGGCCGGCTCACCGGCGACGTTCACCGCCGTGCACCCGCCGGCGACCGGGCCGAGCGCGGGGTCGTCGGAGGCGGCCGTGCGGCCGGTGGCGACGTCGGCCAGCAGCGCGGCCAGGTCGTCGAGGTGCACCCATGCGAAGGACTGGGCCGGGTTGGCGTGCCGGGCCGACTCGTCGTCACGGATCGCCTGCGGACGCAGGGTGTTCCACACCGAGCTCTCCCCCTGTCCCAGGATCGCCGGCGGGCGCACCAGGACCCGGGTCAGCCCCTCGACCCGGCCGAGGGCGGCATCGGTGTCCCGCTTGGTCACCGGGTAGTCGCCCCCGTCGTCGCCCACCAGCGCGGCGGACTCGTCGACGTCGCCCGCCCCCGGCGAGCGGTCGTAGACCGCGGCCGTCGACACGTGCACGAAGCGGTCCACGCCGGCGGCGGCCGCCGCCCGCGCCAGGACCGGCGTGCCCTCGACCCCGATCCGGTGCTGGGTCTCCCGGTCGCTGCCCATCGGGTGCACGGTCGTCACCACGGCGCTCGCCCCGTCGACGACCCGGCTCGCGAGGTCGGGGTCGTGGAACTCCCCGACATGCTCCTCGACGCCGGGCAGGCCCGGGGCGGTGCCCGAGCGGCGTACGACGGCACGCACGTGGGCGCCGCGCTCGACGAGGGCGGCGCAGGTCGCGGCGCCGACGAGGCCGTTGGCTCCCGTGACGACGACGACCGGAGCAGCGCCGCTGGAAGGGCTGGCAGGAGGGCTGGTGCGGGTCTCAGTCATGCGTCCCAGACAAGCACGCACGCCCTCACCCCTCGCTGCGCTCAGTCCCGGAGCAGGACCTGGCCGACGTCGGCCACGTAGTACTCGCGCCGCGACAGGGCCGGGTCGAGGTCGGAGCGCACGTCCAGCAGCACCGCCTCCTGCTCCCCGTCCGCGGTGGCGACCGGGGCGGCGACGTCGAGGACGGTGACCCGCTCCTCGGAGACACCGTCGGCGGCCGAGCGGCGCCAGCCGTCGCCCACGCGCGGGTCGGCGGGTAGCCAGAGGCCGAGCGGCACCGTGGGCCCGACCTCCCACTCCCCCTCGCGCCCGAACCACCACACGTGGCCGTCCTCGTCGGTGGCGAGGAGGTCGGTCACGGCCTCCCCGTCGACGGTGCGGGACACCGGCGTCGTGGCGACCCCCGCGACCTCGACGGTCTCGTCGCCCTCGGGCAGCGGGAACCACGCGTTGGCCCCGGGATCCTCGAAGTCGGCCGGTGCCGGGGCCGGGCTCGGGACGGTGAGACCGTCCACCCCGGACGGCGGGCTGTCCCCCGGACCGAGCGAGCAGCCGGTGAGCGCGAGCGCCAGGACGAGCGCCGGCAGCAGCGTGGCGAGGGGGCGGCGTACGGACGGGAGGGGGGTGGGGCGGGACGCGGCCATGCGCACATGCTCGCGCACCGCTCAACCCACCTGCCCGGGGGTGCACGCGCGCTGCTAGCGTCGGATCGCCAGAACCATCGACACGAGCGGAGACCCGCGTGAGCACTACCCCGTTGAAGGTGGCCGTCACCGGCGCCGCCGGTCAGATCGGCTACAGCCTGCTGTTCCGCCTCGCGAGCGGCGCACTGACCGGTGGCCAGCCCATCGAGCTGCGCCTGCTGGAGATCACCCCCGCCCTGAAGGCGCTCGAGGGCGTCGTCATGGAGCTCGACGACTGCGCGTTCCCCGGCCTCGCCGGTGTGGAGATCGGTGACGACGCCGAGAAGATCTTCGACGGCGTCAACCTCGCCCTGCTCGTCGGCGCGCGCCCGCGTGGCCCCGGCATGGAGCGCGGCGACCTGCTCTCCGCCAACGGCGCGATCTTCACCGCGCAGGGCAAGGCCCTGAACAAGGTGGCCGCCTCCGACGTGCGCATCGGCGTGACCGGCAACCCGGCCAACACCAACGCGCTCATCGCGATGACCAACGCCCCCGACATCCCGCAGGAGCGGTTCTCGGCGCTGACCCGCCTCGACCACAACCGCGCGATCTCGCAGCTGGCCGCCAAGACCGGCGCCTCGGTCACCGACATCACCAAGATGACGATCTGGGGCAACCACTCCGCGACCCAGTACCCCGACCTGTTCAACGCCGAGATCGCCGGCAAGAACGCCGCCGAGACCGTGGGCGACCAGGACTGGCTCGAGAACACCTTCATCCCGACCGTCGCCAAGCGCGGCGCGGCGATCATCGAGGCCCGGGGCTCCTCCTCGGCCGCCTCCGCCGCCTCCGCCACCATCGACGCCGCGCGCGACTGGCTCTACGGCTCCGCCGAGGGCGACTGGGTCTCGATGGCGGTGCGCTCGAACGGCGAGTACGGCGTCCCCGAGGGCCTCATCTCCTCGTTCCCCGTCACCACCTCCGGTGGCGACTGGAGCATCGTCGAGGGCCTCGAGGTCAACGACTTCTCGCGCGCCCGCATCGACGCCTCGACCGCCGAGCTCGCCGAGGAGCGCGACGCGGTCACCGAGCTCGGCCTGATCTGATCGCCGAGCAGTCACTTTCGCACCACCCACCGGTCAGTTCTGCACCACTGAGCAGTCAGTTCTGAACCCGCTCGTCCGCCGCCCCCGTCCTGTTCTCCACAGGCCGGGGGCGGTGTCGTTCGCTGCGCCCGCGCAGCGGGCAGCCTGCCGGCATGGATGTCCGCCCTCCCCCTCTCCTCGAGCCGACCACCGCCGAGCGTGCGAGCGCGCTCGGCTGGACCCGCCGGCGCCTGCAGCGCGCCCTCCACGACGGCCGCGTACGCCGCGTCCTGCGCGGTGTGTACGTCGACGCCAGCGTCCCTGATAGCACCGCCCTGCGGGCGGCCGCGGCACGGCTGGTCCTGCCTGCCCGGATGGTGGTCTGCGACCGCAGCGCCGCCTGGCTGCACGGCGTCGACCACTGGGAGCCCAGCGCGCTCGACGTACCACCCGGGCTCGAGGTCGTGGCCCGCGACGGCACCCGCACCCGGCTCGCCGGCACCCACGGCGCGCTGCGCTCCCTGGTCGCCGACGACGGCATGGTCCTGGACGGAGTGCCCGTGACGACGCCGTTGCGCACGGCGGCCGATCTCGCGTGCCTGCACGGTCGCCTGGGTGCCGCCGCTGTGCTCGACCAGTTCGCCCGGGCGCACGGCGTCACCCCCGAGGACCTGCGGTGCATCACGGGCCGCTTCGCGGGCCGCCGCGGCGTGACCCAGCTGCGCGAGCTGGGGACCGACGCCTGTGGCCTGCTCGAGTCACCCGGTGAGTCCTGGGTGCGCCGGCTCGTGCTCGACCACCAGCTCCCGATGCCGACGGCCCAGGTCGTCGTACAGCTGCCCGAGGGCGAGTTCCGTCTCGACCTGGCCTACCCACGCCTGCGGATCGCTGTCGAGTACGACGGCGAGGAGCACCACTCCTCCCCGAGGACCGGGAGCGTGACCGGCTGCGCCGCGAGGCGCTGAGACGGGCGGGGTGGATCGTCATCGTCGTACGCAAGGACGGGCTGGGCGGCCCCGGCCTGGACGCCTGGATCCGCCAGCTCCGGGTCGCGGTGGCCGAGCGCCTGGGTCCGACGGCCCGACGCTATGCCCGCGGCGAGGAGCCGCGCCGCTTCACCCGGGTGCAGAGCTGACCGGTGGGTGGTGCAGAACTGACCGGTGGGTGGTGCACAAGTGACTGCTCGGCGATCAGAGGCCGGGTTGGTTGGGGATGGTGCGGGCCAGGAAGAGCATCAGACCGCCGACGCCACCGAGGAGCGCGACGTCGAGGAACCGGTGCCGGACGGCGAGCATCCCGGCGTCGCGGGCCGGGAGGACCAGGCGCAGGCCGGCGCCGGCCATCAGGGCCCCGGCGAGCACGGTGACCCCCAGGCGCCAGTCGCCGAGCGCGGCCAGCGTGATGCCCAGGGCACCGGTCGCGAGGACGCACAGGTAGAGCAGACCGCCGATCGTCGAGGGGTAGCGGCGCCCCTCCTCCTCGTGGATCTCCTCGGCGATCTCCTCCACCGAGGGCGGGAGGTCGTCAGCAGGTTCGATCGTCGGTTCGCTCACCAGCACACGCTCAGGCCGAGGCCTTCTCGGCCATCGCGACGATGTTCGACAGCAGCATGGCGCGGGTCATCGGGCCGACCCCGCCGGGGTTCGGCGAGACCCAGCCCGCGACGTCCCACACGTCCGCGGCGACGTCGCCCGCGATCTTGCCGTCGACCCGCGAGACGCCCACGTCGAGCACGGCGGCACCGGGCTTGACCATGTCGGCGGTGATGATGCCCGGCACGCCGGCAGCGGCGACGACGATGTCGGCCTCGCGCACGTGCTTGGCCAGGTCACGGGTGCCGGTGTGGCACAGCGTGACGGTGGCGTTCTCGGAGCGACGGGTCAGCAGCAGGCCCAGCGGCCGCCCCACGGTCAGCCCGCGACCGACCACGACCACCTCGGCGCCGGCGATCTCGATGCCGTGGCGGCGGACGAGCTCGATGCAGCCGACGGGCGTGCACGGCAGCGACCCCTCGACGTTGAGCGCGAGGCGGCCCAGGCTGACCGGGTGCAGGCCGTCGACGTCCTTGTCGGGGTCGACGCGCGAGAGCAGCGCGTACTCGTCGAGACCGGTCGGCTGCTGCACCAGGAAACCGGTGCAGTCGGGGTCGGCGTTGAGCCGGTCGATCTCGGCCTCGACCTCGGCCTGCGTCGCCGTGGCCGGCAGGTCGACGCGGATCGACTCGATGCCGATCTCGGCGCAGTCCTTGTGCTTCGCTCCGACGTACCAGTGCGAGCCCGGGTCGTCCCCGACCAGGACGGTGCCCAGTCCGGGCACCACGCCGCGCTCCTTGAGCGCGGCCACCCGCTCCTTGAGCTCGGCCTTGATCGTGCGCAGCGTCGCGCTGCCGTCCAGCTTCTGTGCAGTCATCGTGCTCATCCTGTCATCTGCGTGCGTCGGTGCGCCGAGACGGCGCTAGTTCTTGTACGTCGACGTGGTGGCGGCCGCTCGTCGCTCGCCGTGCGCCGGGGTGTCGCCGAGTCGGCTCTTCTTCACGCTCCCCCGCTTCGCTCCTCCGCGTGAAGAAGAGCCGACTCGGCGAGGGTCCACTGCGCGACTTCGTCGCTCAGTGGAAGAAGTGACGGGTGCCGGTGAAGTACATCGTCACGCCGGCGGCCTTGCAGGCCTCGATGGTCAGCTCGTCGCGGACCGAGCCGCCGGGCTGCACGATGGCGGCCACGCCGGCGTCGAGGAGGATCTGCGGGCCGTCCTCGAAGGGGAAGAAGGCGTCGGAGGCAGCCACGGAGCCGGCGGCGCGGTCGTCGGCGCGGGTCACCGCCAAGCGGCACGAGTCGACCCGGTTGACCTGGCCCATGCCGATGCCGACGGCTGCGCCGTCCTTGGCGAGCAGGATCGCGTTGGACTTCGCCGCGCGACAGGCCTTCCAGGCGAAGGCCAGGTCGGCGAGCACGTCGGCGGGGGCGGCCTCGCCGGTGACCAGCGTCCACGAGGACGGGTCGTCGCCGCCGCTCTCGGTCGCGGCGTCCACGGCGTCGCGCTGCTGGACCAGCAGCCCCCCGGAGACCGGGCGGGTCTCGATGCCACCACGCTCGAGCGGCTCGCAGACCAGGATCCGGATGTTCTTCTTGCGGGCCAGCACCTCGACCGCGCCGTCCTCGTACGCCGGCGCCACGATCACCTCGGTGAAGACCTCGGCGACCTGCTCGGCCATCGCGACCGAGACGGGGCGGTTGGCGGCGATCACGCCGCCGAACGCCGAGACCGGGTCGCAGGCGTGGGCGCGGCGGTGCGCCTCGGCGACGTCGCCGCCGACGGCGATGCCGCAGGGGTTGGCGTGCTTGATCACGGCCACGGCCGGCTCGTCGAAGTCGTAGGCCGCCCGGCGCGCGGCGTCGGTGTCGACGTAGTTGTTGTACGACATCTCCTTGCCGTGCAGCTGCTCGGCGCCGGCCAGCCCGGCGGGGCCGTGCCCGGTGCGGTAGATCGCGGCGGACTGGTGCGGGTTCTCGCCGTAGCGCAGCACGTCCTGGCGCTCGTAGGTCCCGCCCATCCAGGCGGGGAAACCGGCACCGTCGCTGGTGTCGGTCAGCACGCTGCCCATCCACGAGGCGACCGCGACGTCGTACGACGCGGTGTGCACGAAGGCCTCCGCGGCCAGGCGCTTGCGCTCGTCGTAGGTGAAGCCACCGGCGGCGGCCGCGCGCAGCACGTCGGCGTAGCGCTCGGGGCTGGTGACGATCGCGACCGAGGGGTGGTTCTTGGCCGCGGCGCGCACCATCGAGGGGCCGCCGATGTCGATCTGCTCCACGCACTCGTCGGGCGAGGCGCCGGACTCGACGGTCTGCGTGAAGGGGTAGAGGTTGGACACCACGAGGTCGAAGGGCTCGACCTCGAGCTCGGCGAGCTGCTGCACGTGGCTCTCGAGCCGGCGGTCGGCCAGGATGCCGGCGTGCACGCGGGGGTGCAGGGTCTTCACGCGCCCGTCGAGGCACTCGGGGAAGCCGGTGAGGTCCTCGACCTTCGTCACCGGCAGGCCGAGGCCCTCGATGAGTGCGGCCGAGCCGCCGGTGGAGACCAGGGTGACCCCGGCGTCGTGGAGACCGCGGACGAGCTCCTCGAGGCCGGACTTGTCGTAGACGGAGACCAGCGCGCGGCGGATCGGCACCAGGTCGGGGGCAGCAGCGTGCGACATGAGTTCACTCCAGAGTCAGAGGAGGAGCACCCAGGCGGTCGATGCTCCCGACGTCACTCCCTGGTGGTCTGCCCACCTGCGCCAGTCGTGGTGGCTCCAGCCTAGGACATCGAGCGGGTGCTCGCCGAGCCACCCAGCCGCAGCCGGCGACCCTCGACGCTGAACCCCTCACGGACCATCACGCCCACCGAGTCGACGAGCATCGCGCGCTCGGCGGTCTTGATCCGCTCGTGCAGCGTCTCGACGTCGTCGTCGTCCTCGACCGGGACGCCCACCTGGGCCACGATCACCCCGGTGTCGACCCCGGCGTCGACCACGAAGAGCGTGCAGCCGGTGACCTTCACGCCGTACTCCAGCGCGTCGGCGGGCCCACGCATCCCGGGGAAGGACGGCGAGAGCGCCGGGTGGGTGTTCACCGTGCGACCGCCGAAGCGGTCGAGGAACGTCGGCCCGACGAGCTTCATGAACCCGGCCAGGACCACCAGGTCGGGTCGGTGCGCGGCGACGGCGTCGGCGAGGGCGGCGTCCCAGGCAGCGCGGTCGGTGTGGTCCCGCACCCGCTCGACGAAGGTCGGCACCCCGGCCCGCTCGGCGCGCGCCAGGCCCTCGATGTCGTCGCGGTCCGCGCCGACCGCGACCACCTCGGCGGCGTACGCCGGGTCGGCGCAGGCGTCGAGCAGGGCCTGCAGGTTGGTGCCGGAACCGGAGACGAGGACGACGAGACGCGCTGGCACGCGCCGACTCTAACCGGCGTCGGCGGCGGCCAGAGCGCGGCGGTGCCAGGCGGTGGCGAGCAGACCACCCACGAGTCCGCCGAGACCGAAGGAGACGATCGCGTGCACCATCACCTCACCGGCGAACGGGCCGACGTCGCGCATCCGGCCCGGACCGACCGCTCCCCCGGCGAGCGCCGCCAGCAGCGCGAAGCCGACGCCGGCCAGGGCGCCACCGACGCAGCCGCGCAGGGCACCCTCGTCCCACCGCAGGGTGGGGGTGCGCCGCATCGCGCGGGCCACCACGACCGCAGCGAGCACGGGCGGCAGGGCGACGAGCGCGTTGGTCCAGGCCGGGGTGGTGCCGCTGTCGGGCAGCGCGGCCAGCATCGGGAACATCGGGAGCGGACCGAGCGCGACCGCGGACGGCGAGACGAGGGTGCCGGCCCCGACGGTGAACCCGGGGCCCATCAGGTAGGAGCCGGCGAAGCCGACGGCGTTGGGCACCAGCACGAGGCTGAGCGCGACCACGAGCACGGCGTCGCCGGCGCTGGTGTGCAGCTGCGACATCACGTTGGCGGCGGTGCCGACGTCGAGCAGGAACGCAGCCACCAGCGCGAGCGTCGAGAGCAGCAGCCAGGTGAGCAGCAGCCGCCGGGCGATGCCGAGGGCGGCCACCAGCGTCGCCGGCACGTACGACGTCCAGATCGCGGCCCGCCCGGAGCCCACGGCCAGCGCCGGGAGACCGATGACCAGGCACAGGCCGATCGTCCACAGCACCACTCCCGCGGTGCCGGGCGACGTCTGCGGCGTGGCGGCCAGCGCGAGGGTCACGACGCCGACGACGGCGTAGCCGAGGGTGAGGAAGAGCCCGGCCAGGGGCACGGTCCAGTCCCGCTCGCCGTCGCTGATCGCGTCGGCGTCGGGGCCGCGACCGGAGACGGCGGCGCCGACGCGCAGCCCGGAGCGCCACAGGAACCAGGCGGCCAGCAGGGTGATCCCGAGCGGCACCGCCGTGACGGCGACCCCCTCGACCTGGACCCCCGACCCGTGGGCCATCAGCCAGGTCAGCGCACCCACGCGCATCCCGTCGCTGGGGGTCCCGTGGGCGCCGGCGTCGACCAGGAACCAGCCGCTGACGCCGAGCGCGAGGCAGACCAGCAGCGGTCCCAGCGCGGCGCCGGCACCCCCGAGGGCTGCGAGCACGGCCAAGGGCCACCGGTGCCGCGGGGCGGCGGGGCCGGTGGTGCGCGTGGTCGGGGAACCGGTCAGCAGCGACGTCATGACCTCTCCATCCTCGCCCGCGAGGAACACCCAACGGCGCCGCCACGCCGCGCCGCCGCGCCTCGTCGCCCGACTCGCCCGGTGGCGCGGCGACCCCGTAACGTGGAGCCGCCATGAAGGATCCCGAGGAGTTCGACGCGTTCTACAAGGACGCGCGCGAACGGCTGCTGCTGCAGGCCTACGCCCTGACCGGCGACCTGCCGGCCGCCCGCTCCGCGGTGCGCGACGGCTTCGTGCTCGCCTGGCACCACTGGCGCAAGGTGAACCGGTCGGAGTCGGCCGAGGCCTGGGTGCGCCCGCACGTGTGGCAGCACGCGCACCGACGCCACACCGCCCGCGTCTGGCACCGTGAGAAGGGCCTCACCGCCGACGTCAAGGCGACCCTGGACGCCCTGGGTCGCCTCACCACGACCCAGCGCCGGGTGCTCCTGCTGGCCCACCTCGCGACCACGAGCATGCCCGAGCTCGCCCGCGAGGTCGGCCTCACCGACGAGACGGCCGCACGCGAGCTGCAGCACGCCACCGCGCAGTTCTCCCTGCACCGCGAGGTGCCCAGCCCCCAGGTCGCGCTGCTCCTGCGGCGCCTCGAGTCCGTGACCGCCGAGGTCCGCTGGCCCCGGGCCAGCATCGTGCGCCGCGCCGGCACCGCGCGCCGGCGCACGCACACCTTCGTCGGCGTGGCCGCCACCGTCGCGGCCGTCGCGGTCGCAGGCACGCTGCTCACCGACCCCTCCGGCCTGCACCCGACCCTGGACCGGGCCGCTGTCGCCGTGCCCGGCGCGTCCCCCTCCCCCGTCTCGCCGAGCAGCGGAGCGCTGGCGCCGGCCGCCGAGCCGCTGCCCGAGTCCGCGATGCTCCCGGCCGGGGCGGTCGCCGCCCGCGTGCCCGGCCGCGGCTGGACCACCGTCGACACCACCGACAACACCGCCGGCGACGGGCTGTCGCTGCCGTGCCGAGCCAGCAGGTACGCCGACCCCCAGGCCGTCGACGCGCTGGTGCGCGAGTTCAGCGTCACCGCTGAGAAGGGGAAGCCGGCCCGGGTGGCCTGGCAGGCCACCGAGGTCTCGCGCCACCGCAAGGCGGCGAAGGCCGGTTTCCGCTCGGTCGAGAAGTGGTACTCCGGGTGCACCGAGGGCCGCACCCAGCTCCTGCGCACCAGCACGGTCGAGAACGTCGGCGACGAGGCGGTGCAGATGGTGCTGCGCGACTGGGCCGACCCGGTGCGCACCTACGTGCTCGGCGTGGCCCGCTCCGGCCGCTACGTCACCACCACGCTGACCTCCGCCCGCGGCACCAACATCGAGAACCCGTCCGGCAACGCCGTCCTGCTCGGCACCGCCGTCGACGCCCTGTGCGACCTCGGCCCCGGCGGCGCGTGCACCGGCAAGGTCGGGCTCAGCCCGCGCGACGCCGAGCCCGTGGGCGACGCTCCCCGGATGCTGGTCGAGACCGACCTACCGCCGGTGAGCACCGTCTCCCGCCCGTGGGTCGCCAGCCGCGCCACCAAGCCGCGCGGCAACAACCCCGCCGCCACCCGCTGCGACCAGACGGTCTTCGTGGGCAAGGTCGGCGGCAAGGCGGTGCGCGAGGCCGCCACCCGCACCTACCTGGTCCCCGGCGCGAAGCTGCCGCTCGAGTTCGGGCTCAGCGAGACCATCGGCACGCTGCCCGCCCAGCAGGCCGGCGGCTTCGTCGACGCCGTACGCCGCAAGATGGCCGGCTGCGAGGACCGCGAGCTCGGCTCCGACGTGACCTCGACGCTGTCGCGGTCCAAGGGCGACACCGAGCTGCACACGTGGCGCGTGAGCATCGAGGTCTCCGAGAACACCGACGTCCGCTACGACATGGCAGTAGGCCGCGTCGGCGGCCGGATCTTCCAGGTCGCGTTCGTCCCGACGGCGAAGGTGCAGATGGCCGACGGCGCCTTCGCCGCCCTGGCCGAGCGGGCGCTCGAGCGCCTCCGTGCGGCTTCCTGAGCCGACCTGCGCGACTTTCTCCTCCTGCGGTGCAACCGTGGAGGCCCTCCGGGCGTACTCCTGTGTAGGAACCATGAGGAGATGAGGGCAGGTCGATGGACGAACGCGAGTTCGACGACTTCTACACCGCCTCGTACCCCCGCGTCGTCGCGCAGGTCTACGCCATGATCGGCAACCGCGACGAGGCCGAGGAGTGCGTGCAGGAGGCGTTCGTGAAGGCGTGGTCGCACCGGCGCAAGCTGGACCGCGCCGAGCATCCCGAGGCGTGGGTGCGCACCACCGCCCACCGGCTCGCCGTGAGCCGCTGGCGCCGGACGAGGCTGGGACGTCGGCCCGTGGACCGTGCGGTCGGCGCCCCGGTGACCACCGCGCCGCCCGGCGAGGCCCACGTGGCCCTGGTCCGCGCCCTCGAGCAGCTGCCCGAGGCCCAGCGCCGCACCCTGGTCCTGCACCACATCGCCGACCTGCCGGTGCACGAGGTGGCACGCGAGCTCGGCGTGCCCGAGGGCACCGTGAAGGCCCGGCTCTCCCGGGGGCGCGCCGCGCTGGCCACCCTCCTCGCTGACGACGACGGACTCCAGGAGGGGACCAGTCATGCCTGACGACGACGTGTTCGCCACCTACAAGGACCTAGGGGTCTCCGTGCACCCGCTGCCTGCCTCCGAAGTACGCCGCCGCGGTGACCGGATGCGCCGGCGCCGCACGGCCCTCGCCACCGTCGGCATCGTCGCGGCCGTCGGCGTGCTCGTCGCGACCCCGCTCGCACTCGTCGCCGGCGGCGACGACTCCTCACGACCGATCGACCCGGCGGCGCCCAGCACGGTCGAGTGGCGCACCACCGTGCCCGACGACTTCCCGCTGGCCTCGGGGATGCCGGACGGGGCGGAGCGCTCCGCCGACTACGCCCAGCAGGTCGTGGGCCCCTGCGGCGGCCCCGGCTTCACCGCCGAGGGGGCGCTGGACACCGAGGACGTGATCTGGACCGACGGCGTCGAGGCCTCCGAGCAGCGCGCCCTGGCCGTCTACGCCGACGACACGGCCGCCGCAGCGGCCCTCGACGACGTCCGTGAGCAGCTGGGCGCCTGCGAGGAGCCGTCGGAGCGGGGCGACTCGATCGCCGCCGCGGAGCAGCCCTCCGACCTGGGAGAGGAGTCGTTCGTGTTCGTCAACGAGTGGTACGCCGCCGGGGAGCCCACGGGCGAGGCCCACGTGAACCAGCTGGTGCGGGTCGGCAACGCCGTGCTCTACGACAACGCCAACTTCGGCGGCGCCGGCGACCCGGCCGTCGTCGACCTCACGGTCGCGCAGACGCGCGAGGACTCGGCGTACGCCGTCTCCTCGATGTGCGTCTTCGCCGCGGACCCGTGCTCGGAGCCCCCGGCGGAGCCAGGGACGACCGAGGACGCCCCGAGCATCCCGGCCGGCTTCGCCCTCGACGCCGGTCTCGCGCCGGACGGCGACAGCCAGGCGGTCGGACCGTCGGCCGACGGCGACGGCGTCGACCTCTCCTCGATGTGCGACACCCTGAGCAGCACGTGGCCCGCGGCTCCCGTCGACCGTCTGGCCTACGCCCTGTCGGGCCCGGAGTCCCTGCGGGTGCGCGAGCTGGCGACGTACCCGTCGCCGGAGCGCGCCGCCGGGGTGCTGGCGGGCGTGCAGGACGCCGTGGCAGCCTGCACGGCGGCCGGAGGCACCTCGGACGGAGCCACCGCCTGGACCGAGCTGGAGCCCGACGGGGCGCCCCCGGACTCGGTGACCTTCGCGCAGTACCAGAGCGACGGCGGGATCGGGGGCGTGGTCTACCAGCTCACCCGGGTCGGCCCTGCCGTCCTGGCCACGAGCTGGGCAGCGGAGTGGTCGATGCGGACGCTGGAGCCGGGGGTGGCCGACCTCACCGCCGAGAACGCGCCCGTGGTCGAGCAGATGGTGGCCGCGTTCGGCGACTGAGCCGCCAGCGCCAGCGACAGTGACAGTGACAGGGGAGGTTCTCCGGCACCAGGTGCCGGGGAACCTCCCCTGTCGGTCGTGCTGGGTGCTGCGGGGCTCAGAGAGCCTTGAGGATCTCGCGCATCAGCTCAGCGGTCTCGGACGGCGTCTTGCCGACCTTCACACCGGCCGCCTCGAGGGCGTCCTTCTTGCCCTGCGCGGTGCCCGCACCGGAGGAGACGATGGCGCCGGCGTGGCCCATGGTCTTGCCCTCGGGGGCGGTGAAGCCGGCCACGTAGCCGACGACCGGCTTGGTGACGTGCTCCTTGATGTAGGCCGCCGCACGCTCCTCGGCGTCGCCGCCGATCTCGCCGATCATCACGATCGCCTTGGTGTCGGGGTCCGCCTCGAACGCCTCGAGGGCGTCGATGTGGGTGGTCCCGATGACCGGGTCGCCGCCGATGCCGATGGCGGTCGAGAAGCCGAAGTCACGCAGCTCGAACATCATCTGGTAGGTCAGCGTGCCGGACTTGGAGACCAGGCCCACGGGGCCCTTGCCGGCGATGGTGGCGGGCGTGATGCCGGCCAGCGCCTCGCCGGGCGTGATGATGCCGGGGCAGTTGGGCCCGATCATCCGGGTCTTCTTGCCGTCGAGGTAGGCGAAGACCTCGGCGGAGTCCTGCACCGGGACGCCCTCGGTGATGACCACGAGCAGGCCGATGCCCGCGTCGATGGCCTCGATGCAGGCGTCCTTGGTGAAGGCGGGCGGGACGAACGCGACGGAGACGTCGGCGCCGGTCTGGGCCATCGCCTCCTCGACGGTCGCGAAGACGGGCAGCTCGACGTCGTTGCCGTCAGCGTCCTGGTGGGTCACGGTCGTGCCGGCCTTGCGGGCGTTGACGCCGCCCACGACCTGCGTGCCGGACTTCATCATCAGGCGGGTGTGCTTGGTGCCCTCACCGCCGGTGATGCCCTGGACGATGACCTTCGAGTCCTTGTTGAGGTAGATCGACATAGTTCTTGAGTCCTCGTTCTTCTCAGGCGTTCGCCAGCTCGGCGGCCTTGTCGGCCGCGCCGTCCATGGTCTCCACCAGCGTCACCAGGGGGTGGTTCTTCTCCTCCAGGATGCGGCGGCCCTCCTCGACGTTGTTGCCGTCGAGGCGCACGACCAGGGGCTTGGAGGCCTCGTCACCGAGGATGTCCAGGGCGCCCACGATGCCGTCGGCGACCGCGTCGCAGGAGGTGATGCCGCCGAAGACGTTGACGAAGACGCTCTTGACCTGCGGGTCGTTGAGGATCACGTCGAGGCCGTTGGCCATCACCGTGGCGGACGCGCCGCCACCGATGTCGAGGAAGTTGGCGGGCTTGACGCCGCCGTGCTTCTCGCCGGCGTAGGCGACGACGTCGAGGGTCGACATGACCAGACCCGCGCCGTTGCCGATGATGCCGACCTCGCCGTCGAGCTTGACGTAGTTCAGGCCCATGGCCTTGGCCTTCGCCTCGAGCGGGTCGGCCGCGTCCTTGTCCTCGAACTCGGCGTGGTCCTCGTGACGGAACTCGGCGTTCTCGTCGAGGGTGACCTTGCCGTCGAGAGCCTCGAGCTTGTCGCCGGCCAGGCGGGCCAGCGGGTTGACCTCGACGAGGGTGGCGTCCTCCTCCACGAAGGTCTTCCACAGACCCAGGACCGTCTGCACGGCCTGGTCGGTGAGCACCTCGGGGAAGCCGGCCTCGGCCACGATCGAGCGGGCCTTCGCCTCGTCGACACCGGTCGCCGGGTCGATCGCGATCTGCTTGACGGCGTCGGGGTTGGTCTTGGCGACCTCCTCGATCTCCACGCCACCCTCGACCGAGGCGATGCACAGGTAGCTGCGGTTCGCGCGGTCGAGCAGGAAGGAGAAGTAGTACTCCTCCTCGATGCTGGCGGCAGGCGCGATGAGGACCCGGTGGACCGTCAGGTCCTTGATCTCCATGCCCAGGATGTTCGACGCGTGCTCGAAGGCCTCGTCGGGGGTCTTGGCCAGCTTGACGCCGCCGGCCTTGCCACGCCCGCCGGCCTTGACCTGCGCCTTGACGACGACGACGCCGAGCTTCTCAGCGGCTGCCTTCGCCTCCTCGGGGGTCGTGGCGACGATTCCCTCGGTCACCGGAACGTTGTGCTTGGCGAAGAGCTTCTTCGCCTGGAACTCCATCAGGTCCACTGATCCACCAGTTCTCTAGTCATCGATTGCACTCACCGGTGCAGTCGGACACCTGCACCCTGGTTGTCTCCGCGGCACACTAGACCTGCTTCCCCGTACAGGACGAGGCGTGACCCCGTCGACGTGATGGAGGTCATGTGACGCGCGGGTAACACCGGGATGCCCGTGAGGTGTCATCGAGGGGTGTCGAACGGGGTGTCACCGGAGCGCCGCGCACCCCCTCTCACCAGGCGGGACCGGTCCAGACCAGGCAGGAGCACCGGCGCCGGGCCGTGACCCTGGCCCCTCCGGTGGGTTGTCCACACCAGTACGGACCAGTTTTCCTGCCTGTGGCTGATCCGTTAGAGTTCCTGACCGTTGCGCCCGAACACCTTTCGGGCCTGCGTCCCCCGACCTCGACGAACCCGGAGCCCCCACGCATGGGTCACCACCGAGCAGAGCGCCACGACTCCGGTCGCGGCGACGCCGGGACCTTGTTGACGGCGCAGCCGTACGTCGGACGCCGTCGTGCGATGAGCCCCGAGCCGGTCGCGCCCGTCCCGGCCGCGACCCCCGCGCCGTACGTCGGTCGTCGCCGCGCCGCCGCTCCGGAGGCCGCACCTGCCGTCGACACGACCGCGGACGCCGATCTCGACACCGGGACCATCGAGCGGGTCCTGGCCGAGCTCGAGCCGGTGGACCACACCACGTCCTTCGCCAGCGACCAGACCATGTCGCTGCCCCTGTCCGCGCTGGGCGCGGCCGAGATCCCCTCCCCTGCCCCCGCAGGCCGGCGCCGGGCGGTCAAGGCCGCAGCGAAGCCGACGATCCTGCGTCGCATCCCCTCCGTGCCGGTGCTCCTCGGGGTCGCGGCCCTGGCCGTGTCCGTGGGCGGCGTGCTGACCACCACCGGCGGCGCCGACACCGAGCTCGCCGCTGCCGCGCCCACCAAGCTCACGCAGGCCGGCGCCCTGACCGGCTCGGTCGGCCAGGAGACCGTCATCCTGGGTCGCAAGGCCGTCGTGAGCCGCGACTCCTCCCGCGACGCCCTCGAGGACGCCGCCGGCGGCAAGCTCGCCGCCCAGGTCGAGCAGCAGGCCGAGCAGCGCAACGCCGAGCTCTCCAACCTGGCCGCGGCCGCCGAGAAGCACGCCAAGGTCCTCGAGAAGAACCTCTGGCAGCTCCCGTTGTCCGGCTACCGGCTCACCGCCGAGTACGGCGACTACGGCCTGTGGGCCAACTACCACACCGGTCTCGACTTCGCGGCGCCCTCCGGCACCCCGCTGTACGCGATCGCCAACGGCGTCATCACCTCCGCCGGCTACGACGGCGCGTACGGCAACAAGACCGTGCTCACGCTCGAGGACGGCACCGAGCTCTGGTACGCCCACCAGACCTCCATCGGGGTCTCCGTCGGAGACAACGTCACCGCCGGCCAGACCATCGGCAGCGTCGGCGCGACCGGCAACGTCACGGGCCCGCACCTGCACCTCGAGGTCCGCCCCGGCGGCGGCGACCCGGTGGACCCCTACGCGGCCCTCGCGGCCCGCGGCATCACTCCCTGACCCAGCCCTCCCGCGGGTCAGAGCTTCTCGACGGGGGCGTAGCGCAGCAGCAGGCGCTTGACGCCCTCGGAGCCGAAGTCGATGGACGCGACCGACTTGTCGCCGCCACCCTCGACGGACACGACGGTGCCCATCCCGAAGGAGTCGTGCAGGACCCGGTCGCCCGGGTCGAGCGCCGGGATCTCGCGGGCCGGCTTCTTGGCCTTCGCCGCAGCGTCGGCACGAGCGGCGGCCGAGGAGAAGTTGCGGCGCCCCGCCGACGTGGGTGCGCCGGTGCTGCCGCGCTGGCCTCCCCACGACCCGCTCACGTCGGGCCGTGACCAGCTGGTCTGTGCGGCCTCGGTGCGCTTCCAGTCGATGAGGTCGACCGGCAGCTCGTCGATGAAGCGGGACGGCGGGTTGTGCGAGGGGGCGCCCCACGCGGAGCGCACCAGCGCCCGCGACAGGTGCAGGCGCTCGCGGGCGCGGGTGATGCCGACGTACGCGAGCCGGCGCTCCTCCTCGAGCTCGCTCTGGTCGCCCAGTGCCCGGGAGTGCGGGAAGACGCCGTCCTCGAGCCCGGTGAGGAAGACGACCGGGAACTCCAGGCCCTTGGCGGTGTGCAGCGTCATCAGCGTGACGACACCGGTGTGCTCGGGGTCGTCGTCGGGGATCTGGTCGGTGTCGGCCACCAGCGCCACCCGCTCGAGGAAGTCACCGAGGCCCGGGGGCACCGGCTCGTCGGCGGGGTCGACGGAGGGTCCCGGCTGGGGGTCCTCCGTGAACTCGCGCGCGACCGCGACCAGCTCGGCGAGGTTCTCGAGCCGGGTCTCGTCCTGCGGGTCGTCGGACTCCTCCAGCGCGGTGAGGTAGCCGGACCGGGCCAGCACCGACTCGAGCACGACGTCGGGCCGCTCGCCGCCCTCCACCATCGAGGACAGCTCCTGGACCATGTGCACGAAGCCCCGGATGTTCGTCAGCGAGCGGGTCGCCAGCCCGGGGGCCTCCTCGGCCCGCAGCAGCGCCTCCCAGAACGTGGTCTCGTCACGCTCGGCCAGCGCGTTCACGCAGGCGACCGCGCGGTCGCCGATGCCGCGCTTGGGTGTGTTGAGGATGCGGCGCAGCGAGACCTGGTCGTCGGGGTTGGCCAGCATCCGCAGGTAGGCCAGGGCGTCCCGGACCTCACGGCGCTCGTAGAAGCGGACCCCGCCCACGACCTTGTAGGGCTGCCCGGTGCGGACGAAGACCTCCTCGAGCACCCGCGACTGGGCGTTCGTCCGGTAGAAGATCGCCACGTCGCCGGCGCGCACGCCGGCGTCGGTGAGGGTGTCGATGCGCTCGGAGATGAAACGGGCCTCGTCACGCTCGTCGTCGGCGACGTAGCCGACGATCCGCTCCCCCTCCCCCGCGTCCGACCACAACCGCTTGGGCTTGCGGCCGCGGTTGTTGCCGATGACCGCGTTCGCCGCGGTCAGGATCGTCTGGGTGGAGCGGTAGTTCTGCTCCAGCAGGATCGAGGTGGCGTCGGGGAAGTCCTGCTCGAAGTCGAGGATGTTGCGGATGTTGGCGCCACGGAACGCGTAGATCGACTGGTCGGCGTCGCCGACGACCATCAGCTCGGCCGGGGCGATCCGCTCGGCGCTCGCCCCCTCGTGCAACGGAGCCTCGGGCTGCTCGGCGCAGAGCTGGCCGATGAGCGCGTACTGCGCGTGGTTGGTGTCCTGGTACTCGTCGACCAGGACGTGGCGGAAGCGGCGCCGGTAGGTCTCCCGGACGTCCGGGAACTCCTGGAAGAGCCGGACCGTCGACATGATCAGGTCGTCGAAGTCGAGCGCGTTGGCCTGGCGCAGCCGGCGCTGGTAGAGCGAGTAGACCGAGGCGTAGGTCTCCTCGAGCTTGTTGCGGCTCTCGGCCGCGACCTGCTCGGGGTCGCGCAGCTCGTTCTTGTGGTCGGAGACCCAGTGCAGCATCGCGCCGGGCTGGTAGCGCTTGGGATCGAGGTCGAGGTCGTTGCAGACCAGCGTCATCAGCCGCTTCTGGTCGGCGGCGTCGTAGATCGAGAAGTTCGACTTCCAGCCCAGCTTGTCGGCCTCCTTGCGCAGGATGCGCACGCAGGCGGAGTGGAAGGTGGAGACCCACATGATCCGCGCGCGGCGCCCGACGAGGTCCTCGACGCGCTCCTTCATCTCGGCCGCGGCCTTGTTGGTGAAGGTGATGGCCAGCACCGAGCCGGGGTGCGCCCCGCGCTCGGAGATCAGCCAGGCGATCCGCCGGGTCAGCACCCGCGTCTTGCCCGATCCCGCCCCCGCCACGACCAGCAGCGGCGCGCCCTCGTGGACCACGGCGGCGCGCTGGGGGTCGTTGAGGCCCTCCAGCAGCGCTTCGCGCGAGGGGCCGCCACGACGGGTGGCTGACTCCTCGGAGGCGGGTCGCAGGTGCTCGAATCCGGGCAGGGTGGTGGGCTCGCTCATGCTGGCCTCAGCCTACGTGCGAGCACCCCCACCCCGCCCGGGCGGTCCTCAGAGCCCGGCGTCGTCCGCGCGGCGCAGGAACTCCAGGTGCCGCTCGTACTGGTCGAGCACGTCGTCGATGAGCTGGGTGTGGCTGTAGCCCATCACGTCGTACTCCTGACCGCCGTCGCGCAGGTGCACCTCGAGGCGGCAGTAGACGTCGTTGCCGCGCGGCGCCCAGCCGCCGTACGCCGGGATGGGCGCGGTGCGCCGCTGCACCTTGTAGTGGAACGCCAGGGCGGCTCCGACGTCGGCGACCAGCTCGACGGCCGGCTCCCCCGTCTCGTCGACGAGGGAGGCCACCTCGGCCGCCACCCCCTGCTCCCGCAGCTCGACGGAGACCTCCTCCAGCGCCGGCACGACGACCGTGGCGACGAACTCCTCGACCCGGGCGCGGGTGGGGAACGTCATCACCCGTCGCATCCGCGACTGCCACGGCACGTGGCGCCGCGGGTCGGCGGCCGAGCTGCGTCCCGACAGCGCGCCCGGGAGCGCGCTCCTGCGGCTGTCGGCCATGTGTCCCTCGAGCGAGAGCGCCTTGTAGAGCCCCCACATCACGGCGAGCATCACGAAGGCGAAGGGCAGCCCGACGATGACGGTGGCGTACTGCAGCGCGTAGATGCTGCCCGCGGCGAGGATCGCCAGGGTCAGCGCACCGGTGGTGACGGCCCAGAAGATCCGCAGGCCGGCCGACGAGTCGTCGTTGACGGAGCGCAGCCGCGAGGTCAGGTTGCCCATGACCAACGCGCCGGAGTCAGCGGACGTGACGTAGAACAGGAGCCCGACCAGGATCGCCAACGACGCGACGACCGGGAACGCGGGGTACTCCTGCAGGAGCGCCCACAGGCCCTCGGAGGGGTCGATCGCCTCGGCGGCCGCCTCGGCGAAGTCGGCGTTGCCGGTGCGGATCTCACCGATCGCGGCGTTGCCGAAGATCGACACCCACATCAGGATGTAGCTGAACGGGATGATCATGGTGCCGGCGACGAACTGCTTGATGGTGCGCCCCCGCGAGATGCGGGCCAGGAAGAGCCCCACGAAGGCGGCCCAGGCGATCCACCAGGCCCAGAAGAACAGGGTCCAGAAGCTCATCCAGTCGCCGGTGTCCTCGTAGGCGAAGGTCTGCATCGTCATGTCCGGGAACAGCCGGGCGTAGTCGCCGACGTTGAGCACCAGCGCGTTGAGCAGGTACGCCGTGCGGCCGGTGACGAGCACGTAGACCGCGAGCAGGATCGCGAGCAGCACGTTGAGCTGGGAGATCCGCTTGATGCCCTTCTCGATGCCGCTGACGGCCGAGAAGGTGGCGATCGCGACCGCCAGCACGATCAGGGCGCTCTGGGTCGCGAGGCCCTGCGGGATCCCGAAGACCACGTTGAGCCCGACGTTGAGGCTGACGACGCCGATCCCCAGCGAGGTGGCCACGCCGAAGATGGTGCCGATCACCGCCGCGGTGTCGACGGCGTGCCCGATCGGTCCGTCGACCTTCTTGCCGATCAACGGGAAGAGCGCCGAGCGCACCGCGAGCGGGAGGTTCATCCGGTAGGCGAAGTAGGCCAGCGCCATGCCCATCAGTGCGTACATGCCCCACCCGGAGATGCCGTAGTGGAACAGCGTCCACACGGTCGCCTCCCGGGCCGCCGTGACGGTCTCGGCCTGGGTGGAGGGCGGGGCGAGGTACTGCGTGACCGGCTCGTAGACGGCGAAGAACATCAGGTCGGTGCCGATGCCGGCCGCGAAGAGCATCGCCGCCCAGGCGCCCGTGGAGAACTCGGGCTTGCTGTGCTCGGGGCCGAGCCGGACCGAGCCGTAGCGCGAGAACCCGAGGTAGATCACGAACAGCAGGACCATCGTCGTCAGGGCGATGTAGAACCAGCCGAACCAGGTCGACACCCAGCCGACCCAGCTCTCCATGGTGCTGAAGGCGTGGTCCGGCGCGACGACGCACCACAGCGTCATCGCCAGGGCGATCACCGCCGAGGGGACGAAGACCGGCAGGTTGATGCGGCTCGCGGGGACGTCCGCCGGGTCGGGGACGACCCGCCCGGTGCTGCCCGTGGTGTCGGTGCTCATCGCTGGCCCCCATGGTCCCGGCGGGCTGGTTGCTGCCCCGGACGGTGCCGGGCGCCGCGTCGTTGCGCGGGTCGCCCTCCGGGTAGAGCGGCATCCCGGCGCCGTGGCGGTACCACGGCACCTCGAGCGGGGCGAGCGGCTCGTTGCCCGCGATCAGGTCCGCGGCCTTCTCGGCCAGCATCATCACCGGCGCGTAGATGTTGCCGTTGGTGACGTAGGGCATCACCGAGGCGTCGACGACGCGCAGGCCGTCGATGCCGTGCACCCGCATGGTGCTCGGGTCCACCACCGACATGTCGTCGGTGCCCATCTTGGCGGTGCACGAGGGGTGCAGCGCGGTCTCGGCGTCCTCGGCCACCCAGTCCAGGATCTCCTGGTCGGTGCTGACCCCCGGCCCCGGCGAGATCTCCCCGGCCGAGAAGGCCGAGAACGCCGGCTGCTCGAGGATGTCTCGAGCGGCGCGGACCATCTCGATCCACTCCTGGCGGTCGCGCTCGGTCGAGAGGTAGTTGAACTGCAGCGCCGGGTGCTCGAGCGGGTCGCGGCTCTTGATCCTCAGCGAGCCCCGCACGTCGGAGTACATCGGCCCGATGTGGACCTGGTAGCCGTGCTCGGCGGCCGGCTTCGAGCCGTCGTACCGGATCGCGATCGGCAGGAAGTGGAACATCAGGTTGGGGTAGGCGACCTCGTCGTTGCTGCGGATGAAACCGCCTGCCTCGAAGTGGTTGGAGGCGCCGACGCCGCGCCGGCCGAAGAGCCACTCGGCGCCGATGCGCGGCTTGTGGCGGTGCTTGAGCCACGGCGCGATCGAGACCGGCTGCTTGGCGGCGTGCTGGATGTAGACCTCGAGGTGGTCCTGCATGTTCTCCCCGACGCCCGGCAGGTCGGCCACGACGTCGATGCCCAGGCCGCGCAGGTGCTCGGCGGGCCCGATCCCCGAGAGCTGGAGCAGCTGCGGGGAGTTGATCGCGCCGCCGCAGAGGACCACCTCGCCGGCATCGACGCTGCGCTTCAAGCGACCCCCGCGCACGTAGTCGACGCCGGTGACGCGCGTGCCCTGCATCCGCAGCCCGGTGACCATCGCCAGGGTCTGCACGTCGAGGTTCTTGCGCTTCATCACGGGGTGCAGGTAGGCCTGGCTGGCGCTGAGCCGGCGGCCGCGGTGCACGTTGCGGTCGAACTTCGCGAAGCCCTCCTGCCGGTAGCCGTTGACGTCGTCAGTCAGCGGGTGCCCGGCCTGCTGGACCGCCTCGAAGAACGCTCCGAAGAGCGGAGAAGTGGCCGGGCCGCGCTCGAGCACCAGCGGCCCCGAGCCGCCGCGCCAGGCGTCGGCGCCCGCGGTGGTGGTCTCCATCCGCTTGAAGTAGGGCAGGCAGTGCGCGTAGTCCCACTGCTCCATGCCGGTGTCGGCGGCCCAGCGCTCGTAGTCGGAGGGGTTGCCGCGCTGGAAGATCATCCCGTTGATCGAGGACGAGCCGCCCAGCACCTTGCCACGCGCGTGGTAGACCCGCCGCCCGCCCATGTGCGGCTCGGGCTCCGACTCGTACTTCCAGTCGTAGAGCCGGTTGCCGATCGGGTACGGCAGCGCCGCCGGCATGTGGATGAACGGGTCCAGCTTGGTGTCGTTGCGACCGGCCTCGAGGACCAGCACGCTGGTCGAGGGATCCGCGGAGAGCCGGTTGGCCAGCGCGGAGCCGGCCGAGCCGCCCCCGACGATGACGTAGTCGTAGCGCTTGGTGCTCACGCCTGGGTGTCCTCTCGCTCGTCCGAGAACCAACCCGCGCGCGCGGGCCGGGTGTTGTGCCAGATGTGCTTGGTCTCGCGGTACTCCTCGAGACCGGCGATCCCGAGCTCGCGCCCGGTGCCGCTCTGCTTGTAGCCGCCCCACTCCGCCTGGGCGACGTACGGGTGGTAGTCGTTGATCCAGATCGTGCCGTGGCGCAGCCGCGAGGCGACCCGCTCGGCGCGACCGGCGTCGCTGGTCCACACCGCCCCGGCCAGGCCGTAGACGGTGTCGTTGGCGATCGAGACCGCCGCCTCCTCACGGGCGTCGGCGTCCTCACCGGTGAAGCGCTCCACGGTCAGGACGGGGCCGAAGCTCTCCTCCTGCACGCACGACATGTCGGCCGAGCAGTCGTCGAGGATCGTGGGCAGGTAGTAGAACCCCTCCGCCAGCCCAGCGGCGTACCCCGCCCCCTCGGGCCGGCCGCCGCCGACGCGCAGCGTGGCGCCCTCCGCGATCCCGGCCGCGACGTAGGCCTCCACCTTGTCGCGGTGCGCGGCGCTGATCAGCGGGCCGGTCTCGGCGTCGTCGTCGAAAGGACCGCCCAGACGGATCCGGCCGGCCCGGCGCACCAGCTCGTCGACGACCTGGTCGTGGACGGTGTCCTCGACGACCAGGCGGGCGCCGGCGGAGCAGACCTGGCCCGAGTCCAGGAAGACGGCCGTGAGCGCGTTGTCGATCGCGGCGTCGAGGTCGGCGTCGGCGAAGATCACGTTGGGGTTCTTGCCGCCGAGCTCGAGCGCGACCTTCTTGACGGTCGGTGCCGCGGCGACCATCACCCGCCGGCCGGTGACGACACCACCGGTGAAGGAGACGAGGTCGACCTCGGGGGCCTCGGTGAGCGTCGGTCCGACGCGGTCGCCGGCGCCGAGCACCAGGTTGGCCACGCCGTCCGGGAGACCGGCGTCGCTCAGCGCGCCCATCAGCCAGATCGCCGTCGAGGGGGTCAGCTCGCTGGGCTTGAGGATGAAGGTGTTGCCCGCGGCCAGGCAGGGTGCGACCTTCCAGGAGGTCTGCAGCAGCGGGTAGTTCCACGGCGTGATGAGCGTGCACACGCCGATCGGCTCGTGCACGACCCGGCTGACCACGCCGGGCATGCCGGCGTCGACCACGCGGCCGGCCTCGCCCTGGGCCAGCGAGGCGAAGTGCCGGAACACCGACACGATGTCGTCGACGTCGATCTGCGACTCGACGAACCGCTTGCCGGTGTCGAGCGACTCCAGCCGCGCCACCTCGTCCTTGTCGGCCTCGAGGCGGTCGGCGAGCCGGTGCAGCAGCGCCGCCCGCTCCGGCGCCGGGGTGTGCGGCCAGGGGCCGTTGTCGAAGGCGCTGCGGGCGGCGACGACCGCAGCGACCGCGTCCTGCTCACCGCCCTCGGAGACCGTGACGACGTGGTGCCCGTCGGCCGGGCAGTGGATGTCTCGGGTGGCACCGTCGGCGGCGTCGCGCCAGGTGCCATCGATGTAGAGGTGGGGCATGGGACTCCTCGGGGGTTCGGCGTCTGAAGAGACCTACGACCGAACCGGAACCAGAGGTGTTACGTCAAGCGGGCCCCACCGCTCACACGTGCGCGGAGGACCAGAAGACCGCGACGGCGATGTTGACCACCGTGAGCCCCAGGATGCTTCCCCACACGGCCTGCGAGATCTGCTCCTTCTTCACGTTGGCCATGACGAGGCCGAGGATGACCAGGCCGACGACGAGCTTCACGGCGACCTTGGCGTGGTCGGGCGAGGTGTCGCCGGCCTCGAGGACGCCCACCAGGGCCAGGCCGGCGACGAAGGCGGTGCCGGCGCCGTCGCGCATCAACGAGTTCACGCGCTTGGGGCCGGGCCCGGCCTGGGTGAGCAGCCCGCCGAACAGGGCGGCGAAGCCGAGGATGTGCACGAACAGCAGGATCAGTCGAAGGGTGTCCACGGCCGTGATCCTAGGGCGCGAGGCGCTCAGAGCAGACGGCGGTCCGAGGCCCATCGGGTCAGCTCGTGACGTGACGAGAGCTGCAGCTTGCGCAGCACGCTGGACATGTGGGTCTCCACCGTCTTGACGGAGATGAAGAGCTCGCCGGCCACCTCGCGGTAGGAGTAGCCGCGGGCGATCAGGCGCATCACCTCGCGCTCGCGCTCGGTGAGCCGGTCGAGGTCCTCGTCGACCGCGGCGACCTCGATGGTGCCGGCGAAGGCGTCCAGGACGAAGCCGGCGAGGCGCGGCGAGAAGACGGCGTCGCCCTCGGCCACGCGGCACACCGCGTCCACGAGCTCGGGGCCGGTGATCGTCTTGGTGACGTAGCCGCGCGCACCGCCGCGGATGGTGCCGATCACGTCCTCGGCGGCGTCGCTCACCGAGAGGGCGAGGTAGCGGGTGGCGCCGGCGCGGTCGCGCCGCATCACCTCCACCCCACCGCCGCCGGGCAGGTGCACGTCGAGCAGCACCACGTCGGGGGCGTGCTCGGCGACCACGGCCACCGCCTCGTCGGCGTCGGCGGCCTCGCCGACCACCTCGACCCGGCCCTGGCCCACCGCGGCCAGCTCGGCGCGCACGCCGGTGCGGAACATGGCGTGGTCGTCGACGACCACGACCCGGACGAGTCCGACGGGGGTGCTCATGGGTCCTCCTGGGGGGTGCGGGGCAGGTGCAGGCGCACCTCGGTGCCGGCGCCCGGCGTGGTGCGGACCTCGGCGGTACCGCCGTGGCGCTGCATCCGGTCGATGATGCTGTGCCGCACCCCGTGCCGGTCCAGCGGCACCGCGGCGAGGTCGAAACCACCGCCCCGGTCGCGCACGAAGACCTCGACGGAGCGCTCGTCGACCTCGGCGTAGACGTCGACCCGGTCGACGCCGGCATGGCGCGCTGCGTTGCCCAGGGCCTCCCCCGCCGCCGCGACGACCGGTCGCAGCGTGTCGTCGAGGACCGCGTCCCCGACCGTGACCACGTCGACGTGCACGTCGTGGGTGTCCTCGACCGCAGCGGCCGCGGCCCTCAGCGCCCCGCTGACGGTGCCGGCCGTGTCCCCGTCGCCCTCGAACAGCCAGGTGCGCAGCTCGCGCTCCTGGGCCCGGGCCAGCCGGGCCACCGCTGCGGCGTCGTCGGCGGAGCGCTGGATGAGCGCCAGGGTCTGCAGGACCGAGTCGTGCAGGTGGGCCGCGACGTCGGCGCGCTCCTGGCTGCGCACCCGCTCCTCGCGCTCCGCGGTCAGGTCGAAGGCCAGGCGGTAGACCCACGGGCCGACCACGACCGCGATCCCCACCACCCCGAGCAGGGCCGCCAGGAACAGGTCGCGCGCCACGGTGCCAGCCCCGCCGAGCAGAGCCACGAGCACGACCGCCAGCGCGACCAGCAGGAGGCCCAGGACCACGCGGGCGTACGACGCCCAGCCCCCGGAGCCCAGGACGACCCGGAGCGGGGCGATCGAGCCCGTGGTGTCGAGCCAGCGCTCGCGCTGCGCCTCGTCCGCCTGGCGCCACAGCAGCGCGACGCCGACCAGGCCGATGACCACCGGCCACAGGAACGCGCCCCTGCCGAGGACGGCCTCGAGGCTCAGCAGCACCCCGAGGCCGAGCGCGGCGAGCGCGACCGCTGGGCCGACGTCGCCGAGCCGACGGCGGCGGCGACCGGGTCGACGACCGCCGCGGCGGGCACCCTCCAGGCCCGGGGCCTCGCGCTCGAAGCGGGTGTCGGCCGGCAGCACCAGCCACAGCCCGGCGTACAGCGCCACCCCGAGCCCTCCGGCCGCCGCGGCGACCAGGAACCCGACCCGCACCCAGAGCACCGGGGCGCCCAGGTGGCGCGCCAGACCGGCGGCCACCCCACCGACCACGAGGTCCTGGGTGTCACGGAAGGCCTGGCGCGGCGCGGGGTGCACCGGGTCGCGGAGCTGCGGGGTCTGGGTCATGTCCCGACCATCGTCGCACCGCCTCGAGCACCCGACCATGAGGGAGACCCCCGGGATCCGCACCCCCAGGACCAGGGTGTTCCCCGATGGCGCCGGACCCCTCCTGCCGCCAGGCTCGACCCATGACCACCACACCCCCCGAGGCACCCGAGGACAGCGAGGGCCCGCGCGTCAGTGGCGCCGAGGTCCGCGACCTGGCGCGGCTGCGCCGCTCGACCACCGACCGCAAGATCGCCGGCGTCGCCGGCGGCCTGGGCCGCCACCTCGACATCGACCCCGTGATCGTCCGGGTGCTCCTGGTGGTGCTGATCTTCTTCGGCGGCGCCGGTCTGATCGTGTACGCCGCCTGCTGGCTGTTCGTCCCCGAGGACGACGCCGGCGCGGCACCGGTGCGGCTCGACGACCGCAGCCGCACGGTCGTGCTGCTGCTGGTCGGCGGGCTGGCCGTCCTGGCGCTGCTCAGCGACGTGCTCGGCGGCTCGGGCGGGGACGACTGGTGGTTCCTGTGGCCGCTGCTGGTCGTGGGGCTGCTGGTCGCGTGGTTCGTGACCCGGAGGGACCGCCGCAGCGCGGCGGCCACCGGTGGGGGCCCGCCGGCCGCAGCCGGCCCGACCGCACCTCTCCCGGCCCCGCGCGCACCGCGACGCCGCGGACCGCTGCTCCTGGGCTTCACCCTGGCGCTGATCGCCCTGGCCGTGGGGGTGCTGGGCACCGTCGACCTGGCGGGTGCCTCGGTCCCGGCGGCGACGTACCCCGCGACGGCGCTGGCGGTCGTGGGCCTGATGCTGGTCATCGGCGCGTTCTTCGGTCGCGCCGGCGGACTGATCCTCGTCGGGCTGCTGCTCCTGCCGGTCCTGGGCGTGGCCTCGGCGGCCGACCACTCCGACGGCGAGGACCTGCTCCGGGTGCCTGCCACGGCCGCCGGCCTGGCCGACGCCTACCGGCTCAACGCCGGCGAGATGGTCATCGACCTCAGCGAGGTGAGCGACCTGGAGGAGCTCGACGGACGCACCCTGACCCTCGACGTCGACCTGGGGCGGATCGAGGTGATCGTGCCCGCCGGTCTCGAGGTCCGCGGCGAGGCGGCCGTCAGCGGTCCGGGCCACATCGACCTCTTCGGCAACGAGGCCGGCGGCATCGACACCACGCTGACCAGCACCAGTCCCGACCGGGACGCCGACGCACCACTGCTGAGGATCGACGCCGAGATCGGCGTCGGCCAGATCGAGATGAGGACCCGATGAGCGAGCACGAGACCGAGCCGACGACGGAGCAGGGCTTCTGGGCGCAGGGACGCCACCCGGTCAACGTCGGGCAGCTGGTGATGGGGCTGGCGTTCCTGGGCCTGGTCACCGTCTGGGTGCTGCTGAGCGCCGACGTGGCCGACGGCGACGCGCTGAGCTGGCTGCTGCCGGTCCCGTGGCTGGTCGCCGGAGCGGCCGGGCTGCTGGCTACGACCCTCGGCGCGGCGCGACGTCGCGGTCCCGCGCAGCCAGCACCAGGTCAGGATGGTCGGTGATCAGGCCGTCCACCCCGAGGTCCAGCAGCAGCGAGGCGTAGCCGGCGAGGTCGCCGTGCGCCTCCTGGCCGCGGTACGGCGCCGGCAGGTAGGCCGCCTCCGCGCGCAGCGTCCACACGTGCACCGTGAGCCACTCGCGGTGGGCGTCGCGCACCAGCGGGCTGGCCACCATCGTCCCGGCGACGTCGCGGACGACCAGGTTGTGCCGGGCCCCGATGCCGTCGGCGTACCGCTCGATCTCGGCGAGGCCGGCCGGGCCCACCGGGGCGTCGAGGAGCTGGATCAGCGGGACCCGCAGCACCGGCGCGAGGCTGCGCAGCACCGCCGACTCCAGGGACATCACGCTGACGCGGGAGCGCGCGTGGTCGAGGCCGTGGCGGCGCAGGTCGTCGACGAGCGGCTGCTCGAGCGACAGGCCGCGGGCCGCCGACCAGGCGGCGTCCTTGAGCTCGACCAGGACGCCGATGCTGCGCCCGCGGGCGGCCGACTCCTCGGCGAGCATGGTGAGCACCTCGTCGAAGGTCGGCACCGGGTGCAGGCCGTCGTGGGCGGCCGAGCCGGGCCGCAGTTCGGGCAGCCGCTCGCGGGCGCTGAGGCGGCGTACCTCGTCGAGGGTGAGGTCGTCGGCGAACCAGCCCGTGGCCTCGCGGCCGTTGACGACCTTGGTGGTGCGACGGTCGGCAAGCTCGGGGTGCTCGGCGACGTCGGTGGTGAGGGAGAGCTCCTGCTCGTGGCGCGCGAGGAGCACGCCGTCGAGGGTGCTGACCAGGTCGAGCTCGATGTCGTCGGCGCCGAGGTCGATGGCTGCGCGGTAGGCGGCCAGGGTGTGCTCGGGCAGGTAGCCGCTGGCGCCGCGGTGGGCCACGACGGCGGGGGTCACCGCGAGGGAGGGCGGGTGCCGGAGCGTGGGGTGCTGCTGCAGGGTCACGGCTCCCAGCGTGCGTGACGACCGGGACCCCCCGGTGACCTCCGGGTGAACGACCGGTGAGGGCTGGGCGGCAGGATGGCCACATGGCTCTCCCGACCCTCGGCGCGCTGCAGGCGCTGCCCGTGCGCGACCACCTCGACCTGCTGGCGGCCCCGGTGGCCGCCGCCCTGCGCGACTGGGCGCACATCGACGAGGTCGCGGTCGTGGCCATCGACCCGGACCTCGCGGACACCGCCGCGCTCTCCGCGGCCTACGACCTGCCGATGAGCACCGGCGCGAACTGCGTGGTCGTCTCCGGCAGGCGTGCCGGGGAGGAACGGGTCGCCGCCTGCGTCGTGCGCGCCGACACCCGCGCCGACGTGAACAACCTGGTCAAGCGGACCCTCGACGTGCGCAAGTGCTCCTTCCTGCCGATGGAGCGCGCGACCGAGGAGAGCGGCATGGAGTACGGCGGCATCACCCCCGCCGGTCTGCCCCGCGCCTGGCGGGTGCTGGTCGACCCCCGCGTCGCCGACATCGACGTCGCCGTCCTCGGCTCCGGCCTGCGCCGCTCCAAGCTGCTCGTCCCCGGACACCTCGTCGCCGCCCTCCCCGGCGCCGAGACCGTCGAGGGCCTCGCCCTCGAGTCGTAGGTCGACCCTCCCGCCCCACTGCTCGACCGACGATCTGCGTGTGGGGCTGCTCACCGCGAAAAGAATTCGTGGCGGACCGGTCCGGGTCCGTACCGTCTCCTGGTGCGAGTACTCCCCCTGCCCGACCCCGGCACCGCCGACCACCGGTCCCCCGGGCGGTTCCTGTGGTGGTTGGCCCGCCACCAGTGGCAGACGCTGCTGGGCGGGATGGCCTTCGGGGTCATCTGGATGAGCAGCCAGGCGGTGCTGCCGGCGATCATCGGGCGCGCGATCGACCGGGGCGTCGCGGCGCGCGACTCCGAGGCGCTGCTGATGTGGACCGGCCTGCTGTTCCTGGTCGGTCTGGTGCAGGCCGCGAGCGGGATCCTCCGGCACCGGTTCGCGGTCACGAACTGGCTGATCACCGCCTACCGGACCGTCCAGCTCGTCACCCGGCAGTCGGTGCGTCTCGGCGCCAGCCTGCCGCGCCAGGTCTCGACCGGTGAGGTGGTGGCGATCGGCACCAGCGACCTGTCCCACCTGGGCCAGGTCATGGACGTCTCCGCGCGCTTCGCCGGCGCGGTCGTCTCGTTCCTGCTCGTCTCGGTCATCCTGCTGCAGACCTCGGTCACGCTGGGGCTCGTGGTCCTCATCGGGGTGCCCAAGCTGATGCTCCTCGTGGGCCCGCTGCTGGCGCCGCTGCAGCGGCGCAGCACCCACCAGCGCCACCTGATGGGCGAGCTGTCCAACACCGCCACCGACATCGTCGCGGGGCTGCGGGTGCTGCGCGGGATCGGCGGCGAGCAGGTGTTCCTGGGCCGCTACCGCCGCGAGTCGCAGGCCACCCGCCGCGCCGGCGTCCAGGTCGCCCGTCTCCAGTCGGTGCTCGACGCGCTCCAGGTGTTCCTGCCCGGCGTCTTCGTCGTGGTAGTCGTCTGGCTCGGCGCCCGGTACGCGGTCGACGGGCGGATCTCCCCGGGCGAGCTGGTCGCGTTCTACGGCTACGCCGCGTTCCTGATGATCCCGCTGCGCACCGCCACGGAGTACGCCAACAAGCTCATCCGCGGCCGGGTCTCGGCCCGTCGTGTCTGCACGGTGCTCGCCCTCGACCCGGACGTCGCGGAGCCGGTGTCGCCCGCGCCTCCCCCGCCCCCCGGCTCCGAGCTGTACGACGCCTCCTCCGGGCTGCGGGTGCGCCCGGGTGTGCTGCTGGCCGTGGTCAGCGAGCAGCCCGACGAGTCCAGCGCGGTCGCCGACCGGCTGGGGCTCTGCACCCCGGACGACGGGAGCGGCGCCACCGCCGGGGTCACCCTCGGCGGGGTGCGGCTGGTGGACCTGGCCCGCGACGAGGTCCGGCGCCGGGTGGTGGTCTCGGACACCGCGTCGATGCTCTTCTCCGGGCGCCTCGGCGATCGGTTGGACGTGCACCGCCGCGGTGACGTGGAGCGGGCCCTGCTGACCGCGTCGGCCGCCGACATCCTCGACGCCCTGCCCGAGCGGCTGGACACCCAGGTGGCCGAGCGGGGTCGCTCCTTCTCCGGCGGGCAGCGCCAGCGCCTGGTGCTGGCGCGTGCCCTGGCCCTGGACCCCGAGATCCTGGTGCTGGTCGAGCCGACGAGCGCGGTCGACGCCCACACCGAGGCGCGCATCGCCGCCCGGCTGCGCGAGCACCGCGCCGGTCGCACCACGGTCGTGACGAGCACCAGCCCGCTGCTGCTCGACGCCGTCGACGAGGTCGCGTTCGTCGTCGCCGGGGCGGTCGTGGCGACCGGCTCGCACACCGATCTGCTGGCCACGGTGCCGGCGTACCGCCGCGTGGTCACCCGCGAGACCGAGCCCCGTCCCGACGACCGCGAGAGCGCAGGTGTCTCGTGAGCGTCACCACCCGGCTGCCCGTGGCGGACTCGCCCGCGGTGCGCGGCTACGTCCGACGCCTGGCCCGCAAGCACCCGCGGATGCTGGGCGGGGCGCTGCTGCTGCACGTGCTGGCGGCCCTCACCGCGCTGGCCGCCCCGCGCCTGCTCGGCAACCTCGTGGAGGCCGTCGAGAAGGGCACCACGACCGGGTACGTCGACCGGGTGCTGATGGTGCTGGCCGCGTTCCTGGTCGCCCAGACGGTGCTGACCCGCTACGCCCGCTACATCAGCCAGGTGCTGGGCGAGCAGGTGCTGGCCGACCTGCGCGAGGACTTCGTCGACAACGCGCTCGGGCTGCCCATCGGGGTCGTGGAGTCCGCCGGGTCCGGTGACCTGTTGACCCGCACCAGCCGCGACGTCGACCAGCTCGGCTGGTCGGTGCGGATGGCGCTGCCGGAGTGGACGATCGCGGTGGTCACCGCCGTGCTGACCTTCGCCGCCGCGCTCAGCGTCGGCTGGTGGGTCGCGATCCCGTGCGTGCTCGGCGTGCCGCCGCTGGTGATCGGGCTGCGCTGGTACCTCGCCCGCGCCAAGGACGGCTACCTGCGTGAGTCGGCGACGTACTCCGCCATCTCGGCGGCGCTCACCGAGACCGTCGAGGGCGCGCGCACCGTCGAGGCGCTCGGGATCCAGCAGGACCAGGTGGACCGGGTCGACGACGAGATCCGGGACTCCTACGACGCCGAGAAGTACACGTTGCACCTGCGCACGGTCTTCTTCCCGAGCATGGAGCTGTCGTACCTGATCCCGACGGTGGCCACCCTGCTGCTCGGCGGCTGGCTCTACACCCGGGGCGAGGTGTCGCTGGGCGACGTGACCGCGGCGACCCTCTACGTGCAGATGCTGATCGACCCGGTCGACCGGATCGTCTCGATCCTCGACGAGCTGCAGATGGGCGCCGCCTCGCTGTCGCGGCTGCTGGGCGTGGCCGACGTGCCCGACGACCGCACCGCCACCGGCGCGCAGCCGCAGGGCGAGCAGATCGACGTCACTGACGTGCGCTTCTCGTACGCCGAGGGCCGCGACGTGCTGCACGGCGTCTCGATGTCGGTGGCGGTCGGTGAACGGGTGGCGATGGTCGGGCCCTCGGGGGCAGGCAAGTCCACCCTGGGCCGGCTGCTGGCCGGCATCCACCCGCCCCGCGCCGGCGCCGTCACCGTCGGCGGCACGCCGCTGGTCGACCTGCCCCTGGGCGAGCTGCGCGGCCACGTCGCGCTGGTGACCCAGGAGCACCACGTCTTCGTCGGCACCGTGCGCGAGAACCTGGTGCTCGCGCGCCCGGAGGCCACCGACCCGGACGTGCTGGCCGCCCTCGCCTCGGTCGACGCGTTGGCCTGGGTCGAGGCGCTGCCCGACGGGCTCGACAGCGTGGTCGGGTCCGGCGGTCGCGCGCTCAGCGCGGCCCAGGCCCAGCAGGTGGCACTGGCCCGGCTGGTGCTGGCCGACCCGCACACGCTGGTCCTCGACGAGGCGACCTCGCTGATCGACCCGAGCGCGGCCCGGCACCTGGAGCGCTCGCTGGCGGCGGTGCTCGAGGGCCGCACGGTGATCGCCATCGCGCACCGGCTGTTCTCCGCCCACGACGCCGACCGGGTCGCCGTGGTCGAGGACGGTCGGATCAGCGAGCTCGGCTCGCACGACGAGCTGGTCGCTGCCCGCGGCTCGTACGCCGCGCTCTGGGAGTCCTGGAACGGGCGCGGCTGAGCGACCGACGGCCGCGGTCAGACTCCGGAGATGCGCACCCCGGCGTGGGTCTTGTACTTGCGGTTGATGGAGATCAGGACGGCGGTGAAGGGCTCGAGCTGGCGGGCCAGGCGCAGCTTGCCGGCGTCGATGCCGCGGCGCGAGGTGACGGCCTCCGCGAGGTCCATGGCGACCTCCTTGGCCTCGACGACGTCGCCGACGACCAGGACGTCCTCGTCGAGGTACTCCTCGTCGCCCCACAGCAGGACCGCGGAGACGTTGTGGAAGGCACCGACGACGGTGGCCTCGGGCTGCAGCCGCTGGGCCTCCTCGGCGGCGGAGCCCTCGCCGCCGTCGATGACGCGCCCGTGGGCGCCGCGCTTGTCGAAGGCGAGCGGGTTCACGCAGGAGATCACCGTCTTGCCGGCCAGCGGGAGCGACTCGACCAGGTCGGCGTGGCCGTCGTACGGCACGGCGAGCAGCACGACGTCGGCCTCGCCGATCGCGTCGGCGTTCGCAGCACCCGTGACGGTGCCGGCACCCTCGACGCCCGCGAGCCGCTCGGTGACCTCGTCGGCCACCGGGCCGGCCTTGTCGGCCGAGCGCGAGCCCAGGACCACGCTGTGCCCGGCCTTAGCGAAGCGGTAGCCCAGGCCCTTGCCCTGCGGGCCGGTGCCGCCGATCACTGCGATGCGGTAGGTCGTCACGCGTGCTTCCTCCTGCTCGGTACCGCCAGGACGTGTCTCGCCCCGGCTGCCCGGCGATCATGACACCCTGGCCCCGCGTAACGATCTGAGCGGTCACTGGTTAAGACCGTGGAGACGAGTCGCGACATGGGGAGGCACGGGGGTGACCACACAGACGCGCGCGGGGCACCGCAGCGACGTCCAGGGCCTGCGCGCCCTGGCCGTGGTGGTCGTCATCGCCGCCCACGCCGGGGTGCCGTTCCTGCCCGGCGGGTTCGTCGGGGTCGACGTCTTCTTCGTCATCTCCGGCTTCCTGATCACCGGGCTGCTCGTGCGCGAGGCCGACCGCACCGGCCGGGTCTCGCTGGTCGGCTTCTGGTCCCGCCGGGCGCGGCGCATCCTGCCGGCGGCGACCCTCGTCATCGCGGTGACGCTCGTCGCGGCCCTGGTCTGGCTGCCGCTGATCACCGCCCGCGACCTCGTCGACGACGCCGTGTGGTCCGGCCTCTTCGCCGCCAACCTGCACTTCGCGGGCGAAGGCGTGTCGTACTTCGCCGAGGGCAGCGCCCCCTCGGCCCTCCAGCACTACTGGTCGCTGGCGGTCGAGGAGCAGTTCTACGTCGTGTGGCCGCTGGTGATGCTGGCACTGGCGGCCGTCTCGCGCCGCCGGCTGCTGCTGGTCCTGCTGGCGGTCACCGGCGCCTCCTTCGCGTGGTCGCTCGTCGCCACGGCCGCGGACCCCGCGGCGGCGTACTTCTCGACCCCCGCGCGGGTGTGGGAGCTCGGGATCGGCGCCGTGCTCGCCCTCGTGCTGCCCCGGCTCGCGCCGCGCGTGCCCCGCCCGGCGTCCTGGCTGCTCGGCGCCGGCGGTCTGGTCGCGATCCTCCTCGCGTGCGTCGTGCTGAGCCCCGCGACCGCGTTCCCCGGGTACGCCGCCCTCCTGCCGGTCCTGGGCGCCGCCGCGCTCCTGGTCGCGGGAGCCACCCCGGCGGGTCACCCCCGGCCCATCGTCTGGTTGCTGACCTGCCGGCCCGCGCGGGTGCTCGGCGACTGGTCCTTCTCCCTCTACCTGTGGCACTGGCCGGCCCTGGTCATCACCGAGCAGCACCTGGGTCGCGCGCTCAGCGTCACCGAGCGTCTGGTCACGGTGGTCGTGGTGGTCAACCTGGCGGCGCTGACCTACCGCTACGTCGAGACCCCGTTCCGCACCGGCCGCATCTCCCTGCGCCTGCCCGCCCCGCGCACGCTGGTGCTCTACCCCGCCAGCCTGGTGCTGGTCGCGGCCGCGGCCGGCGGCACCTGGGGTTACACGAGCTGGCAGGGCGGCGAGCTCGGGAACAACCCCCCGATCGAGCTGGCCGACTCCCGCGAGCACCATGACGAGACGGTGGCGCTGGTTAAGGCGTCGGTCCGCGCGGCGCGGGAGAAGGTGGCGGTCCCCAGCGACCTCACGCCCGACCTGCTGGACCTTCGCCAGAGCGTCGCCGACGTGGGCGAGTGCGACTACGAGGACGACGTACGGCGCCTCTGCGTGCGCGGCGACGCCCAGGGCGACCGGACCGTCGTGGTGATCGGCGACTCCCACGCCCGGGCCTGGATCCCGGCCGTCGAGCGGATCACCCAGGACTACGGCTGGCGGGCGTTCTACCTGGTCAAGCCGCAGTGCCCGGCGGGCCACGTCAGCGTGGCGCCGCTCAAGGAGTCGGTGGTGTTCACCGGCTGCGACGAGTTCCAGGACTGGGTCAGCGACCAGGTGGCGGCCCTCTCCCCCGACCTCGTCGTGGTCGCCTCCTCGCCCCCGGTCAACGGCGTGTGGATCGACGACCGGCGCGCGGTGACCATCGAGCTGGTCGCCCCCGAGCTCGAGCGCGGCTACGACGAGCTGTTCACCGAGCTGCAGGCGAACGCCGACCGGGTGGTGCTGATCAAGGACGTCCCGAAGTCGGCCACCGACCCGGGCGAGTGCCTGACGTCGGCGACCCCGAGCCTCGGCACCTGCATGTTCGAGCCGGTCGAGCGCTCGACGATCCTGGGTGACGTGGTGGTGAAGTCGGCGCTCCTGGCGGGCGCCGACGTCGTCGACCCGACCCCGTGGCTCTGCTACGAGGGCGACTGCCCCGTGGTCGTCGGCGGCACGCTGACCTACCGCGACACCGACCACCTGACCACCGAGTACGCCGCCGGCCTCGCCGGCTCCCTCGGCCGGGCCTTGCGGATGACCGGCTGAGCGCCGGACCCCCACGACGGTGACAGTGGCGCTGCTACGGTCGGGGCGACGTTGTACGCCGATCTCTGCCCAAGGGGAACCATGAAGCTGTCGATGCCGCTCGTCTACGCAGGCAACCCGCGCGAGACCGCCGACCAGGTCGTCGGCCTGGAGAAGGCCGGGCTCGACATGGTGTGGGTGGCCGAGCCGTACGGCTTCGACGCCCCCACGCTGATGGGCTACCTGGCCGCCAAGACCGAGACCC